>JARXAL010000009.1 GCA_029865835.1 Verrucomicrobiaceae bacterium
CCCCCGCGGCCCCCGCATCACCCCGCTGTCACCCCCCGCCGGCCTCACATCCACCCGCCCCACCACCGCCCCCGTCGCCGCATCCACCTTCGCCACCCGATCACTCGCAAACGCCGCCACCCAGAGCGCCGCCCCATCCCCCTCAAACACCATCGCCGTCGGCTGCGCCAGCGCCACCGCCTGCGCCGCAACATTCGGCAGCACCTCATAGTCCACCCCCGGATTCAAATCATGCACCGTCACCCCGCCAGTCAGTCCATTCACCACACTCAGCCGATTCCGTGCAAAGTTCCCCTTCAACTCCGGCTCAAACCGCACCGTGTTCAGCGCCTCTGTGTTGCTCACCCACAACTCGTCCACCCCCGGCCGCATCGCCGCCCCCAGCAAATTCGTCCCTACCCCGCCCCGGTAACCCGTCACCGCATGCGTTACCACATCGATCACCGCCACATCGTGATCCAACACCGTGTACGGCACCCGCGAATCACTCGCCGGCACGATCAACGCCGTGTCTGGCCCCTCCGGCAGCACCCCATTCGTTGGCCCCGGCTGCGGCGGCGCCACCTGCCGCTTCAGCACCGTCGTCCCATTCCCCGAATGCAAACACACCGCAAACACCCGACCCCCATCACCACTCACCGCCAACGACTGCGGATACAGCCCCTCCACCGCCACCTGCGCCAGCAAAGCCCTCGTCGTCGCGTCAAAAACCCACACCTCATTGTCACGCGCGCAACTCACAAACGCCTTCCCTCCCGCGAACACCACATCCGCCGGCTCATCCCCCACCGGCACCACCCCCACCACCGCTCCCGCGCCCAACGACACCACACTCACCGAGTCAGACACCTCATTCACCACCCACACCTCATCACTCGTCCGCGCCCGCACCGTCACCGGTTCCAGCCCCACCGGCACCTCCCTCACCTTCACCGGCATCATCCCAGCCCCCGTCACATCGAAAACACTCAGCGACCCCGCCTCACCATGCACCGCCACCAGCCGCGCCCCATCCGGCGTCAACTCCAGCGGATGCATCAATCGCGCCTCAAATCCCTCATACACCGACTGCCCCAGCACCGCTCCACCACCAATCACCATCATACCCCACAAACCAACCTCGCCAAAAAGGCGCGCCCGTCTAAAAACACGTTGGATAAACAATCTCATATCATCACAAATCATCTCAACTGGTCGATTCACCCGTCAGCCAAACCGTGACTGACGGGTGGCCGCACAAGGCGGCTTCCGGCTTGCTGACCCAATGGACTCGGGCACCGGAAAGGTTCGGAGCTCAGCCCTAAAACCCGCCTGAACAACCTCCACAGACTCCCCTCAGGGATCATCGATCTCGTTTCCGCTCCGCTCCTGTCACCCCATCACCGCTGCACGCGAGAATACCGTGAAATCAGAGCCACCCATCGGATCGCCGTCTGCATCGCTCAGGCGCAGTCACACGCCAAGCTCAAATCAAGCCCACCCCTTCGGAGGCGGCACATCAGGCGCAATCAGGCGCGCCACGACCTCTTCACCATCGGTCTCCACTCCCAGTCTCACTGGCTCAGGCGCAAACAAAGTCAGCGCCCGCTCTGAAAACAACTCCACCTTCTTTTTCCCCATCCCGCCCTGCCCCGGAACCGAAGAATCCCCCTCCTCATCACTCGCTTTTTTGACCGCCTTGCACAGCGGACACGGATGTTCTCCATCAAACGTCTTGCTCAACCCACTCGCCACCGATCCCTCCTCAATCGAATAACTCACCGCCATCCCCATCCACGCCACCCCCTGCAACAACATCCATTGCCCACCAATGGAAACCATCAGCAATGCAACAATCGTAAACCGGGCAAGTCGAGTCACAGGAAAAAACGCTCGTATGTGTGTACACAGACCAATCCCCATTTCAACCCGAATTCCGAAGTTCGAGGTGCTTGAGAGGTGCAGAGGCTTGGTTGCTCAAGGCTTCCCGGTCCGCAGCGGCTGCATCTTTTATGATGCCGCCCAAGGATCGGGAAGCATTGAGCGGCCAATGCTCAAGCCTATCACGTGCCTCCAACTTCGGAGTTCGGGTTCAATCCAATTCCCAACATTCAATCAACCCAAACCCACCCCTCTCGCGTCCCTCCAATCTCTCGCGGTGCATCCCAACAACAAAATCCCGATGTTCTGCCCCCCCTCGCACCCTCCCCTCACCAAAACAAAAAAGCGGGCCGAAGCCCGCTTTCCAAATTCGTATCAAAGCTCAAACCCTTAGGCCTGAACCGCCAGCAAATCCACATTGATGCGCTTGCCGTCCCGGTCAAAACGCACCTTGCCCTCGGTCAAAGCAAACAAGGTGTGATCCTTGCCCATACCGACATTCGCGCCTGCCACCCAACGCGTTCCGCGCTGACGAATCAAAATGTTGCCGGCAATCACAGCTTCACCACCGTACTTTTTCACGCCGAGACGCTTGCTGTTACTGTCACGTCCGTTCTTGACGCTACCTTGACCTTTCTTATGAGCCATAAATCAATCCTTCTGGGTAAATCGGTTTAATCTGAAAAATTAAGCGTTGATGGAAACCACTTCCACCAAGGTCAACGACTGACGATGCCCCACCGTGCGGTGATAGCCCTTACGCTTGCGAAACTTGAACGCCACGACCTTGTCGCCGCGATGCTGCTTCACCACTTTCGCCACCACAGTCGCACCACTCACGGTCGGAGCACCCACTTGCAGCGTGCTGCCCTCGCCACAGGCCAAAACCTGGTCAAAAACAGCGTTTTCGCCCTCAGCGACTTCGAGCTTCTCGACGTCGAGTTTGGTGCCAACAGATACCTTGTACTGTTTGCCGCCGGTTTTGATGATTGCGTAAGACATAACGAAACAAATGAAGTTAAACCGTGAAAACGGGTGAGGATACTCCCACAGTCAGACCCGCCCGGCAAGCGGAAATTTCGACCTTTTGAAATCTCTCAAAGCCACCCCGCCTGTCCCAGCCGAATTCCCCCGCGAGCCGAACCACCGGCTCCGCCCCGAAAACGTACCACGCCTGTCCCAGGCGTGTCCCCTTCCCGCTCATGAACGACCTACCAGGTATACCTCACCGTATACCCCACCACCTTCTCCTCCCCGGCCGCCAGTGGCACCCGAAACTCCACCGTCTGCGCATTCAACTTCGTGAACTCCTGGGTCTTCTCCGTCACCTCCCAGTTCGCCCAACGCGCCAAATGCTCCACCACCCGGATCTCCGTCGCCTCTTCCTTCCGGTTCCTCACCGTGATCTCAAAACTCTCCGTCGCCTCATTCCTCCGCTCGTTCCGCGTGAAGCCCATCCGCTTCCGTTCCCCCACCAAATCAAACGCATACCCCGTCTGGAACCGCAGCAGCTCATCTTTCGCCGTGTGATCCATCTCCACCTCCCCGGTGAACTGCAACTGCTCCCCATCCGCACGGTAAAACCGCACCCGTCCCTTCGGCAGCGCAATGCCCAGCTGGTTCTCCTTGCTGTTCTTAAACTCCACAAACGTCGCCACCTTCTTGTTCCCCTCTGCTCCACCGTAATCCCCCTCACCATACATCGGCAAACTCCCCCCGAACGGACTCAACCCCGACCCGTCATAAACGTAAAACCGCTCCGACTTCACCCCCGTCGCCCGCGCAAACTCCACCTGCTTCGTCTCCTTATCCAAAAGCGTCACCGGCCGCGCCACCGAATACAGGTGAAAATCATCGAACGTCTTCTCGGTCACCTGATCATCCATCGGAGCCATCGCTGCCATCGGCATCATCTCTCCCTTAAACCGCCGTCCCCCCATCGCCCGCTCCACCTTCGCCACATCCCCCGCCATCAGCTTCAAATTCGCCTCCTCAAACGTCTTCCCACTCCCGTTCCGCACCGATACCCAAGCCACCATGTCGAACACATCCCCCTTCTCTGGCAGCACCAAATTGTAGTCCGCATTCCAGCTCAGTCCCCCCGTCACATACGCCAGCTCCAGCGCCCCCTGCTCATTCGCTGCCGCATTCAGCTGCCAAGTCAGCGTCGGCTGCAAAATCGTATTGTCCCCCAGCGCCGGAAACCACGGCCTCCCCGGCAAATCAAACCGCAACCGCTTGTCCAACTCGATGATTGGCGACGGATTCCCCGCCCGCACCACCTTGCCCTTCACCAAAGTCTTCCGCCCCTCCCCCGCATCCACCTCAAACTCGATCTCCTTCCCCTCATACAGTTTCAGCAGCAGCGCCTCATCCGCCGGGTCGTTGCGATAACTCTGCTCCAAAATCTGAAACCCAATCTTCCCCGTCGGATCCCGCAAAATCACCGACTCCGGCTCCACCGCCGCCGTCGCCCCCGAATACCTCAGCTCATTCACTCCCGGAATCAACGTCACCTCCACCGTATCCCGCACCACCGCGAAGTCCTGATTATAAACCGTCAAGGATGGCTGGGCCAATACCGCACCAGCACTAAGCAAAGACACAACAAGCAATGTTTTCATGGGAGTAAGAAGTCAACTGTCAGACCACATCACCACGATTGCCATTCATTTCTTCTTGGGGTGCCCGTCAAAAAAAATCCACCGCCTCCACCATCTTCTTTCCGTCTCCCTTCAAAAAAGTCCGAATTCCAAACCGAAAAATCCAGCACTTTCACGTATCCTTACTTCCCTCGAATGCCACGCCCCCTCTTCATCGTCATCCCTCTCCTCCTAGCCTCCGCCCTAGCCGCTGAACCCCACCGCGGAACCGCCGACTACGAGCAGCGCATCCGCCCCATCCTCCAGCAGGTCTGTTTCGACTGCCACGCCGACGGCGTCGACAAAGGCGACTTCGCCTTCGATGCCTCCACAGACCTCAACGCCCTCCTCTCCGACCTCCCCCTTTGGGACCTCGTCCGCCAGCAACTCACCACCCATGTGATGCCCCCGGAGAACAAAGACCAACCCTCCCTCCAACAGCGCGACGACATCGTCCGCTGGATCGACGACAACATCTTCTGGATGGACCCCGCCAAACCCGACCCCGGCCAAGTCACCCGCCGCCGCCTCAACCGCGCCGAATACAACAACACCATCCGCGATCTCCTCCACCTCGACTCCCGCCCCGCCGACGCCTTCCCCCCGGACGATAGCGGCTACGGCTTTGATACCATCGGCGACGTCCTGTCCATCTCACCCATGCTCATGGAAAAATACGTCCGCGCCGCGTTCGAACTGGCTGAAGCCGCCACCACCCTCCAAGAGTCCGAAACACTCGAGTTCAAAATCGACGGCAAACGCTTTTACAATCACCAATCGAAGTCGGGCGAAGAAGGCTTCTCTCGCCACTTCTCCAGTGAATCCAGCGCCGCCTTTTATCTCAAACCCACCACTCCGGGCACCTATCAACTGGAACTCCACGCCGCCGCCAGTCAGGCCGGACCCGAACCCGCCAAAATGAACGTCCGCCTTGGCAAACAAGACCTCGGCACCTTCAACATCACAACCGAAGATCGCGGCGAAGACACCCAATGGCAAATCATCCGCCTCGAAGTGCCCCTTTCCGGCGACACCGAACTCATTGTCGCCTTCACCAACGACTTCTACGACAAAGCCACCCAAGCCGATCGAAACCTCACCCTGCGCCGCGCCGTCCTCACCAAACCCGCCTCGCTCCAATCCCCCAAACCCACCCGCTTCCTCTCCTGGCTCCTCGATGGCAAACCCGTCGGCACGCTCTCCATGTCGCTCACCGGCGAAGACCTCGTCCTCATCTCCGGCGACGGCGCCCCCGACACCGGCGCCCTCCTACTCGCCTCATCAGGCACCGCCCGTCACCCCCTCAAAATCACCACCCCCGGCCGCTACCGCCTCAGCATCAAAGCCGGCGCCCAGCAAGCCGGCACCGATCCTGCCAAATTTGACGCCAAGTGGAACGGCCAAACCCTCGCCACCTTCGATGTCACCGCCAAAAACCAACAACCCCAGTGGTTCCACCACGAATTCGACGCCACATCCACCGACTCACCCCTCGAACTCTCGTTCCTCAACGACTTCTACGACGAAGCCACCAAGCAAGACCGCAACCTCTGGCTCCATCAGGTCCGCATCGAAGGCCCCCTCGACCATCCCTCGCTCGATCCCACCTCCATCCCCGCCCTCACCACCCGCATGGCCACCCGCCTCTTCCGGCGCCCTCTCACCTCGGAAGAAACCCAACGCTGGACGCAACTCGCCAAAGACGCCCTCTCCAACGGTGAAAGCCCCCTCGGCACTCTCCGTCTCCTCCTCGAAGGCCTCCTCGTCTCCCCAGGCTTCCTCTACCACCCCACCCCCAACCCCATAGGACCCGACCTCCACGGCTCCCATCTCATCGACGAATTCACCCTCGCCTCCCGCCTCTCTTACTTCCTCTGGTCCGCTCCTCCAGACGAAAAACTCCTCCAACTCGCCGCCAAATCCGAACTCCGCTCCAGCCTCCCCGCCACCATCGATCGCATGCTCTCCGACTGGCGTTCCGAGGCCCTCACCAAAAACTTCACCGGCCAGTGGCTCCAACTTCGCGACCTCGAAAACCTCAACCCCGACTACTCCCGCTTCAAAGACTTCTACAAAGTCCAGTCTGACCTCCGGCGCGAAACCGAAACCTTCTTCGAGAACCTCATCAAAGAAAACCTCCCCGTCCTCGACCTCCTCAACGCCGACTACACCTTCGCCAACGAGCGCCTCGCCAAATACTACAACCTCCCCGGCATCAAAGGCGACAAACTGCAAAAAGTCGCGCTCCAAGGCACTCCCCGCGGCGGCATCCTCACCCACGGCAGCGTCCTCGCCATCACCTCCACCCCCACCCGCACCTCCCCCGTCAAACGCGGCAAATTCCTCCTCGAAAACATCCTCGGCACCCCACCCCCACCCGCCCCCGAGGGCGTCCCCCCCATCGACGAAGGCAAAGGCCGCCAGCAAAAACTCACCCTCCGTGAACAACTCGCCGCCCATCGCGAAAAAGCCTCCTGCGCCGGCTGCCACGCCTTCCTCGATCCCGTCGGCTTCGCCTTCGAAAACTTCGACCCCGTCGGCCGCTTCCGCACCGAGGACAACGGCAAACCCATCGACGCCTCCGGCCACCTCGTCCGCGGCCAAGCCTTTCAAAACCTCACCGACCTCCGCTCCATCCTCACCCGTGACATGGCCAAACCCTTCGTCCGCAATCTCGCCGACAACCTCCTCATCTACGCCCTCGGCCGCGGCACCACCTACTCCGACCGCCCCGCCCTCGACGAAATCACCCGCCGCACCGAAGCCGACTCCTGGCGCACCCGCACCCTCATCCTCGCACTCACCGAAAGCGCCCCCTTCCAGCGCATGCGCTCCGCTTCAGAATAAAAAATCGAATGGCCCGGGGTCTCCCACCCCGAGCCATCCCATTTCAACCCGCTCAACTCTACCCAGAGTTGCCCATTGCGGTGAAATCATTCCACCCAAATCCGCCGCTCGTCGCAGTAATCATAAAACCGATCCAGCAACTCACTCGAACGCGCCAAACTCCCCTCCGCAAAAAAATCCTCCAGTGAGGCAAAATCATCAAACATCGGATCATTCGCCAGCGCTGTCGCAATCTGATTCATCGACCTCATCACACTCTGCCAGTCGGTCGACATGCAAAAGTAGTGCTTGATCGCTATCCGATGCTTCCAAAAAGGCTCCTCAGCCGCCGCCGTTTCGCCTTCAGTTTCCTCACGATTGGTGGATGAAAATTTCATAGTCACAGTCGGGGCAAACTCAGCCCCTACTGTGTATTCAATTTTTCTCGGATTTTGTTACACCCAATCTTGAAGATTTTTTCACTTTTTTCGCAAACCCTGATTCTATCAGGGTTTTCCCGCTGCCGCCGACCCCTGAAACAAGGGCATGGCCTTCTTCACCGACTGCATCACCCCCCACCCCAGCGGCACCACCACCATCAGCCAAATCAAAATCACTTTCATCTTCGTCGGGTTCATGATGTTTTTTTGACGTGGTGCTTCTCTGCCACTGGCCGCACCAGCAAATTCGCCACCAGCCCCACCATCAGCAACCCCACCATCAGATGGAAAATCGAATTGTACGCCTGCTCAGGCGGCATCGACTTCTTGTTCGCCACCGAAAGCCGATCCATCAACTGCGGCCCGATCACCGCCGCCATCGACCACGCCGTAATCAGCCGCCCGTGGATCGCCCCCACCTGATAACTCCCAAACAAATCCCGCAAATACGCCGGAATCGTCGCAAACCCACCCCCATACATCGTCAAAATCAACCCCGTCGCCACCACGAATAGCGTCACACTTCCCTGCCCCTGCGTCCACGGCACACTCGCATACAACGCCGCCCCCAGAATGAAGTAGATGCAGTAAATCCCCTTCCTCCCCGTCAAATCCGACATCGACGACCAAAAAAACCGCCCTCCCAGATTGCACAACGACAGCAGCCCCACATAACCCGCCGCCGCAGCCGGCGTCACCTTGAACATGTCCTGAATCATCGGCGACGCCTGCCCCAGAATCCCAATCCCCGCGCTCACATTCATGCACAGCACCACCCACAGCAGCCAAAACTGCGGCGTCTTCCACGCCACATCCACCGACACACTCGCCGTCGTCACCAGCTTCGCCTGCGTCGTCTTCGGCACCCAACCCTCTGGCTTCCATCCCTCCGGCGGCACCCGCACAACCACCGCTCCAAACAGCATCGACACCGCATAAAGCCCTGCCATCACCAGCAGCGCCTCACTCGCCCCCACCGACGTCTCCGAACCAAAGAACTTCATCAACTCCTCCGCCAGCGGCCCCCCAATCAACGCCCCACCGCCAAACCCCATGATCGCCATCCCCGTCGCCATCCCCGGCCGATCCGGAAACCACTTCATTAGCGTCGACACCGGCGCAATGTACCCCAACCCCAGCCCCACCCCGCCCACCAATCCATAACCCGCATACAGCAGCCACAACTGGTGCCACTTCACCGCCAGCGCCGTCAGCACCAGCCCGCTGCAAAAACATAGCATGCTCGCCACCATCGTCTTCCTCGGCCCGCTCCGCTCCACCCACTTCCCAAATACCGCCGCCGAAAGCCCCAGCAGCGCCAGCGCAATCGAATACGCCACCCCCACATCCGCCTCCGACCAATCCCCCGCCACCGGCCCCGTCACCCCCAGCACCTTCGCCAGCGGCTTCTTAAACACACTGAACCCATACACCTGCCCAATGCACATGTGCACCGCAATCGCCGCCGGCGGCACCAGCCACCGGGAAAAACCCGGCTGCGCCACCGTCGCCTCACGAGATAAAATCGACCCCATCCCCCCATCCAACCCCAATCCCGCCCCCCCTTGCAATCCCAAATCCCACTTTTCCACACGCCTCCGCCCTTGGCCCCACCCCCATCCCGTGCAACCTGCCTTCCCCCAAAAATCCTGTTCATCCTCCTAAATCCCGTCAATCCTGTCCAAAACCACCCCTTTCGCTCTCATGTCCGACTCCATCCCCAACGTCCTCGCTGATCGCTACGCCACCGCCCCCATGCGCGCCATCTGGTCCGCCGAAGGCAAAGTCCGCCTCGAACGCCAATACTGGGTCGCCGTCCTCAAAGCCCAGCGCGACCTCGGCCAATCCGTCCCCGCTGGCGTCATCGAAGCCTACGAGTCCGTTTTGGAACAAATCGACGTCGCCTCCATCATGCAGCGCGAGCGCGTCACCCGCCACGACGTCAAAGCCCGCATCGAAGAGTTCTGCGACCTCGCCGGCCACGAGCACATCCACAAAGGCATGACCTCCCGCGACCTCACCGAAAACGTCGAGCAGCTCCAAGTCTTCCGCGCCCTCCACGTCATCCGCGACAAAGCCATCGCCGCCCTGGTCACCCTCGCCAAACGCGCCGCCGAAACCCGCGACATCCCCCTCACCGCCCGCACTCACAACGTCGCCGCCCAACCCACCACCTTCGGCAAACGCCTCGCCATGTTCGGTGAGGAACTCCTCCTAGGCCTCGGCGATCTGCAAAACCTCATCGACACCTACCCCGCCCGCGGCCTCAAAGGCGCCGTCGGCACCCGCATGGACCAGATCAGCCTCTTCGATGGCGACTCCGCCAAAGCCCGCGAGCTCGAGCAGCGCATCCTCGGTTACCTCGGCATCCCCAAATCCTTCGACGCCGTCGGTCAGGTCTATCCCCGCTCCCTCGACCTGCGCACCGTCTCCGCCCTGTGCGACGTCACCTCCGGCCCTTCCTCCCTGTGCCGCACCCTCCGCCTCATGGCCGGCCACGAACTCGCCTCCGAAGGCTTTGCCAAAGGCCAAGTCGGTTCCTCTGCCATGCCGCACAAAATGAACTCCCGCTCCTGCGAGCGCGTCAACGGCTTCCACCTCATCCTCAAAGGCCACCTCACCATGGCCTCCGGCCTCGCTGGCGACCAGTGGAACGAAGGCGACGTCTCCTGCTCCGTCGTCCGCCGCGTCATGCTGCCCGACGCCTTCCTCGCCGCCGACGGCTTGTTTGAGACCTTCCTCACCATCCTCAATCAGATGGAAGTCTTCGAAGCCGTCGTCGAGCAAGAACTCCTCCGCTACCTTCCCTTCCTCCTCACCACCACCGTCATGATGGAAGCCGTCAAAAAGGGCGCTGGCCGCGAGACCGCCCACGAAGCCATCAAAGAACACGCCGTCGCCACCGTCAAAGACCTCCGCACCGGCCAGATCAATCAAAACGACCTCTTCACCCGCCTCGCCGCCGACCCCCGCCTCGGCCTCACCGCCACCGACCTCTCCGAGATCCTCGCCACCCACAGAGCCAACACCGGCGACGCCCCCGAACAAGTCGACACCTTCGTCGCCCGAGTCAGCATCCTAGCCACCCAAAACCGCCAAGCCGCCGCCTACCAACCCGGCGTCATTCTGTAGTTTCAGCGATCACACCTAAAAATCACCCAACCCGCTCCCAAGGGTTGACCAGAGGGATGCCGGTAACCAGAAAGTCGGAGCTATTGCGGGTTGCAAGAGTCAGTCCGTGAACCTTGGCAGTAGCGGCGATCAGAGAGTCATTCGGACTCAGACCGTGCACCGCCCGATACTCCGCCGCCTGCAGCGCAGTCGAAATCTCAATGCCCAGCATGCGATGCCCAAAACCCGGCAAGACCGTGTTGACGAGCCAAGCATCCAACTCTTCAGCAAATGCTGGATCCTTCTCCCTCACCAAATGGACGCCCTTGCGGATTTCCAACGGAGTCACGACGCTGATCCACATTTCATCGCCAAGATGGTCCATTTGCCACCGGTCCACCTCCGGATGAATTCGGCCCGTCTTCCGAAATTCCGAAACAGTCACGGTATCAAGGAGAAACGCCTTCACGGAAATGAAACAGGTCGCTCAACTTCACTTTTACGGTCGGGAAGTGCAAAATCCCGATGAGCCGTTGCAGGGTCACCGAGGCGATCTGAGAGCGTTTTCCGGTCAGGGTGGCGCCGTGCGATCTCCGTTCGCAGCAGCTCGGCGACCCATTGCGAAAGCGATTGAGAGCGTGCGACCGCCCTGTGCCGCGCTTCGTTAACCAATTCATCAGGAAGTTTGATGGTGACATTCATGGCAGGCTCGGGGTGCTCGTGCAGCACGGTTGCACGAAGAGGGACATTCGTCAAACCATTCAAACTCCTTCCTCCCACTCACTTCACCCCATACGCCACCAACGCATTCTTCCAAAAATACTTCTCCATCGCCCCCTCCCCCTTCCCCGCAAAGAATTCCCGCACCAGCCCAAACACCACCTCATACGGCGCGCCCCGATCACTCACCGGCCAGTTGCTCCCATAAATCAGCCGGTCTTCACCAAACTCATTCCAAAGGTGATCCAGCACCGGCAGGTAATACGCCAACTCCCTCGGTGCCGCCCCTTCAGCTCCCGCCACCTGCTCCACCAGCGCCGACACCTTCATGAACACATTCGGACACTGCCTCGCCAAAATCGCCACCCCCTTGTCCCATCCCGGCTTCGTAGCCGCCGGATCCCCCGAGCCGCCCAAGTGATTGATCACCATCCTCAAATCCGGCACCGCCTCCGCCAACTTCAATGCATGCGGCAGCATCGCATTGGACCCGTTCAAATCCAACTCCAACCCATGCTCCGCCAGCACCTTGGCTCCTCTCAGCACGTTCTCCGGATTCTTGTCAATATCCACCAACCCACCCCGCCAACGCACCCCCCGAAACTTCGGATTCGCCGCAAACCGCTTCACATTCGCCTCAAACCCCGCATCATTCGGATCCAAATTCCCCACCACCCCGATCAACCGCGCATCCTTCGCCGCCAGATCCAGCACCCACTGATTGTCCTCCACCAAAGGACTCGCCTCCACCACCACCGTCTCCCTCACCCCCTGCGGTCCCGCCACCGCCGCCCAGTCATCCGGCAACACCGTCCGGTAAAGCAGCTTGTTCTCCTTCGGCGGCCACGGCACCCCACCCGGCCGCGTCGGATCATAAAAATGCGTGTGCGTGTCAATCACCCGCGTCGGCTTCAACTCAGCCCCCCCTGCACCCGATACCCCCAAAACCGCACCCGTTCCCACCGACGTCCAAATAAAATCCCTGCGCTTCATCTCTGAAAAATACCGCTTCACAAGTCCTCGCCGCAAGCTTTTTACAGAGTTGCTACCTTCTTAAAATCGGTCACCATATAACCATTATGACAGCGGTTTATCCTATCGACGAGGCTCAAGTCCGACTCCCAGCACTCTTTGCTGAGGCTGCAGATCATCTCGTGTGCATTCGCGATGGCGACCGCGTGCTCGGTTATCTCGTTGCACCACAGTCGGCCGAAGACTGGGAAATCCAGGTCGAAACCGCCGAGATCCTCGGAAATCCAGAGGCGATCAAAGCCATCGACCTCTCACACAATTCAGGCACTGAGTATCATCCTCTGACCTCCTTGGATGATTGACTCCCATGAGGGTTGAACTCGCGTCTCAAGTCGTGGACTTCGTTCGTTCTTTGGCACCAGAGCCAAGAAAGCGTTTGCGGGACGCACTGCACGATCTCGAAAAGGAAAAGGGCGATATCAAAGCGCTAACCAGTGAGCTTCAAGGTTTCTACCGCCTTCGATCAGGAGCCTACCGCGTGATTTTCCGCAAAACCCTCTTGAACGGCACTCCCGTGATTCGCTGTGACTTCGCCGAGAGGCGCTCCATTATCTACCAAAGATTCAAACCTTCCTGATCTTTCACGACCCTGATTATTGCACACTGATCACTCAGCCACTCTCCCCTCCCGGTATGCCCCTCCACCTCCTCGACACCCTCTCCCGCGAATCCCGTCCCCTCTCCCCCCTCGACGGCAAAACCCTCCGCTTCTACTGCTGCGGCCCCACCGTCTATGGCCCCGCCCACATCGGCAACTTCCGCACCTTCACCGCCCAGGACGTCTTCCGCCGCGTCGTCGAACTCGGTGGCACCCCCACCCTCCACGTCCGCAACATCACCGACGTCGACGACAAAACCATTCGCGACTCCCAAAAAGCCGGTCAGACCCTCATCGAATTCACCCGCTTCTGGACCAAAAAATTCCACGCCGACTGCGCCGCTCTCAACCTCCTCCCTCCCCACATCGAACCCAGCGCCGTCGCCCACATTGATCATCAAATCCGCATGATCGAAACGCTCGTCGAGCGCGGTCACGCCTACACCACCGCCGACGGCTCCGTCTACTTCCGCGTCGCCTCCTTCAAAGACTACGGCCGCCTCTCCCACCTCGAAGACCGCGAACTCAAACTCGGCGCCTCCGAATCCGCCTCCGCCCTCGACAACGACGAATACTCCAAAGACGCCCTCGCCGACTTCGCTCTCTGGAAAGCCCGCAAACCCGAGGATGGCGACAACTACTGGCCCAGCCCCTGGGGAGAAGGCCGCCCCGGCTGGCACCTCGAGTGCTCCGCCATGATCCTCGAATACCTCGGCGAAGACTTCGACCTCCACTCCGGCGGCGTCGACCTCGTCTTCCCTCACCACGAAAACGAAATCGCCCAATCCTGCTGCGCCACCCACGGCCACTTCGCCCGCCACTGGTTCCACATCACCCACCTCATGGTCGATGGTGGCAAAATGTCCAAAAGCCTCGGCAACCTCTATACCCTCGAAGACCTCGCCGCCAAAGGCTACACCGCCGCCGAAGTCCGCTACGTCCTCGTCGGCGCCCACTACCGCCAGCCCCTCAACTTCACCTTCCACTCCCTCGACGCCGCCCGCCAGGCCCTGCAAAAACTCGCCAAAGCCGAGCGCGCCCTCCACCTCGCCGCCGGCTCCCCCGCCCCTCTCACCCACACCAGCCTCATCGCCCGCGACCCCGGCCCCTTCACCGACGCCTGGACCACCCTCAACGACGACCTCAACGTCCCCGGCGCCCTCGGCGCCATCTTCAGCACCCTCAACAAAACCAAACCCGCCCAGCTCTCCCAGCCCGAAGCCCTCACCACCTGGACCAGCCTCCACCTCCTCCTCGACGCCCTCGGCCTCACCCTCCCCACGCCCGCCGAAGACCCCGCCGCCACCGACATCCCCCCAGACATCGCCGCCCTCGCCGAGCAACGCTGGCAAGCCAAACAAGCCCGCGACTGGCCCACCTCCGACACCCTCCGCAAGGAACTCGAAGCCGCCGGTTGGCTCGTCAAAGACGCCAAAGACAGCTATCAGATTCTTCCAAAATAAATCCTGTTAATCCCCCAAAAATCCCGTAAATCCTTTCTCCCCAATTCGAATGAAAAAGAAAATCGTCCTCGCCTATTCCGGTGGTCTCGACACCTCCGTCCTCCTCAAGTGGCTTCAGCAAACCTATGACGCCGAAGTCATCGCCTACTGCGCCGATGTCGGCCAGGAAGAAGAGCTCGACGGCCTCGAAGAAAAAGCCCTCGCCACCGGTGCCAGCAAATGCATCATCGGCGACCTCCGCGAGGAATTCGCCAGCGACTTCATCTTCCCCATGTTCCAGGCCGGAGCCATCTATGAAGGCCAGTACTTCCTCGGCACCAGCATCGCCCGCCCCGTCATCGCCAAAGGCATGATCGACGTCGCCCGCTCGGAGAACTGCAACACCTTCGCCCATGGCGCCACCGGCAAAGGCAACGACCAAGTTCGCTTCGAACTCACCGCCGCCTCCCTCGCCCCAGAACTCGAAGTCATGGCCCCCTGGCGCATGGAAAACTTCCGCGCCCAATTCCCCGGCCGCACCGAAATGATCGCCTACGCCGAAAAAGAAGGCATCCCCGTCACCGCTTCCGTCAAGAAGCCCTACTCCATGGACCGCAACCTTCTCCACATCAGCTTCGAAAGCGGCATGTTGGAAGATCCCTGGTTCGATGGCACCGTCCCCGAAGTGCGTGACATGTACGTCCTCTCCGTCTCCCCCGAAGACGCCCCGGACAAAGCCGAATACGTCGAAATCCTCTTCGAAAAAGGCGACGCCATCGGCCTCAAGCACCCCGAACTCGCCGAGCTCGCCGCCACCCTCGGCGTCACCTCCACCGGAGAGCGGAACGGTTACACCCTCTACACCCCCTTCGGCATCATGAAGCTGCTCAACCGCCTCGGCGGCCGCAACGGCATCGGCCGCGTGGACATGGTCGAAAACCGCTTCGTCGGCATGAAAAGCCGCGGCATCTATGAGACCCCCGGCGGCGCTATCCTCTACGTTGGCCATCGTCAGATCGAAAGCCTCACCATGGACCGCGAAGTCATGGCCCTGCGCGACTCCCTCATCCCCAAATACGCTCAACTCGTCTACAACGGCTTCTGGTTCGCCCCCGAACGCTACGCCCTGCAGTCGCTCGTCACCGAAAGCCAAAAAACCGTCTCCGGTGAGGTCCGACTCAAACTCTACAAAGGCAACGTCATGGCCGCCGGACGCAAGTCCCCCCTCAGCCTCTACCGCGAAGACGTCGCCACCATGGAAGCCGACCCCGGCAAAGCCTACAACCAGGACGACGCCACCGGCTTCATCCGCCTCAACGGCCTCCGCCTCAAAACCACCGCCTTCCGCGACCAACGCGCCGGCCTCAAATAATCCCGGTCATCTTCGTCCTCGACCCCTCACCAAGCGTGTCGAGGACGAAGCCGCATCCCAAGCCCATGCGCATCGACGTCATCACCCTCTTCCCCGATCTCGTCCGCGTCCCCTTGGGCCTCAGCATGATGGGCCGCGCCCAGCAGCAGGGTGCCCTCGACCTCCACGTCCACGACCTCCGCGAGCACGGCCTCGGCAAACACCGCCAGGTCGATGACACCCCCGCCGGCGGCGGCCCCGGCATGGTCCTCCGACCCGAACCCCTCTTCGCCGCCATCGAATCCCTCCCTCCCGGCGGCCGCATCATCATCACCAGCCCAGCCGGCAAACGCTTTGACCAAGCCACCGCCCAAAATCTCTCCACCACCGACCACCTCGTCTTCATCTCCGGCCACTATGAAGGCATCGACCACCGTGTCATCGAGCACTTCAATGCCGAGGAACTCTCCCTTGGCGACTACGTCCTCACCAACGGCGCCATCGCCGCCGTCGTCATGATCGACGCCATCGTCCGCCTCCTCCCCGGTGTCCTTGGCGACGAACTCAGCGCCGTCGAAGAATCCTTCGGCCCCACCGGCCTCCTCGAAGCCCCCCAATACACCAAACCCGCCGAATTCCGCGGCCTCCCCGTCCCCGACATCCTCCTCAGCGGTCACCATGGTAAAGTCACCGAATGGCGCGCCGCCCAAAGCCTCGCTCGCACCCGCGCCAACCGCCCCGACCTCCTCAAGGAGTGACGACTTCCCTCCGTCGCCCAATCCCCATGCGACTTCTCCTCACCATCACCCTCCTCCCGCTGCTCGCCCTCGCCCAGGACGAAATCCCCTACACCCCTGAAGTCGACGCCCGCGCAAGCTACACCACCGCCCTCCAAACCGCCAAAACCGAAAAAAAACACCTCTACATCCAGATCGGCGAACCCGGTTGCCCCGCCTGCAAGCGCCTCTACCTCTTCATGGCCGCCCACCCCGCCATATCGGATCCGATGGCTCAGCACTTCATCCCGCTCCACCTCGCCCTCAGCCGTCAAAACATCCCCCTCTTCCGCGCCTGGGACTCCCCCCAGCTCAAACACGGCGTCCCCGTCATCCTCATCCTCGACCCCGAAGGCAAAATCCTCACCACCACTCCCGCTAGCGTTTTCACCGCCTCCGCCGGCGAATTCTCCGAACCCAAAATCATCGAGTTCCTGGGCCAATGGGCACCAAAGCCCCCCTCACCCACCCCTCCATCCCAGCCCTGACAACACCGCCCACCTTCATCATGGCCTCATTCTCTTCACACAATATTAGGTTTGTTAACATCCATAATTGTTAAATTGTTAAAAGAAGTTAAATAAAGACAGCCCATGCTGTTGCCCCCGAAAAAAAACCGACGCCAGCCCACCCCTTCCCGCGCGCAACGCAGCTCCCGGCGCGAAGGTCTCGACGTCGCCCGCAACCCCGTCCGCATGACCGAGCGCCAAACCCTCGGCCTCAAAAAATGGATCGGCATCCTCTTCCTCGCCCCCGTCGCTTTCATCACCATCCTCACCCTCGTTGAAATGGGCTGGCGCCTCGTCACCCGCCACGGCATCTGGCAGACCGAAGAGTTTCGCTTCTTCGGCCTTGGCCTCATCGGCTGGGTCCTCCTCTACTTTGTCGCCGGCCTCCGCCCCGTCCGACTTTACGTCTTCGGCCACGAACTCAGCCACGCTCTCGTCGCCCTCGCCTCCGGAGGCAAAGTCTACAAATTCAGCTTCACCGCCCAGGGTGGCTATGTCGAGACCAACAAAACCAGCGTCTGGATCTCCCTCGCCCCCTACCTCATTCCCCTCTACGCCATCTTCGTCATGCTCGGCTTCGGCATCGTCAGCCTCTTCACCGACCTCCAAACCACCCATCTTCTCCCCCTCTTCGGCTACACCCTCCCCTTCAAAGTCGCCCGCCTTTTCTACATCTGCCTCGGCCTCGCCTGGGCCTTCCACATCACCTACACCATCCTCGCCCTCCGCGCCGAACAAAGCGACCTCACCCGCAACGGCGAGTTCTTCAGCGTCATGCTCATCGCCCTCACCAACGCCGGCCTGCTCATGCTCATGTTCATCTCCGCCTCCCCCCACCCGGAAATGGGCCTCGCCCAAACCTTCCGCTGCTGGTGGGGCGTCGCCACCAGCCTCCTCCCCTGGTCCGTCTAGCTTGACGCAAGCTAAACAGGCTTGATCTCCAACCCCGCCAGCCAAGGCGCAGAAATCACCGGTGGCATCCCCCCAAAAGGCTGATACGCAGGCAACTGAATGATGCTCATGCTGTGGGCCTGACTGGCAATGAAAAACAAAGCCTCAGCGCAGTCCGTCGTCTGAATCATGGCCGCGCGATGCTCCGGATTCGGCAGCACCGGACGCTTGTCCACGATCGGCGTATTCGCCTCCCCGGGCGCGTACTCAGAAAGCACAATCCCATGCGCATTGAGCTGGGCTCGCGCCGTGAAAAGCAAACCATGCACCGCCCACTTGCTCGCCGTGTAAGGCACACCCGCATAAGAGTCAAACCCATGCCCGGCCGTGGATGACACCACCACAATCTTACCCCCGCCATTCGCCGCCATCGGCTTCGCAACCGCCTGGATCATGTTCACCACACCCAGCACATTGATGTCCATCACCTTCTGCCAAGTCTCCAAACTGGCGATTCTCCCCGGGTCACCATGGGCCATGAAACGGTCAGGCGTATTGATCCCCGCCGTATGAATTAGCACGTTCGGCGCACCGTGCTTCAATACAACTTCCATCGCACTTCCAATGCTGGCCGCATCAGCCACATCACAAACCACAGGCACAATGTTCGGTGAGAGACTGGCACATTCCTGGAGCGATTCCAAAGTGCGCCCAAACACAAACGTCTTCGCACCAGCCTCCGCAAACCGCTTCGCCGCAGCCTGCCCCATCCCGCCACCACCACCGGTGACAATCACGATTTGTTCTGTCCAATTTCGAACCATCTTGCATTCCTAATCGAGCCCCACCCACTCGTCCAGCCCATCGCTTTGGCAAATTTAGGGCAGCACGCCCAAAAACCATCCAAGACTGTCATCCAAACCCCCTCCAGCTTCCCAAAATGCCCCTTTTCCTGACACCATGAAGCAAGTCACCATCATCGGCGCTGGTGTCATCGGACTCACCACAGCCCTCTATTGCGCCAGACGCGGCATGAAGGTCACCCTGATCGAAAGAAATCTCCCTCAGCGCGACGGCTGCTCCTTTGGCAACGCAGGCATGATCGTCCCCAGCCACTTCATCCCGCTAGCAGCCCCGGGCATGGTCAAACTCGGCCTCAAATGGATATGGAACCCCGAATCACCGTTCTACATCAAACCCAGACTCAATCTCGACCTCATCACCTGGAGCCTGCGCTTCTGGCAGGCCTCCACCCAACAAAAAGTCGATCGCGCCGCCCCCGTCCTGCGCGACCTGAGCCTCCTAAGCCGTCAAAGTTTCGAAGAGATCGGTCTCGACTTCGGCCTCGTCAAAAAAGGCCTGCTCATGCTCTGCAAAAAGCAACAAACCCTCGATGAAGAAGCCCACATGGCCCAACGCGCTCGCGCTCTCGGCATCCCCGCCGAAGTTCTAGATTCCAAAGCCACCGCAGCCCTCGATCCATCCGTCACCATGGATGTCGCAGGCAGCGTCTTCTTCCCCAAAGATTGCCATCTTTCTCCCGAACGGTTCGTCGCCGCCATCGAAGCCGAACTGAAAAGCCTCGGAACAAAAATCCTTTGGCAAACCGAGGTGCAGGGCTTCGCAACAGAAGCAGGCCTCATCAAGGCCGTCAAAACCAGCCAAGGTGAAATTCCCACCGCTGAACTCGTCCTCAGTGGCGGCGTTTGGTCCGCTGAAATCGCCCGCGCATTGCACCTGAAACTCCCCATGCAAGCAGGCAAAGGCTATAGCCTGACCCTCAAGAATCCCCGCCAACTTCCAGCCCTCTGCAGCATCTGCACCGAAGCCCGCCTCGCCGTCACCCCCATGAACGGCGCCCTCCGCTTCGGCGGCACGATGGAACTGGCGGGAATCGACGAAACCATCAATCCACGCCGCATCAAAGGCATCGTCCGTGCCATCCCCGACTACTTCCCCGCCTTCCAGGAAAGCGACTTCGCTGACATCCAACCCTGGAGCGGTTTGCGCCCCTGCTCACCCGACGGACTCCCCTACATCGGCCGCACCCAGCGCTGGAAAAACCTGACCATCGCCGCAGGCCACGCCATGATGGGCCTAAGCCTCGCCCCCGCCACCGGCCAAATCATCACTTCGATTCTCTCAAACGAACCCTCCCCTATCCCCCTCGCCCTCTTCAATCCAGACCGCTTCTCCTAGACCGCTCACGCCTGATCCCGGTGACCGACCGTCAGTCCCCCAGCGCGGGCCACGAAAATCCACGATCCCGGCAAAACGCTGCATCGAACCTCGTGCCTCTCAAACCGCAGCCTGCATCACATCCTCAAATCGTTCCGCCATCCGCGACGCCGTGAATTCAGCTCGCGCCGCCGTTCGCCCCCCATTCACCAGTCGAGCCCTCAAAGCTTCGTCCTTGAGCATATTCTCGAGTTGATCGGCAAGGGACGCAGCATCGTCTGGTCGGCAAAGCAGACCTCCACCAGTCCGCTCAATCAACTCCGGAAACGCCCCATGATCCGGCTGAACCACCGGCACCCCGCTCGCCATCGCCTCAACCACATACAAGCCAAACGCTTCTCCATAGGTCGCCGGAACGCTAAAGACCGACAACTCACTGAGAAACTTCAGTTTCTCGTCAAAGCTCAAATTGGGATGCCAGCTGACTCGCTCCAAACAACCCGCCTCTGCCAACTTCTTCTTCAGTTCATTCACGTAAACCTCATCCATCGAGGTGAAGGCCCCACCAATTCTCAATCGCACCCGCGGCAGCGATTGACGCCGAATTAGCTCGATGAAGGCGTCCACCAGCGTCCCCAGCCCTTTACCATGGATCATCCGCGCCAAATAACCGATCGTGGGTGTGTTCGGATCCGCCTCAGCAATTGGAAACGGCGTCAAATCCAGCCCGTTCGGGATCACCGCAATCTGATCACGCGATACAGCCAGACGCTCCGCCATCACTTCTTGATAAAAGGAACTCGGCGCAATGAATCGAGACACGGACTTCGCATTCAACTGCATCGCCTCCCAAGCCTCTGTGCGCCAGGGTTCCACCAGCGTGTCCATAAACGAATCTTCACCCTGCAAAGAAACCAGCACAGGCACTCCCACCTCCTCCACCAACGCTGGTGCCAAGCCACTCAGCAAACTGTTCGACAACGAAACAACCTCCGGCTTCACCTCCTCTTTGATCCACTCGATCAATTGATGCCACTCTCCCCATTGACGTCCTTCACAACCCTTCAAACTGCCCACCGTCATCTCACCCAACATCCTCGCACTCGTCATGCCCATCCCCTTCGCCGCCAACCTTAACAAACCCGGACGATTCAGCCACCGATGCACCACACGCGGCATCCTGTGAAACCACGTCATCTTCTGCTGCAAATACAGCGAAATGCCTC
>JARXAL010000117.1 GCA_029865835.1 Verrucomicrobiaceae bacterium
GGCGACGTTTGAGTCCTGCCGCAGTGTCTTTCAGGCGGAGATACCCCATTATTTCCGCGATCTGCATGCCAGTGGCGAGCAAAGCGTGGCTCCCATCGTGCAGAATGTCTCGGGATTGGACAGCGATGACCCTCGCTGCGTTGTGCATGTTTTAGGCTGCACCGGCGACTGGACAGGCGGTTGGGATTGCGTGACACCCAAAGGCGCTGATGCCTTCATCACGGAAGACGGCCAGCGGGGTCGCATGGTGGAAGTCATCAAGCGCGGCGAGCCCGCCATCATCGTCTGTCACTGGACCGGCATCTACTGGAATGGTCTCGAGATCGGCTTCGAAATCTTCCGGGAAGTGGTGAAGCGGCTTCACTCTAACTTCAACCATCTGCATTGGATGAAGTTAAGCGAGATCGCCCGCTACTGGGCCGCGAAGGAACTCACGCGCATCGAGTGGAATGGACAGGGACGCACGGTCTCGCTCAAAGCGCCTTTCGCCTGTGACGAGTTCACGCTTGAACTGCCATTCAGCGAGGGAAACCCCCAGTTCAAAGATCAACCACTTCAAAAGGTGGACTCCTGTTTGCAGTTAAAACCAGGAAACTGGTGTCGAGAAGCGGATAAAACCTTTGTCTGCCTCAAACTGCCGAAAGGAAACAGTGCTCTCACCGTGACTTAGCAACTCAAACCTCGGCTTCAACTGCTCCTGCAGACTGTCCCCGGGAATTCAGACCCGCCCGAGGCGCATAGCCGTGCTCGGGTTACCTGACTGTAAAAACTCCCCAAAGACCAGCGGTATCTCGTGCAGAAAGCCTGTGCCTCCAGCGTGAAGGTCGATCACCCTGCGATGTAACCTCGCCGCACTGTGATGGCTCCCTTCGAAACCGTGAACCGCATTTGACTCATTGATTTTTCGCACACTTCCGCGCTAGGCTCACGTTCCAGTCTTCAACACCATGAATCGCCGTCACTTTCTCCAATCCGGAGCCGCCCTCGCCGGGTCGCTCGCCGCCTCTGCTCCTTCCATCGTCACCGCTGCGGGCAGCGGCACACGCAACGAACTTTGCTTCTTCACCAAGCACCTCCAAGGGCTCCCCTTCGACCAGATCGCCGACATCGCCGCAGAAATGGGCGTCGACGGCATCGAAGCCCCCATCCGCCCCAAAGGCCACATCGAACCCGAGCGCGTCGAGGACGAACTCCCCCAATTCGTCGGCGAACTCAAGAAGCGAAACCTCAACCTCACCATCATGACCTCGGGCATCAACGAGGTCAGCGCCGATCAGCGCACCGAGGCCGTCCTCCGCACCGCCGCCAGTCTCGGCGTGAAGCGCTTCCGCATGCTTTACTACAAGTACGACCTCGACCAGCCCATCTGGGATCAACTCCAGGCCGTGCGCCCCAAAATCAAAGACCTCGTCCAGCTCTGCGACGAAATCGGCATCCAGCCCCTGTTCCAAAATCACTCCGGCAAAACCTACTTCGGCGCGCCCGTCTGGGACATCTACTCCATCATGCGCGACTACAAACCCGAGCAGTTCGCGTTCGCCTTCGATATCCTCCACGCCACCGCCGAGGGCGGCCTGAGCTGGCCCCTGGAAGCCGCCCTCGTTAAGGCCCATCGCGGCGCCGTTTACTTCAAGGACTTCGCCTGGAAAGACAAAAAAACCGCCACCTGCCCTCTCGGTAAAGGCATGGTCGATGAAGCCTTCGCCAAAATGCTCGTCAAAGAAAACTACAGCGGCCCCGTCTCCCTGCACGTTGAGTACTTGCAAGGCGATCCCAAAGACCCGGCCATCCTCAAAGAGTTCAAGGCCGCCCAGGATCGCGACTTCAAACTCCTCAAGCAATGGCTCGGCCTCGCATGACACACAGACTCCTTCTCACTCTCTGGCTCACCACCATCGCCCTCACCGCCGCCGATTGGCCCCAACTCCTCGGCCCCACCCGCGACGGCGTCATCGAAGCACCCGCCAATCAAAAACTCATCGCCCCCCAGCCCGTCTGGGATCGTGCTCTCGGCACCGGATTCGCCAGCCCCGTTGTCGCGAACGGCAAGGTCATTGTCGCCCACCGCCTCGGTGATGATCTCGCCGTCGAAGCCATCGACGCCACCACCGGCATCCTCCTCTGGTCATTCAAACGCCCCACTGACTACGTCGACAGCTTCGGTTTCGACAACGGTCCCCGAGGCGTTCCCGCCATCGCCGACGGCCGAATCTTCATCCACGGTGCCGACGGTGTGCTCGACGCGCTCGATCTCGAAACCGGCAAGGCCCTCTGGCAAGTTGACACCGTCAAGGACTACGAATCCCCCCAGGGCTTCTTCGGCCGCGCCTGCTCCCCGCTCGTGCTCGGCGACCGCGTCATCATCACCCCCGGCGGCACACGCAATGGTAAACCCGCCGGCGTGGTCGCCTTCGATGTCGCCAACGGTCAACCCGTCTGGCAAAGCGTCGCCGATGAAGCCGGCTATGCTTCCCCCATGGCCATGGGTTCCAACCAAGTTCTCTGCTGGCTGCGCAACGAAGTCTGGTTGCTCGACGCGGCCACCGGCCAAGTCACCGCCCAGCATGGCCTCCGAGCCGACATGGAAGCCAGCGTGAACGCCTCCCAACCCGTCCACCTCTCCGGCAACCGCATCATGCTCTCCGCCGGCTACGACGTCGGCCTTCACGTCCTGCAACTCCCCAACCTCACGTCCCTCTGGACCAAAGAAGGCCTTCTCGACAGCCACTACGGCACCCCCGTCATCGATGGCGAGATCGCTTTCGGCTTCGACGGTCGCCAGGAACGCGGCCAAACCCTGCGCTGCATCGACCTCGCCACCAAAGACAAACGCTGGCAATCCCCCCCCGTCCCCGGCGGCACCCTCATCCGCGTGGGCTCCCATCTCCTGGCAGTCACCGAACAAGGCGAACTCTGGGTCATCCCCACCGCCGCCGCTTCCTTCGAACCCCTCCACCAAGTCCAAATCCTCCGCTCCGGTCACCGCGCCCACCTCGCCTTCTCCGACGGTCTGCTCTTCGCCCGCGATGGCGAGCAACTCGTCGCCATCAAGGTCTTCGAGTGACCTCAAGTCCCGCGCTTGTTCCCAAACAAATCAATGTGCAGCCTCGGCGACAAACGATAGCCGAACGCCTTGCACGCCTCGATGAGAAGCGGATACCGCGCCTGCAACGCCTCCACACTCGTCCCCTCCGGCATCAACAGCACCCGGTTCGGCTCAATCGGCACCCCAATCCTCTCCAGCACCTCCCTCGCCTCCGCCAGATCCTGCGCGTTCGAAATCACAAACTTCCACTGCACCTCATACTGCTCCGCCCAGGCGCGCAGCACCTCCGGTTGCAGTCGTGTCTCCTCATGCCGCTTCACCCAGGCCTCACCGCCCCGCTCCAAACTCGGCGTTGAGTTCGACAGCTTCGGACTGATCGACGCCAAATCACAAGCAATCCCCTCCGGAATCACCGTTCCCGCCGTTTCGATCGTGAGGTGATACCCCGCCTCCCGCAGTCGCCCCGCCAGTTCCGGCAGCTCCTTCGCAATCATTGGCTCCCCACCCGTCAACACCACATGCCGTGCCGGATGCTTCTCCACCTCAGCCAAAACCTCCTCCACACTCCGCTCGCTCCCCTCCGGCTTCCACGACGCATACGGCGTGTCGCACCATCCGCATCGCAAGTTGCAGCCCGACGTCCGCACAAACACCGACGGCACCCCCACCAGCGTGCCCTCACCTTGAATCGAATAAAACAGTTCCGAGATTCGCATAGTCAGTCACTTCCTTTGATAGTCCGCCCGCACCTTCTTCGGCAGACTCTCCACCACCAAATCAAACGAGTGCTCGATCAACTCCCGCACCAGCTTCGAAGGCAAAGTACCGTTCAGTAACAACGTGTTCCAGTGCTTCTTGCTCATCTGATAGCCCGGCAAAATGGACTCATAACGATCCCGCAACTCCAGCGCCCGCTCCGGATCGCACTTCAAATTCATCCTCACCGGCGCCTCATCCGGAATCAGCAGCGCAAACATCTTGCCCGCCACCTTGTAAACCAGCACCTCAGGCCCGAACGGCATCGTCTCCTCCACCTGGGGCAGGCAAAGGCAAAGCTCACGCGCATTCTCAAACATCATCGCTAGTGCCACCTCTTGCCACGCTTCGCCTGCCCTTTCAACCCCTCCCACTCCCCATTCGAATGCTCAATGCCGCGATCACCGTCCCCGTCAGATTCGCCACCAAATCCCAACCCGTGTTTTCATAACCCCCCACGTTCGTGTTCGGGATCGTCAGCACCGCAATGAACTCCACCACCTCGTTCAGCGCCCCAAACCCCATCCCCGCCGCTGCACACAAAATCAGCACCCCCAAACCCGGCTTCAGCGGCCCGCCATCCTCCTCCCGAAACATCTGCCGCGCTCCATGCCAGCACAACCAAGTCGTCACCCCGAACCCAAACGCATGCACGATTTGGTCATACTTCAAAAGACCCGGAATCAGCCACCAGCTGTACAGCACCGCATGATCGCCGTTGTAAGGCCAACCCTCCGGCAGCGGACAAAGCCCGCCAGCCATGTGCAAAAACCCCCAAGCCGAAAACGCCCACAGCAACGGCATCGTCAAACCCACCCGACGATGCACCACTGCCATCACCCCAATCAACACTCCCATCACGACAAGATAAAAAATGAACTCCTTGTTCCCCTTCGCCATCGAAACCGCAATCGCCGCCAGCATGTAAGCCGCGTTGAAAAGAATGATCGGCAGCAGCTTGATTGGACGACCCTGTTCACTCATCCCCGCATCATGTTTCAAAAAGCCGGCGTCCGCGATCTTTTTTCTCCGCAAGCCCCACGGCGCAAAACGCCCCACGCCCGCTTCGTTACCTCCCCATGCTTCGCTCTGTTTTCCTCACTCTGGCGCTTCTCTCCGTCCTCACCCCTCCCTCCCACCTAAACGCCTCCACACTCCATCTCGGCGCCGCGACCACCGACATCACGCCGGATCAACCCGTCGCTCTCGACGGCCAGCGCGGCGTTCGCATCTCCCAAACCCCCGCCACCCCCATCCAAGCCAGCGTCCTCGCCATCGAGTCGCGGGAGGGTGACCAAGTCATCGACCAAGCCATCATCGTCTCCTGCGACCTCGTCGCCATCCGTGACGGCGTGCTCCGCCAAGTCCGCGAAAAACTGCACGACCGCGCCCCCGGCCTCGACCTCCAAAAGCTCTTCCTCTCTGCCACTCACACCCACACCGCTCCCGTCACCACCAGCGGCAAATACGTCCTCCCGGAGGACGGCAGCATCATGCCACCCTCCGACTACACCGCCTGGATGACCACCCGCCTCGCCGACACCATCGTCGAAGCCTGGACCAAACGCGTCCCCGGTGGCAAAGTCGCCTGGGGCCAAAGCCAAGCCGTCATCGCCCAAAACCGCCGACCCTTCTACGCCGATGGCAAAGCCGTCATGTATGGCAACCCCGACTCCGCCAACTTCCGTGGCATCGAAGGCTACGAAGACCACAGCCTCGATGTCCTCTACTTCTGGAATGCTCAGGATCAAATGATCGCCACCGCCATCAACGTTCCCTGTCCCTCCCAGGAAGTCGGCGGCGGCAAATCCATTCACGCCGACTTCTGGCATCCCGTGCGCAACCGCCTGCGCGAAAAGCATGGCCAGCAACTCCACGTCCTCGCCTGGACCGGCGCCGGAGGGGATGTCACCTCGAAGCAAGCCTTCGGCAGCGCCGCCGACGAGCGCATGCGCAAACTTCGCGGCAATGTCTCCCGCCTCGACCAGATCGCTCATCGCATCGTCACCGCCTGGGAAGAAGCCCTCGAGGGCGCCCGTCACGACGTCCGCTCCGACCTGCCCTTTCAACACCACGTCAAAACCATCGACCTGCCCTACCGGAAAGTCACCATCCTCGAGCGCGCCCAAGCCATCACCGAAGCCGCCCTCTACAAAGACGTCCCCGCCCAGCTCTGGAACTTCCTCTGGAACCAAAAAGTCGTTGATCGCTTCGATGCCCAAAAGGCCGGCACCCAAAAACCCTACCCCATGGAACTCCACGCCCTCCGCCTCGGCGACTGCGCCATCGCAACCAACGACTTCGAACTCTACACCGACTTCGGCATCCAAATGAAAGCCCGCAGCCCCGGCATTCAAACCTTCATCATCCAGCTCGCCGGTCCCGGCACCTACCTGCCCACCGAACGCGCCGTCAAACACGGCGGCTACGGCGCCGTCATCCAAAGCAGTCAGATCGGACCCGATGGCGGACAAGTCCTCGTCGAAGAAACCGTCCAAGCCTGGAAGCAACTCTGGCCCGCCGCCAAAACCGCGCCTCGCAAGAAATAGCCCCACACCGCACCACGATGCCCAAAACCCTCCTCGCCCTCGGCGCCCACTACGACGACTGCCCCTTCGGCATCCCCGGCATCCTGCTCAAAGCCGTGCGCGCCCACCATCGCGTCGTCATCCTCAGCCTCATCGGCGACTACACCAACTGGCCTCCTGTCAAAGGTCGCGAGCAGAGCCTTCTCGATAAAACCATCCAAATGGCCGCCGACCGAGGCATCGAAATGCGCTTCCTCAAACACGCCAGCATGGGCTTCGAAGACACCCTCGAAATCAAACGCGAAGTCGCTCATGTCGTCGCCGAGATCCAGCCCGACACCGCCTTCATGCTCTGGCGCCACGACCGCCATCCCGATCACGAAACCGCCTCCGCCATCTGCCACGCCGCCCTCTTCCAGCCCGCCCGACTCACCGGCAAAGACAACGCCCGCACCCCCTCTCAAGTCTTCTGGTACGACAACGGCCCCGGCCACACCATCGACTTCACCCCCGACACCTACGTCGATGTGAGTGAGGAATGGAACGGCATCCAGGATTGGCTCGGCGGCCTCATGGCCCACGTTCGCAACAAACCCCTCGACCCCGCCAAAGACGCCGCCATCGAGGCCAAAACCACCCTCGCCCGCTACCGTGGCGCCGCCTGCGGTGTCCCCTACGCCGAAGCCCTCCGCAGCGTCCGCCCCCTCCCGCGCGACCTCTTCTAAACCATCCCCTTCATGCCATGATCGAGCACACCGTCACCCTCCGCCTCAAGCACCCCCCAGGCTCCCCCGAAGAAGCCGCCTTCCTCGCCGCCGCCGCCGAACTCGCCCACCTCCCCGGCGTCCGCGACTTCGCCATCCGCCGCCAGGTCAGCCCCAAGCTCGACCACACCTTCGGCATCACCATGCGCTTCGCCACCCAGGCCGACTACGACACCTACACCACCCACCCCGACCACACCGCCTTCGTCCAAACCCGCTGGCTCCCCGAAGTCGCTGTCTTCCAAGAGTCCGACTTCATTCCCCTCTAACACCCGGGCCCTTTGCCCCGTCCTACTTGCCCGTAGACCCTTCATCGTTTCACTTGCTACCCGAGTGAAAATACTCATCTCGACCCAAGTAGTCTTTGGGAGATTTTACATCTGAGAGGCGGCTGTGATGATCGTAAAGATTATGTCAAAATTACCCGCTTCTGATGCCATTCCCTCCCTCCTCCCTTAAGCCTCAACGCCCAGGACGCCCAGGACGCCCACGCAAGTTCAGTCCCTTTGTCGTCGATAAAGACAACGTCTATGAGACAGTCGTTGAAGAATTGAAGTGCGTTGTCTTCAAGACCGACACCGAAGGCCGCTGGCTCTTTCTTAGTCGCGCTTGGACTGACATCACCGGCTACAGCGTCGCCCAAAGCACCGGTCAAATGTTAACCAAGTTTTTATACCCTGAGGATCGGGATCGTGTCATGGACCTCTTCAAACCTCTGATCGAACGGAGCAAAGAGGAATGCCGCCATGAAGTCCGCTACATGACCCGGCGTGGAGGCTTCCGCTGGCTCGAGTGCCACGCCCGCCTTGCGCTCGATGAAGATGGCCAGCCGGACGGCATCATCGGCACCCTCACCGACATCACCGACCGCAAGCTCGTCGAATTGCAGAATCGCAACCTCATCCTCGCCCAAGAATGCACCGCTGATGGCATCGCCCTCCTCAACGAACTCGGCGAATACACTTATCTCAATCAGGCGCATGTCAAAATGTTCGGCTACGAGTCCGCGGCGGACCTCTTGGGCAAAACCTGGAGGGAAATCTACCATCCGGACGAGATCGCCCGCATCGAGGAGAAAGTCTTTGCCGCCCTCACCGCCAATGGTTCCTGGACCGGCTCCGCTACAGCCAAGCGCCTCGACGGCTCCACCTTTCCAGAGGAACTTTCCCTCACCCTCCTGCCCAATGGCGGTCTAGTCTGCATCTGCCGTGATGCCACCGAAAAAGTCGCCTCCGCTAGGGCTCTCCACGCCAGCGAAGCCCGCTGGCAGGTTGCCGTCGAAAGCGTCCGCGATGGCGTCTGGGATGTCGACTTGACTACCGGCGCCGTTTACCTGTCCCAAGGCTGGAAAGGCTTACTCGGCCTCTCGGACGACCAGCTCACCACCACCTGGGCGGAACTCAGCACCCTCATGCATCCGGACGACGTCAAAGACGCCCCTGAAACGGATGATCCCCACTGTGTCCTCAAGACCGGTAACTATGACGCCGAACATCGCATGCGCACCGCCGACGGGACCTACCGCTGGCTCCTTGTCCGCGGCAAAGCCCTCTTCGATGAGACCGGAAAACCCGTCCGCATGCTCGGCACCGCCGCCGATACCTCCGACCGCCGTCAGGTCCATCAGCAGCTCCTCGCCAACCTCGCCCGCGAAAAAGAACTCAGCGAAATGCGCTCCCAGTTCGTCTCCATGGCCAGCCACGAGCTCCGCACCCCCCTTGCCGCCCTGACCCTGACCCTCGAGTTCCTGGCCTCCTACAGCACCAGAATTGACGCCAATGCCCTCGAAAAAGGCCTCACCTCCGCCAACGACTCCGCTCGCCGCCTCTCCTCCATCGTGGACGACCTCCTCTTGCTCGACCGTGTCAATCAGGGTCAGCTCAACTGCGCCGCCGTCCCCGTCAACCTGGCTGATCAAATAGCCATGCTCGCCTCCGACCCCTACTTCACCGATGCCCAGCGCAAGCGCTTCACCATCACCTGCAACCCGCCCAGCCTTCAGGCCCGCCTGGACCCTCAGTTGCTCCGCTACATGCTCCTGAACCTGCTCTCCAATGCCTGCAAATACTCCGCGGACGACGCCCCCGTCATCCTCCGCGTCAGTCAGGCCTCAGGAGCTGTCGTATTCGAAGTCGAAGACTCCGGCATCGGCATCAGCGAGGCAGATCAGGCCCGCATCTACTCCCTGTTCTTCCGCGGAGGCAATGTCGGCGCAAGACCCGGCACAGGCCTCGGCCTCATGGTCGTCAAACGGTGCGTCGAAGCCCATTGCGGAACCATCACCTTCCGCTCTTCCGCCGGTCAAGGCACCAGTTTCACCATCACCATCCCCTCCTGATGCCTTCACCCGATCTCTCCCGGACTATTCTCATCGTCGAGGATAACAACATCATCCGGGACCAGATCGTCGCCATCTTGGAAATGAGCGGCTACACCGCCATGGCCGCCGCCAACGGCAGCGATGGCCTGCGACTGGCCTGCCAGTCCCGACCCGCGCTCATCATCAGTGACGTGATGATGCCCGAACTCAACGGTCTCGACATGCTTCGTGACATCCGGCAAAACCCCGAACTCGATCACACTCCCATCGTCCTGCTCTCAGGTCTGATCGCAACGGAGGACATCCGAAAAGGCCTGGAACTCGGCGCCTCCGACTACCTCATCAAGCCCTTCCGAATCACCGATCTCCTCCAAGTCGTTAGTCGTCACCTCCAGTTCAGCCACTGATCCGGCCCCCCTGCTGAACCTCTCACTTTCCACCTTAAGAGCGTATCAGCCCCCGCTCGAATGCCCCCCGTGCCAGATCGGCAGCGTTGCGCGCCCCAAGCTTCTTCATCAGCGAATACCGATGGTTCTCCACCGTCCGCACACTGATGCGCAGCGCCTCAGCCACCTCCTTGTTTGAGGAGCCATGAGCCACCCTTTTCAACACTTGAATCTCTCTCTCGGTCAGCACCTCCTCGGGTTTGCCCGCCACCTCCGCCACACTCCCCCCCGGTCCCGCCTGCAGGCTATTAAACGCGCTGTCCGTCAAAAACAGATTCCCCTCCGCCACCGCTGTCATCGCCCGCTGCAGCGTCTGGAAAGGCGCCGTCTTCTCCACAAACCCCCGCCCACCCAGCGCCAGCACCCGCCGGATCGTCACCACATCCGACGAACTGCTGAAGACCAGCACCCGAGTCGTCACGCCTGCCTCACCCAGAATACCCATCACGTCAAAACCGTTCGAATCCGCCAGCTTGAGATCCAGCAGCAGCAAGTCAGGCCTCATCTCCATGCACTCTCGCGCTGTCACCGACCCAAACCCCGACTGGCCAGCCAGTTCAAACGTCTCCATCACCCACGGGTGCTGACACAACAACTCTCGGATCGCCTCATGATCTTCTGCGACATAAATGGATTTTCGGTCAGGCACGACAGGGGGTCTCGTTGAAGGTAGGGGTGGAACTTCTGGCAAACACTAAGAATCTAGAATAATATGGGCGCGAAGTTTACTCTTTTCTATCCGCTTTTCATCCTCTTCGACCCCCACCCGCCATTCTGCGCAGCATCCCTCCGTTTGACTCCCATGCTCCGGAATGCATCGCCCTTCAACCCCCAGGTTCCGCCGCCACGCCCCTCACGCCCCATCTGCCTGAACCCCAACGCCCCAAAATTCCCCAAAATCCGCTCCACCTCTGCTTCGCCCGTCACACTCGGATGCAGCTCGATGATGATCTTGCGCACACTCCCCGGAACTTCCTGAAAATCAAGATACGCCTCCGCTCCCTCAAGGTCACAAATCAACACCGTCGGAGCCTCTGCCATCGCCTCCACCAGACTCCGCAAACTCCGCGCCGGCACCTCGTTGCGCCCCGTTCGAATGTGGTTCTTCATCAGCGGACTCAGCCTGCTCACATCCAGCCGAATGCCCTCAATCTCAGCGTGCCGAATTCTCGGCAGCACAAACTTGAACAGAATATGGGACCAAAGCGGACTCATCATGGCGAAAACGGGAGCAGGAAAATGGCAGGTTAGGCGGCGATTGAGTGGGTCATGAGGCGGTGCAAATGAGGAATGTGAGTCACCTCCGCAGGCAGCGTCGCTTGGTTCGTAAACAGCGCCGCATAGCTGTGGGCGTCCTCAGGATGATAGCCGTGCATCGCACGAATCGGCCGCTCACCCATGTGGCTCGGCACGATCAGCACACCCTCCTTCACCAAAAAATCAGCTCGCCAAATTGACCGTCTTCAAAGTGAGCGCGCAACCGCTTCAATTCCTCAGTCGGCATGATGCGCCCCTGACGCACTGCCCCCAGCGCCGCCGTGATCTGATCGCGCGCCGCCTCGTTAAAAAACCAAAAACGCGCCATCGTACTGTCATACACCACCGCATAATCCTTCCCAAAACTCAGCGGCAGCGCCTCAATCACCGCCTTCAAATCCAAATGCTCATCGCAATTCGCCATGCCATGATCGCTGAACACATAAAGCTTCACCTCGTCATACCGCTCCTTCGCCTTCGCCGCCAAATCGGCAATCCAACGCTCGTAGTGCCGCAGCTTGGCCGGCACCTCCGAAGAATCATTCCCCACCCGATGCAGCAATCCATCCAAGCCCGCCCAATACATGAACGCAAAGTCGATCTCCCCTGAACCAAGCTCCGATTCCAGCGCGGCGCGATTCTCCTCCTCACTCCGGTCCGGATCGCTGACAAAATGCGGAATCCCCCCCTCCTTCAGCCTGTCAAAAATGTTGCTCCCGCGATTCATCCCCCCGGCCTGCAACGGACTCTTCTTCTCCGTGAAATCGAATCGATCAATGTGCTCAAAAGGAATGTTGTACAAATCAAAGTAACCCTTGAACCTAGAAACGGGAATGGAAAGGGATGAAGATGGCGTCGTGCTTGGTTCCACAAGGCTTTCCAGTTCGCAGCGGTTGCATCGATAAGGTGATGCCACCCGAGAAGCGGGAAGCCTTGTGGGGCCAATGACGGCGGCAGATTCGCCCTCAGCCATTTCCGTTTTTAGGGTTAAGGCTTCAGCTCCGGCTGAAAATAAAACTCCAACTGCTCTTCACGCGTCACCGACAACACGAACTCCAAGTAGTCCGCCTGCTTATCCAACGCCACCCGAATTTGGGCACCAGATTGACCGCGCCCACGCAGAGCAGGTTTCCTGATCCCTCCTGGTCTGTCCTCGAAAGGCACGAATCCATCATAGAAATGGCTCACCTCGATCAAGACGTCGGGCGGAACCTTTTCCACATCCAACTCAATCACCGCAGGCAAATACCATGGGGCGCCTTTGGGCAAGTCATGATTTTGCGGATTCGGGTCCTGACGGATGCGCAAGTTCTTAAACACCGCTCCATTCAGCTCAAACGAAGTCTCCACCACCTGATCTTCAATTTTCCCTTTCGGATGCTTGATCCGAATACGGCGATACTCATTCTCCGTCATGACTCCCAAATTCGATGGTCGCAGAACCAACGTGAGTCGCCAGTTCAGATTCTCTGGCCAAAAAGCCACCGCCGAGCTTCCATGGCTTACCAAAACCCCCCTCGAATTGCTTCCACTAGAAGAACCTCGTGAACTCGGCATGTAATAGTTACCTCGATTGTCTTCGAGAAACCATTGCAGTTCACCAAGGTCCGCCGCGGACCGCGCGCCCTGAACCACAAAATCAAAAGCCACCCCGGCAGATCGCTTTTTCCCTTCTTGATCTTCAAAGTCTGACTGCACCCGCGTCGCCTTTTCCAACCGCAAAGTTCGTCCGCGCCAAATCCTTTCCACCTCGGTCTTGCCATCTGGCCACAAAGGAGCAGATGGATTCGTCGAATACACCGGGTTGGCAAAAACCATCTTGGCAGCGGGCGGCTTCGAAAAATCCGCTTGATACTCACCCTTGGCCAGCTCCCAAGCCATCAAGCTCACTTCCGGACTGAGCCGTGGCAGAACGGCTGGCAAATACGCCAATTCGCCCACATGCCTCTCCATCGCGTCCGGCATTCCCTCCCCAATGTTTCCGTTCTGATCGGCAAAGGCATAGGCATAGCGCGATCCCTTCATCGGCCATCCACCTCCAGTCGGAAACACCAGCACCTGAT
>JARXAL010000176.1 GCA_029865835.1 Verrucomicrobiaceae bacterium
CCGTCACCCCCGGAAACTCCCGAGGCCCCTGATGCCCCCCAATCTGCCGCCCCAACAAATCCCGCTCCCCCACATTCTCCGCACTCGGCGAATACGCCCGCAGCTTCTCCATCGCCAGATTACTCTCACTCCCATCGCTCCAAGCAATCGCCATCTCATCCCCTATCGCCACTATCCTTTCAGGTTTAATCATCACCCCATTCAAACCCCAAATCCCTCCCCCATCAACCCCGTATCAACCCAAACTATCCCCAGTGGTGCAAGCTGCCAGCTTGCGCCCACTTCCCATCAAGCAAATCCCTTCAGCCCCTCACCACCACACATCCAAAGCCCCCCATTCGCCCATCAAGCAAATCCCTTCAGCCCCTCACCACCACACATCCAAAGCCCCCCATTCGTGAACTTCGTGCCTTTCGTGGTTCCAATTTCCCCTTCCATCCTTCCATCCTTCCCTCCCTCTCTGCGCCTCCCATCCCTCCGCGCCTCTGCGTGCCCCCGCAGCACCTCCCCACAAAAAAAGGAGCGTCCCAAAGGACGCTCCTTCCCAAAATCTTTTTACTCCGATTAACGCGAGTAAAGCTCAACCACCAGCTGCTCATTCGCCAGCGGATTGATCTCCTCACGCACCGGAATGCGATTGAACACACCCGACATCTTGTCGCGATCCACCGTCGTCCAGTCCGGCGTCGGAGAACCCAAGGTCATCTCCAAAAACCGACCGATCAACTGCTGCGACTTCGCCGAAGCCTTCGCGGCCACCACGTCACCAGGCTGCACCTGGTAACTGGCCACGTTCACACGCTTGCCATTCACCGTGATGTGACCATGGCTCACTGCTTGACGGGCCGAAAAGCGCGTGTTTGCAAAGCCCATGCGGAAAACCACGTTGTCCAAACGCTGCTCAAGCATCTGCAAAAGAATCTCACCGGTCACACCCTTGCGGCGTTGCGCTTCGGCAAACATCTTGCGGAACTGACGCTCCAACACGCCATACTGAAACTTCATCTTCTGCTTCTCAGCCAAGGCCGTGCCGTATTCGGACAGCTTGCGGCGGGTGTTGCGCACCCCATGCTGACCAGGGGGGAAATTGCGCAGCTCAAGCGCCTTCGACGGACCAAACAATGCCACACCAAAACGGCGGGCGATTTTCTCACGGGGACCTCTGTAACGTGCCATAACTTAAGTTTTCGGGGAAAAGGATCAGGGATTAAACGCGACGTGCTTTGGGGAGACGGCAGCCATTGTGAGGAATCGGTGTCACGTCTTGAATGACCATCACTTCAACTCCAAGAGATTGAATCGCACGCACCGCTGACTCACGACCGGAACCAGGTCCGCACAAACGCACTTCCACTTCGCGCAAACCGTGGCCCATCGCCTGACGGCAGGCATCTTGAGAAACCACTTGGGCCGCATAAGCCGTACCTTTCCGGCTGCCGCGGAAGCCCATCTTACCGGAGCTCGACCAGCCAATCACGTTGCCAATGCGATCCGTGATCGTCACCAGCGTGTTGTTGAAGGTCGCCTTCACGTGAACGATCCCGGAATGAACGTTCTTGGAACCCTTCGCCTTGATGATCTTGCCAGCACCTTCAGTTCCATCACCCGCACCAATCTCCACCCACACGGATTGAGACACTGCCTTGTCACCTCCGGTTGGCGCAGCGCGTTCAGCGGTGGCAGGCGCTGCAGGGGCAGCAGCCGCAACGGCAGGGATTTCAGCAGGGGCCGCAGCGGCGTCAAGCTCAGCGGGATTCGGTTCGGTCGTTTCGTCAGCCATGTTTTTGGGAATGCTAGAGGGTCTTTTTCAGCGCGTCGCAGCCAGATTATTTCTTCTTAGCCTGGGCGCCGACGGTCTTGCGACTACCCTTGCGAGTACGTCCGTTCGTGTGAGTCCGCTGACCGCGGGATGGCAGACCACGACGGTGGCGGTGTGCACGGTAGCAATTGATGCTCAAAATCCGCTTCATGTGCGCCCCGATCTCACGACGAAGGTCACCTTCCATCGGCAGATTGGTCGCCTGAATCGCCTGGGTCAAAACCGCAAGCTGCTCGTCAGTCAGTTCACCCGCACGGGTATTCGGATCAATCTTTGTCGCAGCCAGAATCTTCCGGCTCAACGGCAGCCCGATCCCGTAGATATACGGCAGCGAGTATTCGATTTTCTTTTCGTTCGGGATTTCAACACCAATGAGACGGGCCATAAGAGAGTAAGGTCAGAGTGAAAAAATGGATTAGCCCTGGCGCTGCTTGTGCCGTGGGTTCTTACACACCACACGAACAATACCCTTGCGCCGAATAACACGGCAGGCTTCACAGAGAGGTTTGACAGAGGGACGTACGCGCATGGTGAAAAAACAAATGAAGTTCAACCCCAAATCAAGGAAAGGGGGGCGGAAGTAGTACCATAACTCCCAACCCGCGCAAGATGTTTTTCCAAAATGGTCTGCACTTTTGAAGTAAAGCACCCCACTTCACCCTCTTTTCAGCCGAAAAGATCCGTTTTGATGCCCTTCTCCCCCTCTCCCACCTTCCCCCAAAACCCGCTTTCATCCAAGACCTCCACCCCCAACTTCCTCGCCTTCTCCAACTTACTTCCCGCCTCCTCCCCAGCCAACAAATACGTCGTCTTCGCACTCACGGATCCCGACACCTTCCCGCCATGGCTGCGAATCGCCTCAGCCATCTCCTCCCTCGGCCGACTCAACGTCCCCGTGATCACCCAGGTCGTTCCCGCAAACACCTCCGACGCCGCCGCCACCTTCCGCTGCTCAAACGTCAACCCCGCTGCCCGCAACCGCTCCAGCAACGCGACGTTCCGCTCTTCCCGAAACCACGCATGCACACTCGCCGCCACCACCACCCCCACATCCTCGCACTTTAAAAGATCCTCCACCTCCGCCGCCGCTAATTGATCGATCGATCCAAAAAACTCCAGTAACGTCCGCGCCGCCGTCACTCCCACATGCAAAATCCCCAACCCAAACACCAATCGCCACGGCGCCTGTTCTCGACTCTCCCTCAACGCCTTCACCAAGTTCTCAATGCTCTTCGCCCCCTGCCTCTCCAACCGCGCCAAACTCAGCTCATCCAACTGATACAAATCCGCCGCATCCCGCACCAACCCCGCATCCACCAACTGCCCCACCACTTGCTCACCCAACCCCCGAATGTCCATCGCCCCGCGACTCACATAATGTTCCAACCTCCGCTTAACCACCTCCGGACAATCCGGATTCGGACACCGTAACACCACCAACTCTTCATCCTTCTTCGCCTCTGTTCCACACACCGGACAACACACCGGCGGCACAATGACACGCTCCTCCCCTGTCCGCCTCTCCTTCTTCACCATCACCACCGCCGGAATGATCTCCCCGGCCTTCTCGATCACCACCCAATCCCCCACCCGAATGTCCTTCCGCTCGATCTCCTCAAAATTGTGCAGCGTCGCATTCCCCACCGTACTCCCGCTCAAAAACACTGGCTCCAACCTCGCCACCGGCGTCAACGCTCCCGTCCTCCCCACCTGAATGTCCACTGCCAAGACCTGCGTCTCCGCCTGCTCCGGCTGATACTTATAAGCGATCGCCCACCGCGGCGCCTTGCTCGTCGCCCCCAACTCCCGCTGATCCCCAAACGCATTCACTTTGATCACCGCTCCATCCGTCTCATACGGCAAAGCCTTGCGCTTCTCGTCCAACTCCCGAATCGCCAAAACCAAAGCCTCCGCTGTCTCCGCTCGCCACACCAAATCCGCCTTCCGCAACCCCGCCTTCCCCAACAATTCCAACACCTCCGAGTGCGCCCCCACCTCCGCATCCCCCGCATCCGCCAACCCATAAAAAACCACATCCAATGGCCGCTTCGCCGCGATCCTCGAATCCAACTGCTTCAACGTCCCCGCCGTCGCATTCCTCGGATTCGCAAACCTCGCCTCCCCTGCCTCATCACGCTCCTCATTCATCTTCGCAAACCCCGCCTTCGGCATGAACACTTCCCCCCGCACCTCAAACGTCTGAGGCACACCCGCCGGCAACCTCAACGGCAGACTCTTGATCGTCCGCACATTCATCGTCACATCATCACCCACCTGCCCGTCCCCGCGTGTCACAGCATGCTTCAAAACGCCCCCTTCATAGCGAATCGAAATCGCCACCCCATCCACCTTCGGCTCCACCACACACTCCACCACCTCGCGACCCAACCCCTTCTGCACTCGCTGAAAAAAAGCCTCCAACTCCGCCTCCGAATACGTGTTGTCCAAACTCATCATCGGCACCGCATGCCTCACCTGCGTGAACCCCTCAATCGGCGCCCCTCCCACCTTCTGCGTCGGTGAATCCGCCGTCACCAAATCCGGATGCGCCTCCTCCAGTTCAATCAACTCCCGCAGCAACACATCAAACGCCTGATCACTGATCTCCTGCCTCGCCTCCTGATAATACAACCGATTGTGGCGCTCAATTTCCCCTTTCAACCCTTCAATTCTCAAAGCAGCTTCCGCAGACGTCATCATCGTCAAACAGTGAACACCTTGAACCCCGTTGCAATCAACAGATGCGGCGACAATGGCAAAAACCACCCCATCTTCTTCGTTGCCCTCTCGTAAGTTCATTGAAACCCTGCTCCATGACCCTCCGCATCCTTTTCGCTTCACTCGCCCTTCTCCTCACCCTTCCCTCCCGGGCCGAGGAAAACCGCGTCGGCCTCTCCGTCGATCTCGTCTCCGAAGTCTCCCATGTCCAACCCGGCACCCCCTTCTACGTCGGTGTCTTCATCCATCACGAACCCGGCTTCCACACCTACTGGAAACAACCCGGCATCGTCGGCGTCCCCACCAGCATCAAATGGAACCTCCCCCGAGGCTGGAAAGGCGGCGACCTCGAATACCCTGAACCCGAAAGCGTCATGATGTTCACCCTCAAAGCCCAGGGCTATGAGCGCGATATCCTCCTCCAAGCCCAAATCACCCCGCCCAAAAAACTCGACCCCGGCTCCTCCATCACCCTCTCCGGCCGCGCCGTCTGGATGTGCTGCGCCCAATCCTGCCACCCCGGCTTCAAAGACCTCTCCCTCACCCTCCCCATCGCCGCCGAATCACCGTCCCCCGACCCCAAATGGCACCCCTTCTTCGAAAAAGAACGCGCCGCCCGCCCCCAGGAATCCTCCGCATGGACCTCCTCCGCCCGCCTCCTCAGCGACTCCCAAGTCGAACTCCTCTTCACCCCCGCGAGCCCCGATGCACGCCCCCTCTCCCCCGCCCTCGCCAAACAAGTCATCTACTTCACCGAAGACGGCTGGATCGACTCTGACGACCCTCACTCCATCACCTTCGACCCCGCCACGAAAGGCCTCCGCCTCCTCCTCCCCATCTCCAAAGGCCACAGCGACAAACGCCCCCCGAAAACCCTCGCCTCCCTCCTCCAACTCCCCGGCGGTTGGCAAAAAAACAACCACCCCAAAACCCTCCGCCTCACCCCTCCCCAAACCACTAACTGATAACTGATTTCTGATTTCTGAT
>JARXAL010000252.1 GCA_029865835.1 Verrucomicrobiaceae bacterium
GTCGCCGCCGGTGTCACGGGTCTGAACTGGCTCTATGGCGTCTTCGTGCTCCCCGAGTCTTTGACCCATGACAATCGCCGCGCCTTCTCCTGGCTCTCCCTCAATCCCTTCCGCTCCCTCGCCGCCCTCACCCGCTGGCCCATCGTCTCAGGCCTCGCCGGTTCGCAATTCCTCATGAACCTGGCGCACAACATCTACCCCAGCCTCTGGGTGCTCTACACCGGATTCCGCTACAATTGGTCCAGCCAAACCGTCGGGCTCTCCCTCTGCGTCGTCGGCCTGACCTCAGCCATCGTCCAAGGCGTCCTCGCCGGCAAAATCATCCGCAAATTCGGCGAGCGAAAGGCCGTCCTGCTCGGCCTCGGCCTCATGTCCATCACCATGGCCGGATACGGCCTGGCTCCCGAAGGTTGGATGATCTTCGTCATCATCATGATCGGCGCTGTGGGCGGCGTCGCCGGTCCCGCCGAACAATCCCTCATCTCCCAAGCCGTTCCCGCCGACGAACAAGGTGCGGTGCAAGGTGCCCTCAACAGCCTCGCCAGCGTCGCCGGAGTCATCGGCCCTCTCCTCTGGACCAGCATCTTCGCCGCCAGCCTGGGAACCCACGGATCCATCAACCTCCCAGGACTCGCCTTCATCATCGCCGGCGTCCTCACCTTCCTCGCCCTCGTCGTCGCCATCCGCGTCCTCAAACGCTGGGTCCCTGCGTGATCGCCATCACTTCACGGCTTCTCGATCACAAGCCCGGCTTTCTCATCCATTCGGGCCACAACAGTCTCGGCATGGTTGCCCTTGCCTTTCACCACCGTATTCTGCGCAATCAAAAAGCGTCCGCCGCTGATGGGCACGATGCCGACCGAGGCGTTAAAATCCCACCGACCCGTGATCCGAAAGCCCTCATCGGCACGCAGCAACACGGCAGGATCGCCATAGCATCCAAACCACCAGGCACCATCAGCAAAAGTGACGGTTTGAATGCCCTTCTCCGTATGACCACTTGCAAGGATATGGCACTTCAGAAAGCGGAAAGCCTCGTCATACTCATAGACATAGTTTTCGTTCACACCCAGTGGCAGCCCACCAACAAGAATAAACTTGCCCTCGTGATGCGCCATGCCGCCCGCACCATGCACCAACTCAGGCACAGGATGGCGTGCAACTTCAGCCAGTGTATCCGCATCATACACATAAACCCAAGAATCCTCCCGCCCGGGTGGTTCATTGAACTCGCCCAGATTGGTCGCCACATAAACCCGACCATTGTGATAGCAAAGATCCCCATGATGATCCGCCACGGGCACCTGTTTGAGAATGCGGCCCTGCGCATCCGTCTTCACCAGCACATCCGTCCAGCACCAATAGATGGCGTCTCTTCCATTGGTGCAGATACCTTGGACATGACGTTTGTAAAAGCCCTCGCATGACACTTCCTGAAACATACCCTCAGCAGCCGGAGAAGTGGCGGTCAAAGCTTCATTGTAGAACGCCCAATTGTCCTCACCAAGCGCCTCCAAAACAAGGTTAGGATTGTGTGGAACATCGGGAAGCTGGCGGTAGGTGTGCGGAATCTTCAGCGCATCGAGATGCTGCTTGAAGTCGCGATTAAACCGCAGCGTCTCATCGCGGTCTCCGACAACTTGCCGTATGCGCACGCCACTGCGCAGCTTGTCGGTATTCTGCTCCGCGATCCGCCACGGACTCTGCGCCTGGAAAGTCGCCATGTCTCCGCCATAGACCGTGCCGAGCACCTGATCACGCCCCTGGGGACCTGCGCGTGGTGCCTCGTTGAAATCAAACTGCAACGGCCCCGCCCCCAACAAGGAAACCGCCGCGAAAAGTTCCGAATACTTGAAGCCCAACCGCGCCGCACCATAACCCCCCATGCTGAAACCTTCAATAATGCGACCCTCACGTTTCGCCAACGTGCGAAACCGGCGGTCCGTATGGGGAATCAGTTCCTCAATGAACATCGTCTCCAACTTCACCGATCCGTCTCTCCAATCGCACCACATCCCCATCGGAAGGCCGTTGGGAAAAACCATGATCATCGGCGGGATTTTCCCAGCTTTCATCGCCTCGCCATACCGCCGAGCCACCTGGGCCGCCGCTGCGGGTGTGCTTCCTCCACTGCCATGCAACCAATACAGCACGGGAAAGCGCCGCTCCGTCTCTGTGTCATAGCTTTCCGGTGTGAAGACATAGCAGCTCACCTCCTGCCCTGCCGTTGGACTGTCAAACAGCACCCGCTGCACCCGCGGTGCATTCACCTCCGGCAGCACCCAAACAGGTTTTTGCTGAGCGATGGCGGCGGACGAAACCAACGAGACGAGAAGCAATACATTCTTCATGCACAGGGTCTAACCAAAACGATGTCCATGGGTTGCAGCTTGCTTGCTCGCGGCAGTTTGACAATTAGCCACCGAACTAATCCATCATCCTCCCTCTGACACAGTCGATGAGGTCAGCGCTGCCCGCGTTCCTTTTTCCCAATGGAGACCCCAGTCCCTCATCGCCTTCACCACGGGCAAAAGAGCGGTGCCTTTTTCGGTCAGCTGATACGCCAAGTGACGCGAACCCTCGGCGTCTTTGACTTGAGTCACAACGCGATTCTCTAGCAGCCGCTTCAATCGATCCGTGAGGATATTGGTCGGGATACCTTCAGGGGAGGCGAGAAAATCTTTGAAGCGACTTCGACCCAAAATGAGATCCCGGATAACAAGCAGAGTCCAGCGGTCGCCAAACACATCGAGACTGCAGGCCACGGGGCAGGGCGAGCGGCGCACGACAGATTTGGCGGACTTCGAGGCGGCTGAAGATTGGGGCTTGGCAGTAGGCATGTCACAAAATGCAAACTTGTTACTTGCAATCAACAAGTATGGATGGCTTTATACTTGCATATTGCAAGTATAATAATGAAACCGGAACACCTCCCCCAACTCGCTCCTCCTGGAGCAGGTCTCCCCAAAATCGAACGCTTCGTCGCCAATCGCATGATTCGCTGGAAGGCGGCTCGAACGACCCGTGACCAAGCCACCGCGGTCTTTGTTCAACAGCGCGAGGCCATCCTCCGTTTGTTGAAAGATCAAGATCAAACGACCCTGGCCCAACCGGTGCTCATCAAGCGTCTACCGGGTCTCGAAGATAGCAGTCGTTACTGGTCCCTGCTCATGGTGGTGGACCACTTGCGGATCGTGAACCGGGACATCGCCGAAGTCATCGCCAGTCTTGGCGCAGGACGCTTGCCTGAGCGTGAGGCCAGCATTGCCGCAGTGAAGCCCAATCCCCAAGTGTCGCACACGGTGATAGCCGACTTTGAGCAAGGCTGCAGTGACTTTACCAGCATCGTCGCAGCAGTGCCTGATCTGAAAACCTCCCTGAAGTTCCCACACCCCTGGTTCGGTCCCATGGACGCCGCCACCTGGCACTTCATGACGGCCTTTCACATGCAGCTCCATATCAAGCAAATGAATCTCATCTCTGCGGGTCTTTCGAAACCATGAAAATCGCCATCGGGTTTTTTGCCCTTCTATTCCTCATGGGACTCGCATCATTCCTCAGCCGCTGCAGCTACACCGCGCCATTTCGTCGCGTCGAATCCATATCTCAAGATGCCAGAGTGATCCTAACCCTCAGCGCGGTGGAACATCAGAAGGGCCAGCGAAAGCCCTTCTTTGACGACACCAAACGCGTGCTGGCTGATCTCCCCAATCACGCAGGCCTGGTGGGTTACTCCTACCGTTTTCAACTCCTCGGCAACAAAGCCTGGACCATGACCGCCTGGAAAGACGAGGCCTCACGGAATCAATTCAGCCAATCCCCGGTCCACCTTTCCGCTGTTCGCAACAGTCCCATCACCGCCCAAAACATGCGCTTCATCTCAGTCACAGTACTCGCAAGCTCACTGCCCATGAGCTGGGATGAAGCCATCCGACTTTTAAACACGGCTCCAGCTTATGAATGACACACGCTACGCATGGCAAACCTTCGCGTTGGCGGCTTCCACGATCTTCATGGTCTCGCTAGATGCCACCGTAGTAGTGGCCGCCTTCCCCGCCTTGCGGGCACATTTTCCAGATGCCTCCGCTCCCTTGCTCTCTTGGATACTGAATGCCTACACCATCGTGTTTGCTGCCCTGCTCGTCCCTGCGGGAAGAATGGTGGATCAACTGGGGCATCGACGCTGCTTTCTTATCGCAGTTGCAGGTTTTACTCTGGCGTCCGCAGCCTGTGCCATCGCTTCCAGTCCGGCGACACTCATTACTGCACGAGTCGTCCAAGCTGTAGCGGCAGCCCTGGTTTCACCCGCCTCGCTCGCGCTCATTCTATCCTCATTTGCCGATGAGCATCGCTCCCGCTCCGCAGGCCTCTGGAGCGCTGTAGGCGCTTTGGCCGCCGCATTGGGTCCACTGATTGGATCGCTGCTCATTGAGTGGTTCTCCTGGCGCATGATCTTTCTCATCAACCTGCCCATCGGCCTCACCGTGCTTTGGCTCGGGCACCTTCGATTGAGGAGTGATAGAGTGAGCCAACAGAGGCAGAGCTATGATGTCATCGGCACACTTCTCCTCATCTTTGGGGTCGGTTGCATCGCTCATGGCTTGGCTGAAGCAGGTCAGGGGGCCTTTTTATCTCGATTGGTCATGATTCCCCTTTCGATCGGTGTCGTCTGTCTCATTGGCTTTCTGTTGCACGCTCATGGGCGACCTGATTCGGCCCTGGATCTGCGTTTGTTCGCCGATTCAAATTATCGCTGGGCCAGTGCAGCGACGCTGGTGCTAGGCAGCGCTTTTGGCATGATGTTTCTGTCCTTCTACCTCTTCTTCACGGGCGTTTGGCACTACCCACAATCCATGGCCGGTCTGGCCGCAACACCTGGACCCCTCCTGGCCACCCTCTTCGCCATCATCGTGAGCAAAAAACAAGGCCTATGGGGAAAGCGATGCTTGCTCACGATGGGTGGCGTTTTATTCGCTATCGGCAATCTCTGGCTAGCACTCCGCATCAGTCCTGTGCCGCATTACTTCGGCAAATGGCTGCCGGGTCAGATCATCAGCGGTATCGCCATCGGCCTCATGCTCCCCTCTCTCGCCGGAGTTGCAGTGCAGAAACTGAGGACCGATCGCCTTGGTGTCGGAAGCGCCGTCAACAACGCCATCCGCCAGCTAGGCAGCTCCCTCGGCGTCGCTCTAGCCGTCGCCCTCGCTGGCAGTGCCCTCAACAAGGTAGAACCCTTTCGACGGGTCTATCTCTGTCTTGTAGGAACAGGCCTGCTAATTGCCGCCTTGGCCCGGCAACTCGAAACCGTTGAAGGGCTGAAAAAAACCGCAGGACCACCCGAGACCGAGAATTCAGAGCACCGATGATCTTGTATCCCTCGTTCCGAATCGGCATGACCCCGCCCTTGAAGCAACTATCCTCTTATTGCTTTGTCTGAAGCGCGTAATAGGCGCATTCGGCGAAAAAGAAAACGGACAGGTTAATCTTCGAGTAGTCATAGTGGCGGATCGCGCGCTCGACAGCAGCGCGGTCGGCATTGCCATCGTCGAGCGCGATGATCGCAGCAGCAGCGAGGGGATTGCGCATGTACCGGGATTCATAGCTTTTGCGTTTGCCAAGGACAGCCTTGTCGCCCATTTCAGATAGCTTCTGGGCTTCAGCCTGCGTGCGTTGCGGGAACCAGTTCGGGTAACCCTTGCGCCAGTCCGCATGGCCAAAGACCTCCGTGTCTTGATTGTCAAACTGAGCATGCGCTTCAATTGAAACGAGGGCGTTGCGAGCATTAATCGCCAGACCCGCACGATACTTCGCGCAAACTGATTCATCGGACTCCATGGCGATGAGCTTGGCAAGCGAAGCCTGGGAGCCGACATAAATCCACAAGCCGTACTCATCAATGCTCTTGATCGCCTCGCGGTCATGCGGGTAGCCCTCAGCACAGATTTCGACGCGTGTCAGGGTGCTCGAGGTGGGCTTCTCCGCGAGGGCCTTCTGATAGCGGTCGAGCCAGACTGGATCATTCGTGATCTCATGGGTTGCTCGCAGCATGAAAAGGTAGCGCACGGCATCGCGAAAAAGATGCCCCTGAAAACCGCCTCTAAAGTCACCTCTGAACGCACCATCACAAGGGCACTTCCAAGCGGTGGTCTCCAACACCTCGGCGACCTCCTTCACCTTCGCGGCGATCTGCTGTCGCTCTTCATCCGAGGCGAAGCCGCTGGTAAAATAGGCATGAAGACCAAGAAACCACGGATGTGTCTGATCATCGGAGCCGAGCGGGTAATGACACATGCCATCCGTGCCGATGCCACGTGCAATGAAGCCGACCACGTCCGAAACGGAGGCGCACTTGATGAGGCCAAACATCAGGCGGCGCGCATTGGCTTTGTCCACGGCATCGCCAGTCCGGCGAGCCCGCTCACATGCAGCCGGCAGGTACAGGCCCGTGAACATCGGCCCATCTTCAATCGGACTCCACCATCCGATGGCGTTAGGCCTTCCCAAAGCGCAATCCTCAGGCGTAGGCAGCTCGCCCACAAAGTCACGGATGATCCCATGAGAATCCACAAAGCGTCCCCAAAGCTCCGCATGCGCTTGCTCAACAGCCTGCGACAGTGTCAGCTGATCCGCCTGAAGCGGTCGGATCATGGTCATACTGTAAAGCACAAGACCGACGAACAATGGGAGAGTGGGTTTCATGGAGTCGAGGTCGTAAGGCTAGGGATGGCGCCTGGCAAGACGGCAATCATGCAGCCGGGCCAACACTTTACCCATACGTCGATAGGCGATGTATCTGGCTTACAATCGCTGGGCATGAACACTGCCCACCGAAAATGCAATACCAAACAGAACACCCTTACCACCGGTCTCGTATCACTGACCCGCCGTCGCGACTTCATTCGTCATGATCGTGAAATCACGCGCTGCCTTTCGCACCGCTGCTTCATCCGTCACAACGATGGTCGCCCCGGGAGTCAATAAGTCATACAACTTCGTCGCAAATTCTGGATTGAAACTCACCCGCTTCGCTAAGTCCTCAAAACTCGAACGCTTCGCATTCCCTTGATCCGCCACCGTCATCCAGTTCCGGGCTTTCCGAAAGGGTGCCAACAAACTCCACTTCTCCGTCTCCCCATCCAGCATCGAAAAAACATGCCCCCCAAGAGGTCCCTCACCCTCGATCCGAATCGCCGCCCGCCCAATCGGATTGCCATTCCGATACACATACATCGCTTTGTCAGCCCCGCTGACTAGAATCGTAATCGGACCTTCAGGACTACGCTCAGGCCTCCAGTCAAACGCTCCATCCTCCAATGTCTTCAACATGTCAGGCGACAAATCCTTCGGTGCCAGCAGGATCCCCGGATTCGCCGCAAAATGCGGCTGTGGCGTCTTGTCATTGCCAATCACCACCGTCCCGCCCTTCTCCGTCAAACTGAATAACAAGGTCGAAAAATCATACGGTAACCGAATGCACCCATGACTCGCCGGATACCCCGGTAGCGGCCCCGAATGCATGGCAATCCCGCTCCACGTCAGGCGCTGCATGTTCGGCATCGGCGCATTGTTGTACTTCTTGGAGCGATGACTCTGCTTCTTCTCCAAAATCGTAAACACCCCCGCTGGCGTCCCATGCCCCACCGCCCCCGTGCTGACCGACGACCGTCCCACCAGCACCCCGTTGCGATACACATGCATCACCTGCAATGGCACCGAAACTAACACCACCACCGGCCCCGTCGGCGAGACCACCGGCGCCCACCAATATTCTCCCGGCTTTAATGGCCCGGTCGGCTTCCCTGTCGGCGTCCCCTTCGTATGAGCCGACGGCCGCTCCATGGCCCCAAACCCTGAAATCGATACGAGAACCCCGACAACACACAATAATAGGTACAGCTTCATACGCAGACGCCAAATCACACCCGAATCGCCATCCAGTCAAGCCACCCCTCACCTCCCCAAAAGCCCCCGGATGCAGCCCGCCAACTCAACGGCCCTTCCCCTCCGCCACCTTCGACAACTCAATGAAAAGGGTGGATTCAACCGCGAATTGAGTCCATGACCGCCTGGTGAAATAGGTAGGTTGGCCGCATATGCTTTTCTCAACACCGTTTTTTGTTTTCCTCTTTCTTCCCGTCTTCTTCGTCGGGTACTGGTTCCTGCCGGCGCGTGCGTGGGTGTTGCTTCTGGGAAGTCTCGTTTTCTACGGCTGGAGCGAGCCCGTTTTCCTCTGGGTCGTCGTCCTGTCCGCCTGGATCGACTGGCTGCTTGGGAAGCGCATCGTGGAAGGTCAGCCAAACCGGAAACCTTGGCTCATGGCAGGCCTGGTGGCCAATCTCGGCCTTCTGTTCTATGCCAAATACACCGTCTTCGCGTTCGAAAATCTCAATGGCTTGCTCAATGCCTTCGACTGGCAATCCTTGGCCGTCCCGAAGATCGCTCTGCCTCTCGGCGTATCGTTCATCGTCTTCGAAAAAATCACCTACCTGGTCGATGTCTACCGCGGAACCGCCAAGCCCTCGGAGTCCTTTTTGAGCTACCTCAACTACGTCTTCCTTTTCCCAAAGTTACTCGCAGGTCCCATCGTCAAGTATCACGACATCGCAGCCCAGCTGAACCAACCCACCCACCGCTACGAGGATGTGCGGGACGGCGTGATCCGGTTTCTGACAGGTCTGGGAAAAAAGGTGTTGCTGGCCGACCTGTTGGCTCCGGTGGCTGACAAGGCTTTTGACTTGCCTGCCACCACACTCGATCCGGCCACCGCCTGGTTGGGCCTCGTTTGCTTCACTCTGCAGATCTACTTCGATTTCTCCGGTTACTCAGACATGGCCATCGGAATGGGCAGGATCCTCGGCTTTCGTCTCGCCGAAAACTTCCGCGACCCCTATCTCGCAACCAGTGTCACCGACTTCTGGAAGCGCTGGCACATTTCTCTGTCCACCTGGATCCGGGACTATCTCTACTTCCCTCTTTGCGGCAAACGACCCTCTCCAGCCCGCTCCTACGCCAGTCTCTCCGCTTGTTTTGTACTCTGCGGCCTCTGGCATGGCGCGGCTTGGCATTTTGTCATCTTCGGGTGTTACCACGGCCTCATCCTGGTGTGGGATCGTGCCTTCGGATTGGAGCTTCAAAAAAGACTGCCTCGTTTCGTGAACATGAGTTTGACGCTGTTCCTGGTGATGATGAGTTTCATCATCTTCCGCTGTGCCTCCGTGGGCCAAGCTCTCCAGTATTGGGCGGCCCTCGCCGGCTCCCAGGCCGTCGCGGGCAATGCCGTCTTTCTCGAGCATGACACCATGACCGCCCTCTGTGCCAGTCTCGCTCTGGTCTTCGCTCCCTTGGCCCGCAGCCATCCCGGTGAGAAACCCCTGTCACCCCACCGTGCGCCCGCTTTACTCTGGGCCTGCGTCTTGTTGCTGTTGTGCGCCGGAAAAATGAGCGTCAGTACCTTCCATCCATTCCTCTATTTCCAGTTCTGAAGTCCCATGCTGTCTGCCCGCATCAAATCCATAGCCAGTCATCTTCCGTCGCGGCAGATGACCAATGACGATCTTGCACGCTTGCACCCAGATTGGGACATGCCCAAAATCGAGAGCAAAATCGGCATTCGTAGCCGCTCGATCGCCTCCCCTGCCGAAACCGCCTCTGACCTCGCCTTCGAGGCCTGCCAAAAGCTGTTCGCCAACCCCGAGTGTGATCGCTCCTCCGTCGACTACCTGCTCTTCTGCACCCAAAGCCCCGACTATTTCCTCCCCACCTCAGCCTGCATTCTTCAACACCGCTTGGGACTGCGAAAAGACTTGGGCGCCATGGACTTCAATCTCGGCTGCTCAGGCTACGTCTATGGGCTCAGCATCGCCAAGGGCCTCATCGAGACCGGCCAGGCAAGCCATGTCGTGCTCCTCACTGCTGACACTTACTCCAAATTCATTCAGGCCGACGACCGCAGTCTCGTGACCCTTTTTGGCGATGGTGGAACGGCGACTTGGATTGAAGCCGTCGAAAGCGAGAGTTCCCTGATGGGCCCCTTCGTTTTCGGAACCAATGGCGAGGGCGGGCCCAATCTGATGGTGAAACACGGCGGCATGAGACATCCTCTCTCTCATCCACTTTCGGGACCCGTCCCCTGTCCGATGCACATGGACGGCCCCGAGATCCTAAACTTCGCCATCCGTGTCGTCCCCGATTGCATGCAACGCCTTCTCGACAAAGCAGGCGTGAATCAGGAAGAAGTGGATTGGTTTGTTTTTCACCAGGCCAATCTCTACCTGCTTGAGCACCTGCGCAAGCGTCTGGGAATCCCGCCGGAAAAGTTCCTCATTCATATGGCTGACACCGGTAACACCGTCTCCTCAACGATCCCATTGGTCCTGGAAGAAGCGTCCCGGCGTCACTCGTTCAAGACGGGGGATCGGATCTTGCTCCTGGGCTTCGGCGTGGGATACTCCTGGGCAGGAACGTTGCTCACCTGGCAGTGATAAGAACCCCACACTCGCCTTCACCACCTTTCTGATTACATGGCCATGACCCCAAACGAACTGTTGCAAGCGTTGGAAAAAATTCTGCAAATCCCGCCGGGCAGCGCACACACCGATGCCGTCCTGGCTGATCAGCCGGCTTGGGATTCAATGGGCGTCATGGAATTCATCATCTGGGTTGACGATCACTTCGGCATTTCCCTTCCCGCGCATCAAATCGGAGAGTGCCGAACCATTGGCGACCTCATGGCGCTTTGCGGCAGCCATGTCACCAATTGAATCATCGACAAGGCCTTCAAGCATGCGCCCAATCACAAACCCAGTCGGGCAGGCCGTAGAGAAATGGCTTTTTGGCGGCCTTCTCGCCCTGTTCTTGACGCCGCTCACGCTGTCGTTGATCCACCGCTCCTGGCCCGGGATTCTGCCGAACTCGCCCTGGCTTCGCAACGAGTCCTTGGAGGGCGTGGTGGTGAAACCTCCTCACGTCACCCTCTCATGGTCGACGCTGCGGACCGGCCAATATCAGGCAAGCTTGGCCCATCAGTTCAACAGCAACTTCGCCGCGCGCGAACTGCTGATCCGGCTCACCTGCGAGAGTTGGTATCGGTTGTTCAGGCAAAGTCCACTGACCTCAGGAATTGTCCTCGGAAAAGAGGACTGCCTCTTCACTGACTACCACCTAGCCAAATACTGTCTCCTGAGAACTTCCACCGCGCAATTGGAACCCATGGTGACCAAGCTGCGCAGTCTTCAAGAGGCCTGCGATAAAGTCGGCACACCGTTCACGGTCCTGATCACCCCAAGTAAGGCGTCGATACAACCTGAAAACATACCTTCACCCTGGCTCCAGCGCTACGATCCGCGTCCCAGAGCCTACGATCAATTCGTGCCTCTTCTGACAAAGCACGGCGTGCGGTTTGTCGATGGTCGTGCCCTGACCCTTGAAATCAAGGCACATGAGCCTGCACCCGTCTTCCCCAAGGGCGGCATCCATTGGGGATCCCCGTCCGCCTTCGCCACGGCTCAGGCACTCATCACCGCCTTACAGTCCCGTGACAAACCGCTCAAACCTCTCGAACACGAAACGCTTTCACTCTCGAATAGTCCCAAGGGCGACGACGCTGATCTCGTCCGCTTGATGAACCTGGCACGACCCTGGCGTTATCCCGTTGCCAATCTCCAAGTGAAGCCGGCCGAAAAATTGCCGGGGAACCCCGGCTTCAACGCCACCTTCATTGGTGGAAGTTTCACAACTGCCGTGGCCGAGCAATTAAGCGCTTCGGGGCAGTTCTCCGAAGTCGATGCCTTCTTCTATTACAAGCAAGACAAGAGGTGTTTCGTAAAAGGCCAACTCCATTCGCTTAAGAGCCCTGTTCCTCAAGTCGATTTTGATCGGGAGATCTTCGCCTCCGACTTTCTAATCATGGAAATCAACGAGTCGTTCCTGGACTTCACTGACCAGCGTTACACGAATACTTTCATCGATGACGCATTGAATCATCTCGAGTCATGGAATGGCAACCGGTTGCCGTTCTTGCGGGAAGGTGAGCAACACATGGCCTACCAGCCAGGCCATAAAATCTCCTTTCGGGCCGATGACCACCCCTTTGGACACGCCCGCGACTGCTTGTCAGGTTTTGCAGACTGCGAAACTGGAGCGACATGGACGCAAGGACCAATCGCGACCCTCCGGCTATCCCTCCCCCCTCCCAAACATGACTTGCGCCTTGATGCCACTGTGGGTGCCTTCATCCATCTTCCGCAACTGCCCGCACAAATCATCCAAGTTCACGCCAACGACCAATGGGTCGGCGAATGGAAGTTCACAGATCCTGGCGAAACCCGTCGGCAGGCCATCATTCCCAAAGAGTTCGTCGACCCGAATGGCAAACTCACCCTGCGTTTCGACATCGCTAATCCCACCTCCCCGGCAAGCCTTGGCATCGGCGATGATCATCGAAAACTCGGCATCTGGTTCTCCAAATTGAAATTGAGTGACTACCACCAAGGACGATGAAAAACCTGGCAGATGAACTCACCCTCTCTTTGCCTGTCCCCCAGTCTGAGTTTCGTCTTCGATGAGAGGATTTGGACGCTTATGCCGGTGAAAAAGACCGTGTGAAACCGCGTGTAATCATACAGATAGTCATAACAGGCCGTGGCGTGACTCATCGAGCCTCCCCGCTTGAGCAATGACCGCAAAAACAAAAAGGTCTCTATCGGCTTGGTGAAATGCTCGATGACATTATTCGAGTAGATCCCGTCAAATCGGCGCTCCTTGAGCCCCTTCTTGGTGAGCATGTTGGGATGACTGCCTTTATAAAACGGATCATAAGCGTGCACCTCATAACCCTCTTCGTTCAACATCGAGGCGGACTTGGACCAACCACCCGATCCGTAGTTGAGATAGACTCCCCCCTTCCGGGGTGACAAGGCATGAAAGGCGCGGATTTCATTGTGCGTGGAGTCAGCTTCTGAATAGGTGGCGTAAAGATCCTTGTAGTCCTGTGCCAGCACGGCCGGGTGGAGTTCAATGACCTTGCGGGGCCCAAAAACACAACCGCACTCCGGGCATTCGTAACGTTCCAGCCGACCGCCTCCAAAGACGCACTCCGCCTCCCTGATCGTAAACGTCTCCACACGTGCCGAATACCCACAGACAAGGCACGTTGGCTTGTAGCTTTTCAGGATGCATTGATCAAGACGGTTCACCGCTTCCCAACGCCCTCGTATCCGACGCAAAATCCCCTCACGATCCGCTTCGGTGCCGCGAACACTCGATGAGCCGCCAACTCCCTTTTGCTCAGCGACGAATCTCATCCTGCACAGCCCGAGCCCAAGGCTCCGCTGCCCCTCCTCAAGGCAGGTCGGATGTGGCACCAGGATCTCGATCGTCGAACACGGCTTTTTGAACTCCATGCTGAGCGTTTGTGTCTCCGGTTCCCAGGGGGGCGACCCAAATGAGAGGACTCCCACAGCATCACCACACTTCACCGAAATAGGACAATTGAGGTTCGCTCCGTAGGCACCTCCAACAACCTCGATGCTTACCCGCCCATGAAGCGGCGTTTCAAGGCTGAGCTTGACGCTCGAACCGTCACTCCACCTTCCCCAGGAGTCCGGCTCCGAAAGCCCCTCGAAATGGCAAAGAAAAAGGGGCAGTTCCTCCTGGCTGAAATCTATACCCTCCTGGGGGTCGCCTTCACTGGCTGCCGGTCCGGCTATTTCACGTCTCCGCACAGGCTCACGTCGCGGACCCGTTTCAATAAAGGTCGCCTTCCGCGTCAATCGCAAGCGCCTCCCAATTTCCCGCCATAACCTCGAGAAACCGCCATCTCCCCTCCCCTGGCTACCCAGACCGCTCCGCTTGATTTCCAGCCTCCACTGGGGCTTGCAAAACTCATCTGAGAAGCAACGAGGAATGTCTCTTTGATCGTCAACGATTCGGGCCCTCACTTCCCCAGTGTCTTCAATCAAAGCCCTCAAAAGAACCAGCGCCTCCGAACTGTCCTTCACTGCGCCAGCGACCATTCGTCCGGCCAGTCTTGACAGGAGACAATCGTCATGAAAAACAACCGGGGTGCCAGTGATCATCGCCTCGATCGGAGAGTAGTGCAGGTGCCTCCTCTCCCTGGACGGATAATAGAGCGCGGCACTTGTTTGATAGAGCTCAATCAACTCATCATCGGTGACAAAACCCCGAACATCGGGATCAGTCGTTGGCACATCCTGCGCACCCACGATGACATGCGGTAGATGCCCGAACTCCGATTTGAACAAGCCGTAAAGCCTCGCATAATAGGGATTGGTCACGAGGTTGGGACAGACGAAAAGAATCTTCCCCGATCCCCCACGCCAAGTTCCTTCGCGCCGCCAATACGAAGAGGGAAGTCCGATCGGAAGAAACAATCCTCGTCTGACCAGAATCCGAGGCTCGTACTCCTTCAGTTGATCATACCCTGCGGCAAACCAAAACCGATCCCCTGCCGCTTTGATTCGCTCCAAAACCTCGATCCCGTGCAAATGGGCGAGAACGGCACCATAACTTTTCCCATTCTCCAGGCCAAATGCCCGGAACAAGACCCGTCCCTCAAAATGGCGCAAAGCTTCTAATGTCTGCAGTCCGAAAGGGATGATGAAGACTGCGCCAAAGTATTGATTGATAAAACGGACGACTTCCGGGCTCCAAAGGCGGTCATAAAAGTCAACCTCATTAAGGAGCTTCAACACCTCGTCAGGAAGGCTCAGCGTTGAATCCCATTGATGGCTCACAGAAGCACTCCTGAACGCCGCATCCTGGGGTGTCACCTTGGGCACAAAGACCTCAAACCCCATTTCAACAAGAAGCGGAACCTCGTACTGCATGAGTGTCTTGTGATTCAAAAGCCACAAGATCCGGCGGTGTCTCTTAAACATCTTCAGAGATAGACTGACAGGAAACAGATTGCCACATGGCGGTCAGTGCTCCACATGGATTTTGGGTTTGATGCCGAATAGTGATTCACAGACTACCTCAATCCGCTCATTCAACGGTGCATGGCCCTCCCGCCCACCCAGGGCCGCCACCTTCGCCTTCAATTGTCCTCGCGACAGCGCAACCGCTTTCAAATGAAGGAGACCCCGGCAAAGGTCCATGATCTGCTCCGCATATCGTTCCGCCGAACAATGCGCTCTGACCCAGCCAGGGCCAAGTCGGGACTTCTCGAGGGCCTTCGGATAGTCGCCACAGATGCCCTCCAGATGCCTGACAATATCAGCGACCTCATTTGCTGGATCGACTTTCCAAACCATGTCATCCGGCAACTGCCGATAAAATCCCGCATTCGTAACAAGCATAGGTCGCCCGTATTGCAGTCCCTCCAACACACTGCCGCTACCCCCCTCCAATGTTGGATATCGAAGGCAGCAGATCACATCCGATGCATTCAAGCACGCGTTCATCTCCGCGTCGGTGACTCTTCCAAGGATTCGCAACCCGCGAAACCTCAGTTCGGTGGCGAGGGCTTCCAAAGCAACCCGCTGGTCATCCGTGATGGGTCCTGCAAGGGTGTAGGTCGCTCGATCCATGAGCTTTGGCAATGCCGCGATGGCCCTCATAACCGAAGCCGCCCGTTTGTTTTCATTCATGTGCCCAATCGTGCACAACACCACTTGGCTTCCTTCAAGTCGTTCACGCGGCAACCTTTGCTGCGGAGTGGCAAAGGCTGGCAACATCAGCACCCGACACTTGCTTCGGCACGATTCAGGAAGGGCTTCAACACAATGATCCGAATGAACCACGACTGCGCTCGCTTTGGACGCGATCTCATGCATGAAAGGCCAATGCTCCGCAGCCGAGGTGACCCAGTCAAAATGGTCCAGACTCGGAGCACTCGTGGCGCTGGGATCCGGGCCGTACATCCTAATCGCCTCGTCGCATAGCTTTTGCACAGCAGAACGCCCGCCAGTCAAATGGGCTTTGCCCAGAAAGTAATTCAGCATCGTCGCATCATGTAAAACCGCGATGCATGGGTTGGCCTGCAGGAACGCGAGCGCCTTCGCATGAAAAGGCCAATGATCGCCAAAATGAACGACTGTAGCATCAAAATCCCCCGGCGCCCGCAATTGGAAGGGCAAGCGCGCAAGAAACGGCTCCGTCAATGGCTTGGAGTGCACCCGTGTCAGATCCTCGGTTCGCACCACACTCACCTCCGCACCCAGTTGTTTCAAACAGCGCACTACCGTGGCACTCACCCGCGCGATGGCCGAATCGACGTTCCAAGGTGTGGCCCAGAGAATCTTCATGCGAGCAGACGGTCTATCGTGTTACTCCAATCCGGCGAAATCTGCTCAATAGCATCCCGGGCATTCTCCCCCATCCGCTTCGCGTCAGCAGGATTAGAGATCATCAAGGTTAGCGCCATCGAGACAGACTCCGCATCCGGTTCCACAACAAGCCCCGTTTGCCCATGACTCACCAGATCCAAAATGCCTCCCGAATCGCTGCAACAGATCACAGCCTTCGACGCGTAAAACGACTCCATCGTCACATAGCCGACCGAATCCTCATCGACAGGCAGGTAGGCGCAGGCAAGGGCCCCATTCACGTAGAAAGCAAGACGTTCCCGTGGAATGAATCCCAGGTCTAGCATCACTCGGTCATGAAGCCCAAGGTCGGCGATCAACTGTTTGAGGCGTGCTCCATCGTCCTCGCTTTCAGGGGGTCCGGCAATGATGAGTTTACATCCTGAGGGGGCATGCGCCATTGCCTCAACCAGCAGATGCTGCCGCTTCATCAGATTGATACGTCCCCCGGCAAAGATGTAATCACCATAGCCCGTATTTTGAAAATCGTCTTGGGATGTCACGGGCGGGAGAAGTATCTCCGACGAAAAGCCATTGAACTGACTCAGTCTCGCTTGAGTGATCCTTGAATTCACAAACAGGCGTCGGCACGAGGCAAAGCACGCATTGTCAGACGAGACAATGGCATTCCGCACATCATCACTGCACTTGTCCTCGATGAGATTGGTCAGGTTCGTCCCGCGCAAGTCATAGGCCTGACGGTATTGGTGCAGCAGCCAGAGGGTCTTGTGAGGGTGGTGTATAAGGTACGCCGGGAACTTTAACGCAATGACGCGGTCCACGTTGTCAATCTGCATCGCCAGGCAACTCAAAATGGAATCGAGAATCTTCTCGGGAGGATCCCACGTGAAAGGCACTCGCACGAGTTCAGCACGCACGCCCTTGGTCACATTCAACTTTGCCGTAAGGGTGTCCGCTAGCTCCTCCGCGCCGCCCCTCACAAACGGAGCCATGTTGTTCAAAACTAGCACTTTCATGACAGGAGTTGCTCTACAACGTGATCCCAGGTGATGTTCAATTCCCGGACTCTCTCCTCAGCCCGACGACCCATTTCACGCGCCAAATTTCGGTTCTCATAGAGTCGGTCAAAACATTCCGCCAGGGCTTCAGGTGTTGGCTCGCACACCAGTCCGTTGTTCTCATGTTCGATGAGTTCGAGAACCCCTCCCGAATCATGAGTCGTGATCACCGCCTTCCTCGAGTGACTGGCCTCAAGTGACGGATAACCATACGAATCTTCGTCCAATGGGATGTACAATGCCGCCAGACAATGTGCAAAAGCTGCGGCCTTTTCTTCCTCTGTAATCCAACAGAGGTTTGTCGTCACCTTTGATTCAAGGCCGTTCTCCCTGACGATCTTTCGCAACTCGTCCGGGTACTGCTCACTTGAAGCCGCGCCACAGAGTCTCAACTTGACTGGTGTCCGGACATGCTTCATGGCCTCCACTGCCAAATGCTGACGCTTGTGATGTTCGGCGCGGCAAACATACAGGATTTCATCCCCTAAGGACTGGAATCCAAATCGCTCCGGCTCGAATAAAGGCGGATAGAGCGTCTGACTTTCAATGCCGTTGAACTTGCGAAGACGATTGCCGACAACGTTGGAATTCGTGAAGACCTTGCGTGACTCGCTGATCGTCGCGTTGTCCGCCGCCATCAATGCCGCCCTGACCGAGCGCAGCGCCACATTGTCCGGCCAGGGCCGGTAGGGGTGTTCCCATAGGTCGTAGAATACTCGGATATGGTGAATGAACCACAGAACCTTGTTCTCATGAGGAAGAACGTAAGAAGGCGGTCGTAGAGCTATCAATCGGTCCGCACTCTTTCCAATCTCCAAAAGACGCAACCCCATCATCTGCTGCACCAGCGTATTCGGGTCATCCGAGAAAGGCAGATAGATCTCTTCCACTTGATGACCCCGCGTCCTCAGGGTGGCCGCCAGCCATTTCACAATAAATCGTCCTCCACCGTCAACGAAGGGCACAATGGTCGAACAGATGGCGACTTTCATTTTACTGGCTGCAACGCTCAATGGCCTCACAAAGAATCTGAGCAATCCAAACTTGGTCCTCTTCCGAAAGCTTTTCGTGTGTCGGCAAACAAATGCCGGATTCAGAAAGCCGGGTTGAAACCGGCACTCCCCCTGCTTGATCAAGATAGGGGGGCATTGCATTGGCCGGATAAAACACTGGGCGGGTCTCAATCCCATGATGATCCATGTACTCAACCACAGCGTCACGACGGTCCGCACTAATGCCCTTAATGAAGACCACATACATCCAATACACATGATGCGCCCATGGTGCCACCTGAGGCAGTTGCAAACGGTCAGTGGCAGTCTCAAGCAACCGATTGTAGTTCGCGGCCACTTTTTGTCGGGCCTCGAGAGCAACCCCCACTCGTTCCATCTGCGCCAATCCGATGGCAGCGACGATGTTCGTCATGCGGTAATTGAATCCCACGACGAGGTGCCAGTAACGTCTGCATGGATCCATTCCCTGCCCCCGATACAATCGCAGTCTCGCTGCCAGTTCATCACTGTCACAAGTAATCATCCCCCCTTCACCCGTAGTGATGATCTTATTGCCGTAAAAGCTGAACGTCGCGCAGTCCGCCAGACTGCCAACGCTGCGTTCTTTGTATCTTGACCCGTGTGCCTGGGCTGCGTCCTCAACAACCCAAAGCCCTCTGGTCAAGGCAATCTGGTTCAGTGCATCCATATCCGCCGGGTGCCCGAAGAGATGAACCGCTATGATCCCCTTGCACTTGGAGCTGACCTTACTCTCAAGAGAGTCAGGCGACATCGAAAGGGTCAAGGGATCGCAGTCCACAAAAATCGGCTTCGCCCCGCAATAGCGAACGGCATTGGCAGTCGCAATATAAGTCAATGCCGGCACGAGTACTTCATCCCCCTCCTTTAAACCCATGCCTACGAGAGCGAGATGCAAGGCCGTCGTTCCGTTACTACAAGCGATCGCATGTTTGCTCCCGGTGAACTCTGCGAATCGCTGCTCAAACGCCGTGATGTATTTCCCTGCTGAGGATATCCAGGTGCTCTCAATGCACTCGGCGACCATGGCCATGGTTTGCTCACCCAAAACGGGTGCGGCCACAGGAATGCGATGTCTGATGGGGCTCAAGGTGCTGTTAAAAAAGTGTCTTGAGATTCTTTCCTCGTGCCATGAGAACATTGGTTGTCTCCAAAAGTATCAAGTCATCGAACGAGGCTCTTCGCAGATCGCCTGAGGGTTCTTCGACGACGAACACCTCCAGGCCATGTTCTTGACAAAAGGCTTTCCAATCAGCCACCTGAGCACCTGGCCGGCTCAGGTGAGTCGCGTAAAATGAAGCCACCACACACCCATCAGGACTCCTCGCCAAAAGCTGGCGCATCCCTGCGAAAACCTCCAGTTCCGCTCCGTCCACATTCACTTTGACCAAATCAACTGCCGGCACCTCCGCCAAAACATCGTCGAGTGCCACCACCTGAACCTCGCTCATGGCAGTCGCACTTGGCGGAAAAATCGTGCCATCGTGCCCGCCGTTCGGAAACAACGGATATGGGGCCATTCCAGAGGCGGTTCCAACAAAGTTTGGATACACTTTGACTTGGGTTCCAAGGCCATTCTGAGTCACGTTCTGTCTCAGACATTCCGCAGTCTCAGGAACGGCTTCAAAAGCATGCACCTTTCCTTTTCGGCCTACACACCGTCCCGCAGCGATCGAGTGCATTCCAATATGCGCACCGACCTCGACAAATGTCATCCCTTCCTCCAGATATCGTTCAATGAAGCACCTCAGACCCGGCTCAAGTTCCCTGCTGTCGATCAAGGCACCCAGCAATACGGGGTCACGCCTGTCGCAGATCATGTATCCGACGGTAGTTCTTACGAGTGCGCGACTGGAATCCAAAGGAAACGCAAAACGGCTCGACACAAATTCATTCCGATCTGCAAACGAAACTGCCAGTGAATCCATTTTCTCGCGCAATGCCGTTTGGAGGGCGCATAACAAATCCAAGTTGTCCGCAATTGATCGGGAATGCTCAATCAGACGTGTTTTCATCTCGTTAGCATTGGCCCGAATCGCTTTGTTCTGAATCTCAAATGAGGCGTCCAGGTCCGATCTGAGACTCGCCAAGAGCGACTTTCTTTGCACCAAATGCGCTTGGTCCAAGTGCAGCCTGAGGTGCTTCGTAAACGGTCGCGCAAGAGCCGTCGCTAGTTTCTGAAGGATGGATGCCATGAAGCTTGAACCAGAAATCCCAATTGGGGTCCAGAGCAAAAGCTATGGAGGGTTTCCCACCGTGTCAAAGAGATACGTCGCTCCAAACGCGCCCAGAACGATCACACCTTTTACAAGTACGACTCTCCTGGCACACGTTCACGCACAAAGCGGCACGGCTGACCGAAACACACTGAATATCCCGGCACGTCCTGCATCACGATGGCTCCGGCCCCCACGACCGAATGCTCGCCGATGACGATATCCTGTTTAACCATCGCACCAATGCACACGGCACTGTAGGCACCCACCCGCACATTTCCGCCGAGTACGGCTCCTGGCGCAAGACTTGAAAAGTCGCCCAAGCTCGAATCATGATCCAAAGACGCATTCGTGTTGACGATGCAGAAGCGACCAATCCTCGCGTCGCTGTTCACCACAGCTCCCGCCATGATCACCGACCCTTCAGAGATCGCCACCCCCCGGGCGATGCTTGAGTCGGGATGAACAGCGGTCGCAAACTGAAAGTCAGGACATAGGGATAGGATTTTTCTCCGAATACGGTCGCGGAGAAAATTGTCACCCACGGCAATGATGCCATAATGCACTTCCTGTTCTCGGACAATTCGCGGCAAGTCGTCATCCTGGCCTAAGACGGTGCATCCAAAGACCTGGTTGGTGACTGCGGCTTGGCTGCCACTTATCACACCAACGATGTCCCAAAGCCGCGTCTTCTCCAAGACATCGATCACAACCCTCGCATGTCCGGCTGCACCAAAAACGACGATTCTTTTCATAGTGAGTTTGAGTCGATATTGCACAGCCTAATGTCCGTTTCGTCTTGCCAGCAGCGTTTCCCACTTCACCGCCAGACGCTTCAGCCCGGTACTCAGCGGGAGCGCCTGCATCTCCGCCGGCGTAAACCACCTCAACTCGTGGCTCTCCTCACTAAGAGTGAACGCCGCATTCTCAGGCGCAATCAACATCCAACGAACATCATAATGAAAGTGCTCCGGCTCCAAACCATGCGCCGGTATCTCGTGAATATCCAAATCAAACGGCCTCGCCGAAGCCAGAATCAAGCCAGCAATCCCCGACTCCTCCAATGCTTCTTTTCGCGCCACGCCCAATACATCCTCATCCCCATCGCAGTGGCCCCCAAACTGCAACCATCGATCCAGCTTACGATGGTGGTGAAGAAGCACCTTTGTTCCATCCGCAGAAACAACCAGGGCACTCCCGGTGAAATGAGCCGGGAAGCATTTCCGCTCAAAACAATCCGCACCACTGTCGATGAGTTGGACCATCTTCTCTCGGAACTCGATCTCTGACAAACGATCCGACAGATCAAGGGCAGCGAGTTGGTCTCGGAATTCAGCGCGTGTCATCGTCGGGCATCGTACTCGAGAGCCTCACGCCCCGCAACAGGTCGATTCTCGGCTCACAGACTCAATCCTCAAACTCATCCGCCGGATCAAACGGCGGCATCGGGATGTTGATGATCCTCAGATTCCCCACCGCCCGGTGCCTGCATCCTGGCCGAATCATCACCGTCGTAAGCGGCTTCAACGGAATGATCTCTCCATCCGCCTCCAGGTGCCCCTCCCCCTCCAGCACCACGTAAATCTCGGTCATCTTCTTGTGATAATGCACCCGGCTATCCTGGCAAATGTCAGTCAAATGCACCGTCGCCAAAGTGTTCCATGACTCCCCAAATGCCCGCCTCGCCTGCCCGCACGGACAAGCCACCGGATCAATCTCGTCCAACTGAGCTACAGCAAAGTTCCTCTCCATGGTCTTCCCTCAATCTTTCGCCTGTTCCACCTCAATCACCACCTTCGGCTGCAAATGCGCCGCAGCAGCAGCCGCCGCAGCCCGCGCTTCCGGCGTGATCTGCACTTCAAACTCCCGGCACCAGCCCTTGATCTCCAACTCGTTGAAGATCTTCCCAATCACCCGCCGCAGCAGCCCTTTCAAATTCGGCAACTCCACTTCCTGCAAGCTCCGAATCGCCGCCTCCTTGTAGCTCTCCAGCAAACTCATCGACTTCTCATGCGCCCCGCTCGCCTCGGCCCAAGCCCGAATTGTCGGCTTGTCCGGCAGCACCTCCGCTTGGCCGCTCCACAGCGCCTCCATCACCTCATTCACTTCCCCCTGCCCCTTCTCCCTCAACAGCGCCAAAATGATGCTCGGGCGAATCGACACATTGTTGTCCGCTGCCGAATCATCGCCCAGGTCATCCAAGTCATCGCGGATCTGATACGCAATCCCCAAGTTCTCCGAATACTGATGCAGCACCTCCTCCACCTCATCCAATCGCCCCGCCATCGCAGCACCCACCTTCAATGCCACTTCAAAAGCGGGCGCTGTCTTGCTGCGGAAAATTTCCAGAACCTGCCTCGATGCCAGTGGCGTCGGATGATTGTTCCAAAGCAACTCCGCTCCCTGTCCCCGACACAACTCCCTTTGCCCCTCTGCCGCCACCTTCAACGTCGCCGCACGAATCCCGCTCGACGCTTCGCTGTCCGCCAACCATCGATACCCCTCGCCAATCAACAAATCTCCCACATTCAGCGCCACCGGAATCCCATACTCCGTATGCAGCGTCGCCTCGCCGTAGCGCTGCGCATCATTGTCCTCAATGTCATCGTGAATCAGCGACGCCTTGTGAAACGCCTCCACAGCAATCGCTGCCCGTTTCACCGTGTCAGAAATCGGCGCTTCCGGATCCTCTCTCAGCGCCTGATACGCCGCCACACACAAAAACGGCCTCCAGCGCTTCCCCGCCCGCGCCAGCCACTCCCGTCCAATCTCCTCCGTCTGATCCCCCGGCGCACCCAAAAGAGCATCCAGCATCGGCCGCTCAAACCACGTCTTCACCTCATCGTGCAGCGCGTTCAAATTCAATCGCCGCGTCTTATCGTCACTGGTAAGATGAATGTAATCCCACACCCAATCGATATCGACCGTGGTATCAATGCAGTCATCCTGCAACAAAGGCACCGCCACCGCCGGAATCGCCGCCGCCTCCACATACGGAAACGTCCGCTCCAAAACCGACAAACAAGAGATCCCCACGATAGCTTCAATCTGCCCCGTCTGGATCAGCGACATCACAATCGCACTCCCCTCCGCCACCAGCACCGCATACCCTAACTTCTCCGCTTCATTCTGAAAATCCTGAATCGAACACAACCCGCACTGCTTGCACAAAAGTCCAAACTCATCAAAAGGCGCCGGACACTTGCTCTCCACACGCAGACACTTCGGCATCAACAGCAGTCGCTTCTCAAAGGGCACCGTCGCCAACGACTCTCGCCAAGTCTCATTCGCCAGCAACACCCCCACGTAATCCCGATACAACCGATCAATGCCATGCCTCTCTAAAATCGTGTCCGTATGGCCCTGCAACTCATCCATCGGCACTGGCGGCACCAACTTCGTCTCTTCAGCATAAGCCCGCACCTGCGCCAGGATTCGATCTCGATCCGGTTTCGTCTGAGGAATGTTTTTCTTCGGCTGTCGAACACCACGAGTGGTGCCCGGAACAGGTGGAGGAAGCGGGGCAGATCGAACGGCTACAGTGGACATTTTTGAGGGTTGGCGCGTTGTTGAAAGACTCACGAGACTAATGGCAGTTCCGACCAATGAAAAGCCCTGAAACTCGCCACAGAATAAACCGCCTCAGCACCTGAAAGTCTTGCAGCAAATGCAATCCCTTCCCGCTCCTCATTTCACTTTCCACAGCTTCCCATCACTCCGCACAAACAAAGCCCCGCCACTCACCGCCGGCGTACTCAAGATCGTGTCCTTCAAAGCCACCGTGTGAACCACTTTCCCCTCGCCCGCTCCTGACGGATCAATCACTTGCAAATCCCCCTGCTCGCTCGCGATGAACAACCTCCCTCCCGATGCCACGGGCGACCCACTGAAGGGCCCCTTCATCCTCAGTTTCCACACCTCGTCCCCCGTCGCCAAATCCGCTTTCACCAGCACCCCGCTGCCATTCACCAAATACAACGCCTCTGCCAGCACCAACGGACTCGCCGTCCCAGGTTTCAACTTCTCCGCCCGCCAAAGCTGCGTCGTCGAATCCGCTTCAGGCACCAACGCGGTCATCCCGTTCGATGGAACATAAATCGCCTTCTTCGTCACCGCTGCCGACGGGATCGTCGCCGCCCCATCCGCATAGTTCCATTGCACCTTTCCCGTCATCGGATCCACCCCGGTCATCCCCTTGCTCGACTGCAACGCCACCGTCTCCCCAAACACCACCGCACTCGTCCAGTTCGCCGCCTTCGGCCGTTCCATTTTCCACCGATTCCCCCCCGTCTTGACGTCGATTCCCAAGGCCAGTGACTCACTGTCATTCTCGCTCTGCACCACCAAAGTTTCCTTCACAACCACCGGCGATGAAGCCATCCCCAGACTGTTGGATGCATTCGTGTAGTCCAGCATCAATCCCCGCAACCAAAGCAAATTCCCCTGCAGATCATAAGCCACCAAATCATTCGAAGAAAACAGCGCAAAAACCCGCTCCCCGTCACTGCATGGCGTCGGAGCCGCCACACTCGTCTTCTTATGGCTCATCGTACGCCCCGTCGCCCGCAGCGTCCGCTCCCACATCTTATCGCCATTCAAAGCGGAAAAACAAAGCACATGCAGCGTGCCCTGCTCATTACCACTCGCCGCCGTCACAAACACCTTGTCCCCCACCACGATCGGACACGACAAACCGCGCCCCGGCAAGGCCACCTCCCACGCCACCTCCGGCGTTTCCCTCACCTGCTCCGCCGCCTCCGAAACCCCACTCCCATTCGGCCCGCGAAACTGGCTCCAATCATCCGCCAACGCCATCATCGGCACTGCCAAACCCAACCAAAAAGAAATCGTTTTCATCGTCATAAAAGTTTTCCCAATCCGATCCAACCTCAGGACTTCGGCAGAATCGCCGTCCCCGTCGCATCACAAATCCGCAACTGAAACCGCCACTCCACCGTCCACTGCTCCGTCTGCTCATCCTGACAGCACTTCACCAGCAGCGTGTTTTTGCCCTTCTTCAACGTCACCGGCAGCTTGTACTGATCCAGCTTCATCCCCCGATGATACTCATCCCGCCCAAAGACGAGTTCGCCATTCAGCCACACTTTCCACCCGTTTTTGCACCCCAATCGAATCTCCGCCTGCCGCTCCTCGGCCGCCTCAAACTCCGTATACGCATACCCCGTCACCTCCTTCAGCATCCCGAACGGCTCATTGAAATCGATCATCCCATACTCGTCCTTGCTTTCAAAAGGCACCCAAACCGCCTCAGTCCCTTTTCCCTCATACTTCGCCTTCAAATCCACCCCCACCTCCGGCGGAAAGACCTGATCAAACCCACCCCGATCCACATTCGTGAATGGAGCGATCAACTGCCATTTCATCAAAAACCCAAAGTGCTTCGGCAAATCCACCTGCTCACCCAAGTCCCTCAACCCCTTAGCAAGCGCATTGATCTGCTCCTCATCCCGCGCCCCATCCAGCGCCTTCTTAAAGGCTGCCACCGCTCCCTTCTTGTCCTCCTTCGCCTTCAGCGCCTGCCCCTCTTCCAATAACTCCGCCACAGCAAACAACCGCAGTTCCGCCGCCGGATCATTCAAAAGCCCAGGCCTCAATGCCTCAGCCGCTTTCGGCGCATCCTGCATCAACATCTCAAAGGCCAGCAACCTTGGAGCGGTATCATTGGCCGTGTCTTTGACCAACGCCGCCAGATCCGCCTCCGGCAATCGCCCACTCTTCCGTGCCCGATCCGCCACCGTCTCGACCGCCGCCCTCAGCCAATTCTGCGCCAGCGGATTGGCCCCATTCATTGCATTCAATATGGCCGTCATCTTCTCGGGCTCAGCCGCAGCCGCCTCCTTCCAAGCCACACCCGCCGCCGCATTCCCCGCCCCCTCAATGCCTACAGCTCGAATCGCGTCAAAATCCCCGCCCAACGTCACATCAGCCAACCCTGACACGCTAACAACCACTCCAAACAAAAGACAAATTAAGCGCTTCATATTCCAAATCGATTTCTCCAAGAACAAACAACGCCTCACTAGCCCCGTCAATTTCCACTCATCCGCTAATAGGACACCTTATTCATCTCGGATCCCGACATTCAAGGTGCTCCAGTGGCGCAGGACACAAACGGCTAGGGCTCAATAACAGCCAACGCCGATTTCTCACCCTGACCCTCTCATAAGTGAGAATTATCGCAATCCATCCAGCCCTCACAATGGATTTTAGCCCTCCAAAACACGCCCGAAGACTTCATTTTAACTCCAAAAACCGAACTCAAATGGCTTAGATCGTATATTCCATAAGATATTAACACCCATGAATCATACATATTGTTTTAATAATAATTACCGTAATTTATGCTTGCCATAAGAATGAGATTTGATATAATTCTCACATATGAAAGCATCTGCTTCTCACCCCCCCCTTTCCGAGCCCTTCGCCTCCCACGAAGGCTTTGCCTCTTCCAGCCTCGCCGGCGGCAGCATCGCCACCCGCCCCTCAATGGCCGTTGGCGCCTCCCTCACCGCCTCAGCACCCACCACTCCCAATCATCGAGTCGCCTCCCGCACCTCCACCCCCAGCACCGGCTTCCGCTGGATCGCCCTCGCCGTCGCTGGCGACCTCTCCATCGCCGCTCTCGGCTCCCTGCTCGCCTTCTACGTTCGCTTCCACACCTTCGTCCGCGACCTCGGCGTCTACGAAGCCCTCTCCATGCGCCAATACCTCGGCCACATGGTTCTCGGTTCCATCTCCCTCGTCATGGTCCTCGGCTGGATGGGTGTCTATCAAAGAAGCTCCCTTCTGCGCCCTCGCTGGGTCGCCGACCGCATCCTCAAAGGCGTCGTCATGTGGACCATCGGCTTCCTCACCTTCACGCTCGCTTTCAAACTCCAACCCCCCATCTCCCGCGTCTACACCGCCCTCAACGGCGTCTGCGTCTTCGCCCTCCTCGAAATCTGGCGCTCCTTCCTCACCCAGCTCCTCCGCCAGCCCAAGCGCCTCAATGTCCTCCGTCAGCGTGTCCTCTTCGTCGGCTGGAGCCCTGACGCCGCACGCCTCCACCGCACCCTCGCCAACGATCCCTACTCAGCCCTCAGTATCGTCGGCATGGTCACCCCCACAAATGCCCCCCTCGAAGAATCCGCCGACCAAAATCGCCCCACGCACCTCGGCTCTCTCTCGCAAGTCGAGGGCCTCCTCACTCGTCACGAAGTCGACATGGTCATCGTCGCCGACTTCTACGGACAACGCGACGAATTCACCAGCCTCTCCGCCCTCTGCGAACGCGAACTCGTCCAGTTCAAAATCATCCCCTCCTGCTTCCGCATCTTCGTCTCCGGTCTTTACCTCGAAACCATCTCCGGCACCCCCATCCTCGGCGTCGATCGCCTCCCCCTCGATAGCCCCCTCAACTGGGCCATCAAACGCGCCACCGACATCATCGGCAGCCTCGTCGGCCTCGTCCTCTCCGCCCCCATCATCGCCTTCTTCGGCGCCCTCGTCTGGCTCGAATCCCGCGGCGCCATCTTCTACCGCCAGCGCCGCACCGGCATTATCGGCAAATCCTTCGACATCTTCAAAATCCGTTCCATGAAACTCGACGCCGAAGCCGGCAAAGGCGCCCAGTGGTGCCAGGAAAACGACCCCCGCCGCCTCCGCGTCGGCTCCTTCATGCGCAAATACAACATCGATGAGGTCCCCCAATTCTGGAACGTCCTCAAAGGGGAAATGAGCCTCGTCGGCCCCCGCCCCGAACGCCCCGAACTCATCCAGAACTTCAAACACGACATCCCCCACTACAACGCCCGTCACCATGCCAAACCCGGCATGACCGGATGGGCCCAAATCAACGGCTTGCGCGGTGACACCGACCTCGCCGAACGCATCAAATACGACCTCTGGTATATGGAAAATTGGAGCCTCTTCCTCGACTTCCAAATCATGTTCATGACCTTCTTCAAGCGCGCCAACGCCTACTAAGTCCATCCCAACCGACCGTTCACGCCATGCCGCCCTGCCCCGCCATCACCTTCACTGTCTTCACCCCGACCTTCAATCGGAAGCACACCCTGCATCGCGCCTACCTCAGCCTCGATGCCCAAACCTGCCGCGACTTCGAATGGCTCATTGTCGATGACGGCTCCACCGATGGCACCGAGGAACTCGTCAAACAATGGCAGCGCGAAGGCCGCGTCCCCATTCGCTACATCCGCCAACCTCACGGCGGAGCCCATCGCGCCCATCAAACCTGCCTCGAAGAAGCCCGTGGCGAACTCGTCATCAAGCTCGACTCCGATGACGGCTGCGCCTCCGCCTCCCTCGAGCGCCTCAAACACCACTGGCTCGCCATCCCCGACCAGGACCGCCCCCGCTTCGCCGGCGTCACCGCCCTCTGCCTCGATGAACGCGGCCACCTCGTCGGCGACACCTTCCCCGCCTCCCCCCTAGACTGCACCGCCGCCGAACTCGAATACGTCCACAAGGTCACCGGCGAAAAATGGGGCTGCGTCCGCACCGACGTCCTCCGCAAATTCCCCTTTCCCGAAAACGTCCCCGGAAACTTCATCCCCGAATCCTACATCTGGGTCCAAATCTCTCGCCACTACCTCACCCGTCACGTCAACGAAGTCCTCCGCGTCTACTGGACCGACGCCCCCAGCCTCGTCCATGGCAAGCCCGACCCCAAACGCAACGCCGTCGGTCACCGCCTCATGTTCCAAATGGTGCTCAACCACGAAGCCACCTACTTCACCCGCGCCCCCTCACGCCTCCTCCGCGCCGCCGCCCAATACACCCGCTTCGCCAGCCACTCCGGCATGGGCCTCCGCAGCCAATGGCAAAACCTCACCAGCACACCCGCACGCCTCCTCTGGCTCACCGCTCTGCCTCTAGCCACTACCCTCCTCATCCGCGACCGCCTTCGCCATTCCCCCTCCAAACTACCCGCTACGCTCAACGTCCCCGCCCTTTCCAAAGCCTGAGCCCCGCCACCGAAGCATTGAGTCGGCGGTTAGAATCGAATGTCCCCATCGCCATGCACCCTCAGCATGGCATTGATCACGGCCGCAGCCTCCTGACCTTTTTTCCTGATTTCAGGGTCACTCCCGATCGCTGGATCAGCAAGCGCCCGCCACGCTTCCAACAGTGATCTCCACGCCGCCCGCCGCTCCGGTGGCAACTCGTCACTTGGAATCGCCCTGAGCTTTTCAACCAACTCACCCCGACCCTTCTCCGCTTCAGACGGATCATGGCGCAAAACCAAAACATCGCGCAAACGTGAGATAAAGGCCTTTTCAGCAAGGTGTTCACGTGCGGCATCTCCCAAAACAGTCTCTTTGACTCTCGGCTCGGGTGGCGCACTTTTTTCCGCATCCACTTCCGGATCGGCCTTCGAGGTTTTCACCTGTTTTTGGCTGGTCTTCTCCCTTCCTCCACGCTGTGCCCTCCAGATGGATCGAACCCCAAAAATCACTCCCACGACCACAACAATCGCAAGCAGTTTGGCAACAATGGATTGGCGCAACATCAAAACGGATCCTCAGGCCAAAATGGACTTCACGACAGTGCCACCCACGTTGGTAAGACGGAAATCCCGCCCTTGAAAACGATAGGTAAATCGTTCGTGGTCAATGCCGAGCAAATGCAGCATCGTGGCATGGAAATCATTGGCCGTCACCTTACCGTCAACCACATCAAATCCGAATTCATCCGTCTCTCCATAAGAGATTCCCGGCTTCACACCGCCACCCGCAACCCAGAAGCTAAACGCATCACGATGATGCTCCCGACCGTATTCTCCCCCTTTGCCGGATGCCCCGCCTTGCGCATAGCTGGTGCGCCCGAATTCCGAGACAAACATGACCAGCGTTTCTTCCAGCAGGCCGCTTTCCTCAAGGTCTTGAAGTAGTGCCGCCGTTGGTTGATCCACATCACTGGACACTTTCGAAAAGCGCGAGATGATCCCTGAATGATGATCCCACCCCGGATGAAAAAGCTGAATGAACCGCACACCCTGTTCGCACAACTTGCGCGCGGTCAAACAGTTGCGCGCAAAACTCCCGGGCCGCTTCACCATCTTCCCATAGCGCTCCAGCGTCTGCTTCGATTCCGTGGAGATATCCGTCACCTCCGGCACCGCCGTTTGCATCCGGAACGCCATTTCCATCTGCTTGATCCGCGCCTGAATGGCCTGCTCTCCACGCACCCGCAACTCTTCCTGCTGCACCTCAATCATCTGCTCAACCATCTTCCGATGCAGCGTATCACTCAATCCTGCCGGATTATTCAAAAACAGCACCGGATCTTTGCCCGGCAAAAACTGCACCGCTTGATGCTGGCTCGGCAAAAAGCCACTGTCCCAAAGTCGCGATGACAGTGGCTGGTCCGCATTCCGTTTGCTCACCATCACGATATACGCCGGCAGATTTTCATTCTCCGAGCCCAAACCATAGCTCAGCCAGGCTCCCATCGTCGGGCGCCCGGGCAGTTGATGCCCGCTGTTCATGAAGACAATCGCAGGATCATGATTCACTGCATCCGAGACCATGCCTTTGAGGAAGCAAATCTTGTCCGCCTGCTTCGCCAAATACGGGAAGCAATCGCTCACCCAGGCACCGCTTTGCCCATGCTGTTGAAAGGGAAAAGGCGAGCTTTGAATCTGGAACCGCTCCTGATACTGAGACATCCCCAAAGGCATCCGCCCCCGAAACACAGAGTCTGGAAGCGGCTGTCCATGACGCTCGGTGAGCAGTGGCTTGTAATCAAAGGACTCAAATTGCGACATCCCGCCGCTCATAAACAGGCAAATGACCCGCTTCGCCTTCGGTGCAAAGTGCGGCAGGCCTTGAATGCCACCGCCCATCGCCACTCCACCCTCGCCCATCAATGTCGCCAGCGCCGCCCCGCCGACACCATAGCCCATGCGGCTGATCCACTCGCGACGCGTCATGCCTCTCGGTTCATCGAACCTTTGACACGGAAACAAGTCTGAAATCGCTCTCTGCATGGTATCCATCCGTCTAATAAACATTCACGAAGGCGTCCGCACTGAAAAGCGCGCGCACCATCACCAGCGTGGCAGCGACTTCTTCCGGCGGAAGCCCTTGCTGTAAAGGCGATTCTCCAGCCGCAGCCAGCAATTGACCGGCTTGTTCCCGGTCCTTCGAATACTCCTCCCTTCCTGACTGAATAAGCTCAACCAGTGCCAACGTTTGCGCCGCAATCGGCGATTTTCCTGTAAGCGCCCGGATCGCATCTTCCACCCGCCGCGCATCCGCATCGGCGCTCGGATGCCGACCCACTAAACGCTCAGCCAGCACACGCGCCGCTTCAAGGTACCCTTTGTCATTCCAAACGGCAAGCACCTGCAGCGGACTCACGGTCGAAGTTCGTTTGACGAGACACACCTCCCGACTCGGCGCGTCAAAAAGCGTCATCGTGGGTGGAGGACAGGTGCGGCGCCAAAAGGTATAAAGACTGCGCCGGTAAAGGCTGCTCCCCTTGTCCTGCTCGTAAACATGCTGCGTCGCACTGTCTTCCCACAGACCTTCCGGTTGGTAAGGCTTGACACTCGGCCCGCCAACAACAGGGTTCAACAGTCCACTGATCCTCAGCACAGAATCTCGCAGTTGTTCCGCCGTGAGCGGCAGACGCGGACCACGCGCCAACAGCGCATTGTCAGGATCAAATTCCCACTGCCCCGCCTCCACGGGCAGCGAACTGCGCGCAAACGCCTCCGACAGGGCCAATTCCCGGCAAAAGGCTTTCATGTCCCACTCCAAATCCATCAGGCGTCGCGCCAGAAAATCCAACAACTCCGGCTGGGCAGGCACTTCCCCCTGCACGCCAAAATCCTGTGGCGTCCTCACCAGGCCTTGACCAAAAAAGACACTCCATAGTCGGTTTGCCTGCACCCTCGCGGTCAGTGGATGCCTCTTGTCCACCAGCCATTGCGCCAGTCCCAACCGGTTGCGCGGTGCTCCCTCAGGCATCGGCGGAAGCGCAGCAGGTGTCCCGGGTTCCACAACCTCTCCCGGTGATCGAAAATCACCTCGCTTCAGCATCGGCGTAACCCGCCCTAACCCCGGCGTGTCCTCCATGACCATGATGTCACGCAGACCAACGTCGAAATCCGTCTCCTTGGCACGTGCCTCATTCAAGGCCACCAGAGCCCGCACACCCTCCACATCCACCTCCCTAAAGTACCAGTCGAACCAGGGTTCATCCCCTTCCGGCACCGGCTTCCCACTCAAAAAGAGGATCTCCACCGGGCTGAGCTTCCGGTCATACACTCTCAACTCATCAATGGCCGCCCCAAGCAATCCGGTTTCATTGTTACTTTGCCCCAAAGAAAGCACCACTTCATGCTGGCTCCCATCAGCCACTTGCCCATCGTTTCCGTCCGCCCATTCCGACCGGTAATCAATGTCGCGCGTCAAGGAATCACGAATGATCCTGGTTTCCACCTCCTGACCGTCGACAAACAAATGCAGCCCACCAGCTCGGCTTGAGCCATCGTAACTCAGCGCCAAATGACCCCAGTTCGGGAAATCAATCTTCTCCTCCGCCTGCACCCGGATCGCGTTACCAGGGAAAAAATGCCCCAATGTCAATGTCAGTTTGCCATCCAAAAACATCAAATCATAGCCTCGATGCCCCGTGTCCACGCCCGCTCGACACCGGTGCAGGATGACCGCCCGCTCCGGCGTCTCGTTCACCTTCAACCAAAAAGAAAAGGTGAAGGGCGAGTGCTTGCGGAAGTAAGCCAGTTCCGGTGGAAATTCACACAGGCCGCCAGAACCCGCCGGGAAGTCACACGCCCTTCCCTCGACCCCGGGTTCGATCGAACGAACCGCTGGTGTGCGTGTGCGCATCGGAGGCACGACACTCAGATGAAAATCACCTTCCTTCTCATCCACCGCTTCAAAGCCGGTTGCAAACTGAGGTTCAGGCATCACCGATGGCACCCTGTCTGCATGCTCTCCACCCCAGGCATGCTTCCACAGGCCACCACCACGCAAAGGCGGCGCCGAATGACGCCTCCACTCGTCAAATCGCTCGCGCGCACTTTTCCGGACCTCCTCCAGTCGCTCCTCAGCCTCTTTTACCGCATGTTTGCGGCGCATCTGTTCGGTCTCCTGCCCAGGGAGATAAACATACGCGCTAGGCGGTGGCGTCCCGTTGCAGAACCGTGGAAAAAGACCAAACTCATCGCCCTTGTCAAAAAACGCCGCCATCTGGTAGTAATCCTTGATCGTGAAAGGATCAAACTTGTGGTCGTGACATTGCGCGCATTCCAATGT
>JARXAL010000265.1 GCA_029865835.1 Verrucomicrobiaceae bacterium
GCACCACCGCCACCCGCCGCGAATTCGCCTCCCGCCCCGACGACATCGTCCGCGCCAAAAAACTCGTCGTCTGGGTCATCGCCTCCCGCGACCTCCTCTACTCCCCCACCGCCGCCCGCGAAGCCAACATCGAGTGGGACACCGTCACCTTCAACCCCAACACCTCCAAACCCGCCCCCAAGCCCACCAGCGACCCCGCCGCCACCACCACCGAAGGCAAAGTCATCGTCGAAGCCGAACTCCTCATCAAATCCACCAACCAAAGCCCCGACGCCACCCCCTATCCCGACGCCCTCCACACCGCCCTCTACCGCATTAAGAAAGTCATCGCCGGCACCTTCGATCCCGAAGCCAACTGGCAGGCCATCCAGTGGACCTTCAAAAAGAAAGAAATGCAGCCCACCGCCAGCTTCACCCCCGGCCAAACCTACCGCCTCACCCTCGTCCCCTGGGACACCCAAACCGCCCTGCAAACCCTCAACCGCAGCGCCGATAAAACCGACGAAGACGACTTCCTCGCCGAACGCTGGTTCATCGAATCTGCCGAACCCGTCCCCTAACCACCAAAGGAGCGCGGACACCCCGTCGACCCCCACCCACACGCCGCCCCGCCGCCATTTTCTCCGCCTCTCCCCACAGACTCACCGCGAAGCCAAGGAACGAACATGCGGGTAATCCAAAATCTTGGAATCGGAAGTCAGGATCGTCAGCCCATGAATCCTCGCAGTCGCAACGATCAGCCGATCGGCCGGATCCTTGTGAAACGGCTCTGGAAGTCTTGAAGCCTCAATGGCAATCTGAGGCGTAATCGGAAGCACTCGACAGCGCCCCGCAGGCAAAGCGACTTCAAACCACCGTTCGATGGGCGTTTCGAGAATCAAATCTCCCGTTGCAGCCTTCCGCGCGACCTCCAACAAAGTAATGTCCGCCAGACTGATCAGAGACTGCTGATGGATCAAAGCACGAATCGTCGGCTTCAATTTCTGCGGCGCAATGAAAGCATCCAGCCAAGCGCAGGTATCCAAAAGGTGAACCCCACCGTTCACTTTTTCGCCTCCCGGAACGCCTCCCAATCCTCCACCTCAAACGCAGGCTCATTAGGATCGTAGCCCGGACCAAAAGACATCGTCCCCGCACCGCTCCCCATCCAATCCGCCAAGCTACCCGCAGCCTCCACCGCCAGCGGCGGACTCACCACCGCCACCACCTTCCCCTCACTCAAAATCTCAATCACCGTATCGCCCTGTTGCACCGTTTGGATTTCGTCCAAACAATGCGCCGCAAAGTTGCCCAGCGTCAGTTGTCGCGTACTCATGGCCAAAGAATAACGGCAGCCCCCAAAGAGTCAATGCACCCCTTTCCCCCCAAACTAGCATTCGCCAGAATGCCCCCAACGCCCCCCAGCATTCAAGGTTGCCGTCTGGGCACCCAGTCAGTATCCTCTCATCATGAATCTGCTCGATCGCATCACCACCGAGCCCGGCAAATGTGGCGGAAGGCCCTGCATTCGCGGCTATCGAATGCGGATCAGCGACATCCTGGACCTCATCGCCGCAGGCGCCACACGGGAGGAGATCCTTGAAGACTATGCCTTCCTGGAGCCAGAGGACATCACCGCCGCACTCACCTACGCCGCCCGCCAAATGGACCACCTCGTCTTAGCCACTGCCAAGTGACTCTGGGCGAATCAAACAAAACACAGATGAGTGTGCCCAAACCACGTTCACCCAAAGAGCCGACTCCATTGCCATGAAAACGATATTCTTCGCTACCTCACTTGCGCTCTTCATCTCGAATATCACTGCGGATGAGCCAAAAGATCCGTTTGCAGGCTCTCCAACCAAAACGAGCCAGCCTACCGATGACACATTCAAGGTACACAACGATTCAGATGGTCGTGCATATTTCCAGACTGGGAGCGAGAGCTACTACACCCGGTATCTCGCAGCCATGAAGGAGCCATCGCTTTACGACCGCGCCCCCGGCCGCCCTGAGTTCGAGTTTCGGTTCCTCTGGCTCAGGTCCTTCCATGATCCGATTGCCGTTCGTATCTGGGGAACTGCAGAGGGCTACATGATTCGTGCCATCCGCATGACGCAGCATAAAGGCTATACCCTGGGAGCTATCACTGTTGATTCTACACGGAAGCTATCAGACGACGAGAGCCGTGTTCTTGACCAGTTGCTCGATGTTCCATCACTTCTGACGCCACTAAACGAGACTGAAGTACTCATAGGGGCAGACGGCGTAGACGGCGCACAATGGATTTTTGAGACTTGTGCCGACAAGAAGTATCAGATGATTGAGTTTTGGAGCCTGAAGGACTACGGCCCTACCCGATACGCAGAGCTTGGGCTGGATGGATCAAAGATCAGAGACACTGAACGTCTCTTGAAGTTCGCACTGCACCTACTAGACCTGGCCAAGATCAAGATACCAGACGACGAAATCTACTGAGGCCCAGATAGTGGCGAACAAAAACCGGATGCATGCCATCAGTCCCACCTTGGACCCTTCCCCCTCGCCCGCACCGAATCCGAAGCTTTCCCCCAAGAAACAGAGTCTCCGCTCTGTGTTGCTCCCCATCACTCCCCCCATTATGAACACCCTCTTGCGATTCGCCCTCTTCGCCAGCGCCTTCTCCCTCTTCGCCCTCGCCCCAGCCAGTCGAGCCACCGAGCCGAATTGGGTTCCCACAGCCTCATGGCCGAACAACCCTGAGGCCAACGAAAAGCAAGGCACCCGCGCCTTCACCATCTTGCGCCAGCACAACATCCAATCCGTCGCCGTCGCGACCGCAGGCGTCACCCTGAACGTGGATCAGACTCAAGCCACAGAAGCCCGCAAGCTCCTCGCCAAAGCCATCGTCGCCGAGAACTTACAAATCGACCTAATCGATGCCCAGGGCAAACTCATCGCCCCAGCAGAGATCCTCACACCCAGGACTCCCAAATGAACCCGCATCCACACAATTGGGATGCAGACAACAGCTCGTCTGACATCTGTCGGATCATCGACGCCTCCCGCTCGCCGTCGCCTGATCCGAAGCGTTGAGACAGAACAGCTGGCAGCCCCCCCAGACCGGGCCCGCCTTTGTAGCATCGAACCCAAGGCCGTGAACTACTTGTTCAAAGCATCGACACGCGCCTTTTCAGCGGCGGCAACGGCATCAGCCTTCTCTTTGTTGGCATCCAACTGGGCTTGAGCAGATTGGTTGGCAGCTTCGATGTTGGCTTTGGTGATGTCAGCGTTAACATCGGCCTGCTTGGTGGCGGACTCAGCGGCATGGTTCACCGCGTCTTTGCGCTCATCGATGGCGTCCTTGGTGGCATCTTTTTGGGCCTCAATGGCGGCCTTTTTTTCGTTGCAACTGATGAGCGCGGCGGTTGAGGCGAGCGTGAGGAGGAGGATGATGGGGGTTTTCATGGTGGGATAGGTTTGGCATTGGAAGCAGGATGATCATGCCTCCAACGCTTCTCACCATGCATCGATCAGGACGAAATGGGTATGGGGTGTTGTACTACTCTTCTGGCGCGGCCCGAAACCTACCTCACCGGTCTCCTAATCGCCTCAAACAGCTCTACCGCGCCTTGTTGGTGAACTCAAAATCAGCGCCACATCACCGCCCTCATTGACCACCGTCCCTTCCCACCCTCCAAATCATCTTGACCAAAACTTCTGACCTGCGTACCCTCGCCGCCAAGAAAAGCTCAAAGCCAAAGTCTCCCCGACTCGGCGGCTTTTTAACCTGGTAAACCTTTGAGTGCCTCAACAGTCACAATCCAAAGCGCCGGATCACACGGCGATCTCCCATCACATCCCTCGACTGTTTCACTAGGACAACAAGACACGTCACCCTCCCGAATGAAAACCGAACACAAACAACTCATCCTGCGCGCAGCATTGCCAGCTTGAATGAACAGGAGCAGCGCCTCAAAAAACATCAAAAAACAAATGCAGGCTCAGCCCGCCGCTAACTCAATCCTGGAGGGCGAACTCAAGCGCAATGCGGAACTCCTCGCCACTCGTCAAACTCAGTTGGATCAGGTGCTTATTGAACCAATCGCCACGGGTCGTCCCATCGGAAAAGGTGAGGCTCGCATGTTGGACGACGCTGTCAAAGTCGCTGTCACCGGCCTCAAAATGGAGATCACCAAGCTGTTTTCAGATTACAACGCCTTCATGACTTTTCTGCCCCAGGTCAACCGCCTGCGGGCCCAAGCTCAACCCGCCAGCAAGCCCTGATCATGCCCCAAATAACCAACGATTACAATCGCATCGAACTGCTCAAGCTCACCACGGAACCCGCTGCCTCCGGACCGTTCATCGTAATGCAGAAAGGCCATGCCCCCAATGACATGACCTTTCAAGACGGCGTCTTCCTCCTCCGTCAGGATGGCAAATGGGTGGATTTTGTCGCCCTTGGCGCCGCCAACAAACCCGACCTTTGGGATGCTTGCCTCTTCGAGAAACCCGGTGAGGTCCTAAAACTCCTGAACACTGGCAACCTCGACGCCGAAATGCATCAACTCGATGTCAATCCGGAAGCTCTCGCCGCTTGGCTAACCCGCACTGCCGAGTTCTCCGCACAGCAACGCATCGACAATCTGGTCAATCTCTACAAAGAGCGCCTGCGAAACAAAAAACACTAGCCCCCTCCCCGCCATCACCGCTCCAGCGTCATCACCTCGCGCGCCTTGTTGGTGAACTCAAAAATCAGCGCCACATCGCCGACCTTATTGACCACCTGCCCCTTGCCAATGTTCCCCGCCCCGCCCGCACTGATCGGACCGCTCATCGAAAGACTCAATAGCGTCGTCGTCTGACCAGACGGCGCCAGCAGCGTCCTGGCCGTTCTCAAAACAAGAGATGGCCGGCGTCGCCTCGCAAGAGTGGTCGCGTTCCCTTCTCGAGTTCCCCCCACCCATAGCCCCAAATTCGACGCCGCGCCGCTGCCCCCTCCAAGACCGTTGGTTCAAATCGACTCCCGCCGATACGTCGCCGGCGACGTGTTCCGATACTGCCGCATCATCCGGCTCAAATAATGCCGGTTCACCAGCCCGCACTGCTCCGCAATCTCGTCAATGCTCGCCTCACTGTGTCGCAGCAGCGCGCACGCATGATCCAGCCGATAATCCAGCAGCACCCGCATCGGCGGCCTCTGCAACTCCTGCCGGAACAAGTGATTCAAATTCCGCACGCTCAACCCCGCATACTTCGCGATCTGCTCCGCCACCAGCTTCACCGCCAAATGCGCGCTCATGAAATCCAGCGCACTCCGCAACCGCGGATCCAATCGCTGATGCTGCCAAATCCCCTCGGGCAGCCTTCCAACCGCCCCCGCCACCAAAATCACCGCCACCCAGCTAAACGGCGCCTCCTCCGTCTCACTCTGCGCCACCAACGCCGACAACGCCGCCTCATCCCCCGCCTGCACCTCCATCGAGTAAATCCCCGGCGCGGCGCGATCTCCCGCCACCCCCAGGTTAAAATGCACATACCACTTGCTGAACGGCTTCAGCGTCTGCGTGCTGAACGACGTGTGCGGTGGAATCAGATACATCTTCCCGGGCACCATCGACGTGTACTTCCCCTCAATCTCCACCACACCTCCCTCCTCCAGCGGCCAGTAAAGTCTCCAGTAAGGATCACTCAATCGATTCAACTCCCAGCACTGCAGCTCAATCTTCCGCGCCGTCAAAATGTCCACCGTCGCCCCCGGCAACGCCACCGTCCGCTCGCCATGCACCCGATGCAACGACCCCGCCGGAACCAAGCTCAAAAGATTCGCCGCACTCATGTTTCCACCGTTTTGTTTAAGCCACATCCATCGTAAAATCCGCCCCAAAACACAAGCCCTTTATTCCTCTACCCCTCTCCCATCTCCAAATCCGACACACCCCACACCCTCCTCCAGCACCCTCCAAATCCACCCGCTTTTGCCAAATCCGACACATCAATAGCGAATTCAGGTATGGATGCCGTCGCCCGAATTGACTACTCTTGACGCCCTTAATCTCCAACCTACCCTACAACTCTTATGGCCGATATCCAAACCAGCGCAGCAGACAAGAAAGAAAAGGAATTCTTCACCCACGTGCCCCAAGAGGCTCCTGGCTTCTTCCTCAAAGGCAGCCACCAGTACGACTGGGGCCTCAGAAATCGCCTCAGCCAGGTCTTCAATCCCAAGGACGGCCGCACCGTCATGCTCGCCTTTGACCACGGCTACTTTCAAGGCCCCACCACCGGCCTCGAGCGCGTTGACCAAACCATTCTCCCTCTCGAACCCTACGCCGACTGCCTCATGCTCACCCGCGGCATCCAGCGCAGCGTCATCCCCGCCAGCACCCGCAAAGCCATCGCCCTCCGCGCCTCCGGCGGCACCTCCATGGTCAGCCCCATGGAAGAATGGGAAGGCGAAGTCGACGGCAAAAAAGTCACCTTCTCCCGCCCTGGCTTCGAACCGCTTTCCAACGAAAGCACCGCCCTCAACATTGAGGAAGCCATCCGCCTCAACGCCAGCATCCTCGCCGTCCAGGTTTTCATCGGCAGCGCCTACGAGCGCCAGTCCCTCAAAAACCTCACCGACCTCGTCGACGCCGCCAGCCGCTACGGCATCGCCGTCATGGGCGTCACCGCCGTCGGCCGCGCCATGGCCCGCACCCCCCAATACTTCCGCCTCGCCACCCGTATCATGGCCGAACTCGGCGCCAACGTCGTCAAGTGCTACTACACCGACACCGAATTCGACTCCGTCACCAGCTGCTGCCCAGTGCCGATCGTCATCGCCGGCGGCAAAAAGCTCCCAGAACTCGACGCCCTCACCATGTGCTACAATGCCATCCAACAAGGCGCTAACGGCGTCGACATGGGCCGCAACATCTTCCAGAGCGACGCCCCCATCAGCATGATGCAGGCCGTCCGCGGTGTCGTCCACGAGGGCCTCACCCCTGACCAAGGCTACCAGATGTACAACGACCTCAAAGCCAAAGGCACCAAGTAAGTCTCACCCGCTCCGGCACGGTGGAGCCCTCTCCATCGTGCCGTCAGCCCCTCCTCCGTCCCCAACCGCATCCCTTCATGGAACTCAAACCCAATCAAGTCCGCCTCATGCTCCTCCAGGTGGCTGACGCCATCATCGCCGCCGAACCCATGCTCTCCCAGGCCGATCGCGACCTCGGCGATGGCGATCACGGTCTCGGCATGGCCCGTGGCATGGAAGCCGTCAAAGATCAGCTGGAAAAACTCGATCCCGGCACCGTCGAACAAGTCTTCGTCACCACCGGCACCGCCATGATGAGCAGCATGGGTGGCGCCTCCGGGGCCCTTTTCGGCACCCTCTTCCGCGCCGGAGGCAAAGCCCTCGCAGGCCGCCCCGCTCTCGATTCCGAAGGCCTCGCTGTCTTTCTCCAGGCCGCCCTCGACGGCGTCATGAAACGCGGCGGCGCCAAACCCGGAGACAAGACCATGATCGACGCCCTCGCCCCAGCCGCTGAAGAAGCCGGCAAGGTCATCGGCAAACCCCTCAATGAAGCCCTCACCGCCGTCGCCACCGCAGCCGAAGCCGGCAAAGACGCCAGCAAAGCCATGGTCGCCCAGTTCGGTCGCGCCAAAACCCTCGGCGACGCCTGCATCGGCTTCCCAGACGCCGGCGCCTGCTCCATCACCATCATCCTCGCCACCATGCGCGACTTCGCCACCATCTGACGCGAATCCCCCAAATCGCGGGCACGGCGCAAGCCTGCCCGCTTTTTTGTGTCCCAACCACCCTCCTTTTGCCAAATGCGACACAGCCTTTGCTGACAGGTCGCTCAACTCCCCGCGTTTCCATCCCGACAATCTCCATCCCTGGAAAATCCCCACGCTCCCACCTTTCTCCCCCATCAGCGGCCCGCAGGCCTCATCAATCCGAAATCCGCATTCCCAAATGAAATCCCTCCTGCTCACCCTCCTCACAGCGCTCTCCTTTTCCGCCACCGCTGCCGACCAGCCCAACATCGTCTTCCTCATCTCCGACGACCACGCCTGGACCGACTACGGCTTCATGGGTCACCCCCAAATCGAAACCCCCAACCTCGACAAACTCGCCGCCCGCAGCGCCCTCTTCTCCCGCGGCTACGTCCCCACCGCCCTCTGCCGCCCCGCCCTCGCCACCTTCACCACCGGCCTCTACGCACACCAAAGCAAAATCACCGGCAACGACCCAGCCGCTCTCACCCCCGCCTCTCCCCCCGACACCTCCAAAGGCAAGGGCAAAGCAAAAGCCAAAGGTGCCAAAGCCGACACTCCCGAATACGCCGCCCTCCGCGAGAAACTCATCGGCCACTACTACGAACAACCCTCCATCATCAAACTCCTCAGCGACAAAGGCTACCTCAGCCACCAGTCCGGCAAATGGTGGGAAGGCGACCCCCAGCGCGCTGGCTTCACCGAATCCATGACTCGCGGCTTCCCCAACCCCGGTGGCCGCCACGGCGACGACGGCCTCAAAATCGGCCGCGAAGGCCTCGACCCTGTCCTCACCTTCATCGACAACGCCACCGCCCAGAAAAAACCCTTCTTCATCTGGTACGCCCCCATGATGCCCCACTCCCCCCACACGCCCCCGGACGACCTCTTCAAAAAGTACAAAGCCAAAGGCATCGAGTCCGACCACATCGCCCGCTACTACGCCATGGTCGAATGGTTCGACCAAACCTGCGGCCAGCTCATGGACAAAATCGAAGCCAAAGGCCTCACCGAAAACACCCTCTTCGTTTACGTCGCCGACAACGGCTGGATCCAGGACCCCAACAGCCCCGCCTACGCCCCCCGCTCCAAACAATCCGCCAACGAAGGCGGCACCCGCCAGCCCCTCATGTTCTCCTGGAAAGGCACCATCCAACCCGGCGACCGCAAAGAACAACTCGGCTCCAGCATCGACATCGTCCCCACCGCCCTCGCCGCCGCCAACGCCCAAATCCCCGCCAACCTCCCCGGCCTGAACCTCCTCTCCATCCTCAAATCCGGCGAACCCACCCCCCGCAAAGAAGTCTTCGGCGAAACCTTCGCCCACGATGTCGCCAACATCGACGAACCCCAGGAAACCCTCGTCTACCGCTGGATCGTCGAAGGCCCCTGGAAACTCCTCCTCACCTACGACGGCAAACGCGACGGCTACGCCAAAACCAGCCCCATCACCGAAATCCGCCCCCAGCTCTTCAACCTCCTTAAAGACCCCCACGAAAACCAAAACCTCGCCGCCGAAAACCCCGAACTCATCACCCGCCTAGCCACCCGCCTCCAAGACTGGTGGCCCGTCACCAAACGCCAAGTCCTCACCCAATGGACCAACACCCCCGGCCAGTGGAAATAGACCGGTTCCCATCTCCCGCGCCTCACTACTCCCTACTCCCTTCTCCCTACTCACTACTGATTACTGATTACTAACTCCCTCACCCATCCACCGGCCGCTCCGGCCCCTTCAACACCCGCTGGTAAAACACCAAGTCCAGCCATCGCCCAAACTTAAAACCCGCGTGCCGGATCTCCCCGCACCGCGCAAACCCCAGCCGCTCATGCAGCGCAATGCTCGCCGCATTCTCCGCGTCGATCACCCCGATCATCGTCTTGTTCCCCGCCACCTCCGCCGCCTCCACCACCCGCTCCAAGAGCATCCTCCCCAGCCCCCGACCCCGAAATCGCCCATCCACATACACCGAGTGCTCCACCGTGTACTTGTAAGCCGGAAACGCCCGAAACGGCCCGTAGCTCGCAAACCCCATCAGCTCCCCCATCGCATTCTCCAGCCCGATCACCGGCAACCCCGCCGCCTCCTTCGCCGCAAACCACGCCTCCATCACCGCCACCGACCGCGGCTCATAATCATACAGCGCCGTCGAGTTCAAGATCGCTTCGTTGAAGATCGACCGAATCGCCTCCAACCGCTCCCGTCCGCAAAGAATCCAATTCATCTCGCACCCTACCCCACCCGCTACCCTTTTCCACTCACCACTCTCTGTTTCCACTGACCACTGACCACTGACCACTGACCACTGATTACTGATTACTGATTACTGATTGCTAATCCCCTCCCCTCACATCAACCCCACCCCCGCCAACTCCACCCCCGGAAAAACCCTCCCCACCTCCGCCCCAGGAAAACACCCCCGCAGCACCTCCGCAAACACCCGCCGATAATCCGTCTCCGCATGCAGCCCCCCCGGCCCCGGCG
>JARXAL010000002.1 GCA_029865835.1 Verrucomicrobiaceae bacterium
CCTCTCCGCTCTCAAAGCCTCCCCCGGCCATCACGAACTTTTCGCCTGCCCCGGCAGCGACGCCATCGAATCCCTCGCCACCCGCGTCCCCGCCACCGACCTCCCCTCCCTCATCGCCTGGATGCAATCCAACGCCATCGACCTCTGCGTCGCCGGTGAAGAATCCTGGCTCGTCCAGGGCGACGGCCTCGCCAACCTCTGCGCCACCGCCGGCATCCCCTGCTGGGGCCCCCGCAAAGAATCCGCCCAACTCGAAGCCTCCAAAATCTTCGCCAAAAAGTTTCTCCAGCGCCACGCCATCCCCACCGCCGGCTTCAGCGTCGCCACCACCCTCGAAGAAGCCCAGGCCGCCCTCACCACCCTCCCCATCGTCCTCAAATTCGACGGCCTCGCCGCCGGCAAAGGCGTCGCCGTCTGCACCGAACAAACCGAAGCCGAAGCCTTCGTCACCGACGTCCTCGACAAACGCGTCTTCGGCCCTGGCGACCTCCTCATCGAGCAATGCCTCACCGGCCCTGAAATCTCCATCTTCGTCTCCGTCTGTGACGACGCCTATCAGATCCTCATGCCCGCCCGCGACTACAAACGCATCGGCGACGCCGACCAGGGTCCCAACACCGGCGGCATGGGCGCCGTCGCCTCCCGCCAGCTCGCCACCCCCGAACTCCTCAACCAGATCGAACAGGAAATCGTCCAACCCACCGTCACCGGCCTCATCGCCGACGGCCTCCCCTACCGCGGCTTCCTCTACTTCGGCATCATGCTCACGCCGAACGGCCCCCAAGTCCTCGAGTACAACTGCCGCTTCGGCGACCCCGAAGCCGAAGCCGTCCTCCCCATGGTCCAGGGCGACTTCGCCTCCTACGTCTTCGCCGCCGCCAAAGGTCAATTGAACCCCGACCTCATCCACTTCAAAGAAGGATGGAGCATCTGCCTCATCTCCGCCTCCGCCGGCTACCCCGCCACCTCCCGCTCCGGCGACCTCATCACCGGCCTTGATCAAGTCCCGCAGACCGCCCAAGTCTTCCACTGCGGCACCCGCAAAAACCCCGAAGGCAACTACGAAACCAACGGCGGCCGAGTCCTCGCCGTCGTCGCCCAAGCCCCCACCCGCGAAGCCGCCCGCGACGCCGCCTACGCCGCCACCCACCCCATAACCTTCCCCGGCCTCCAACGCCGCACCGACATCGCCACCCTCCACTTCGAAGACTGACCCCAGAGCACACGCGCCAAGAAGTGAAGACTTCATTAGCTCGACGCAAACGATCTGGTGACACTCAAAAGGCCTACTGGAAACAACGCCTGAAAGAAGTTCGCTATCTACACGAACCTTCAAGTCATGAGGCTTTCTATCTCATTCTCTCTACTCCTCGCATTCCACCTTATCGTCGTCTTCATACTGGCCACGCTCATAGCTGCACTTTCGATATCCCTGGCATCGGCACCGGACACCACGCAACTCCCCTGGGCGGCCATTTTCTTTTTCGTATTCGGTATCGCGCTGTGGCACAACCACCGCCGCGTTCTTGCCGAAGCATCAAAAGACTCTAAGCGAGTTAGGACCTTATGGATCAAAAGCACCGTTTTCATGCTCGTTGCGCTTGTCTACTATCCATTTGGCCTTCGGGCGTATGTAACCATTCCTAACCTCCAACCGCCCGCCTATTGGACTCTCTTCTTCTTGCCGCTGATACTATCAGTCTACATGTTAATTCTCTCTATCATCGCGCTCATCTGCGCTACAAAAGCAACAGGCACCCTTAGACCGGGGTCAGCGCGCAACTAACTGATAGTCAAAGTTCACCCCCCGCCGGAAATGCGGTCGGCGCGCAAGATTCTGCCAGAATAACAACCTTTGAGCACCTCATCCGCTCGGTCAAACGCCAGATCAATCTGCCCCCCAATCTGCGGCCAACCGGGATCAGGCTCCACCAATTCAACAAACCTCCAACCTCGGAGAACCCTCTCTCCCACCTCGGAGGACGTCCCCTCCCATTCGTGGTAACCCTCTCCGCACCTCCGCGCCTCCGCGCCTCCGCGTGCCAATCCGCATTCCGCAATACGCATTCCGAAATTCACCCCCCCACCGGATGCCAAGTCGTCTTGCACTCCACCAGCGCCCGAATCTCCTCCAGTCCCTCCATCCCCTCAGACTCCCAATCCACCGCCTCCTCCGCCTTCCACAGCCTCACCCGCTTCACACTCTCCGCCGCTCCCAGCCTCAGCGCCTTCCGCTGCTCCGCATTCACCGCCCCGCAGATCGCCCGCAAATGCTCATGCGTCGCAAACGTCGGCACCAGCTCCGCCCGTTTCCCCGTTAACAAATTCACCACCCCACCCGTCAAATCGCTCACCGCCAGCATCTCCCCCAGCAAAATCGCCGGATAAGGCTGCGTCTCGCTCGCCAATGCCACCACACAATTCCCACTCGTGATCGCCGGCAAAATCAGCGATACCAATGCCAGCAAAGGCCGCTCATCCGGCGCCAGCACCCCGATGATCCCCATCGGCTCCGTCACCGTGAAATTGAAATGCGCCGAGGCCACCGGATTCACGCTCCCCAGCATCGCCTCATACTTGTCCGTCCACCCCGCGTAATGCACGATCCGGTCCACCGCCGCCACCACCTCTTTCGTCGCCTCCGCCTTCGTCGCCCCGCCCAGCATCAGCGCCTCCGCCATCTCATCCACCCGCGACTCAATCATCTCCGCCACCCGATACAAAATCTGCCCCCGATTGAACGCCGTCCGCTTCACCCACCCCGGCCCAGCCTTCGCCGCCGCCTCCACCGCATTCCTCAAATCCTTCCGACTGCACAGCGGCACATTCGCAAAGAACTCCCCTTTTTGATCCTTCAACTCAAACACCCGTCCACTCTCACTCCGAATGAAAGCCCCACCCACATAACACTTCGGCGTCTTCGTAATCGTCAATCGAGCACTCATAAGTCAGTCCAAAAATCCTGTTAATCCAAAAAAATCCCGGCAATCCTGTCCCCAAAAACCTCACCCCACCCTGCAATAATCCATCAACCCCTGCTTCCCACCCTCACGCCCAAAGCCACTCTCCTTATACCCCCCGAACGGACTCGCCGGATCAAACTTGTTGTACGTATTCGCCCACACCACCCCCGCCTTCAGCAGCGTGCTCATCTTCAAAATCTTACTCCCCTTGTCCGTCCACACCCCCGCGCTCAAGCCATAAGGCGTGTTGTTCGCCTTCTCCACCGCCTCCTCCAGCGTCCGAAACGTCAGCATGCTCAACACCGGACCAAAAATCTCCTCACGCGCAATCCGGTGACTCATGCTCATCTTCGCAAACAACGTCGGCCTGAAATAAAACCCCTTTGCCGGCAGCCGGCACTCACTCTGGTACATCTCCGCCCCCTCCGCGACTCCCGCCTTCACCAACTCCGTAATCTTACCCAACTGCTCCTTGCTATTGATCGCCCCAATGTCCGTGTTCTTATCCAAAGGATCCCCCACCCGCAGTGTCGCCAACCGTCGCTTCAAACGCGCCAGCACCTCCCCCGCCACACTCTCCTGCACCAGCAATCGCGACCCCGCGCAGCACACATGCCCCTGGTTGAAAAAGATCCCGTTGATGATCCCCTCCACCGCCTGATCCAGCGGCGCATCCTCAAACACAATGTTCGCCGCCTTCCCCCCCAGCTCCAGCGTCATCTTCTTCTCCGTGCCCGCCAGCGAGCGCATGATCAGCTTGCCCACCTCCGTGCTCCCCGTGAACGCCACCTTCGAAGTCAACGGATGATTGATCACCGCCGCCCCCGTCTCACCCGCCCCACTCACAATATTGACGACCCCCGGCGGCAACCCCGCCTCCTGGCAAATCTCCCCAAACTTCAACGCAGTAATGCTCGTCGTCTCCGCCGGCTTCAACACCACACAATTCCCCGCCGCCAAAGCCGGCGCGATCTTCCACGCCAGCATCAGCAACGGAAAATTCCAAGGGATCACCTGCCCCACCACCCCATAAGGCGCCACCTGCCTCCCTGCCGCCAAATAGGGCAGCTTGTCCGCCCAACCCGCATGATAAAAGAAATGCGCCGCCGCCATCGGCAAATCAAAATCCCGAGACTCCTTGATCGGCTTCCCACCATCCATCGTCTCCGCTACCGCAAACTCCCGAGCATGATCCTGCAGCAGTCGCGCGATCCGATACAAATACTTCCCCCGCTCCTTCCCCGGCATCGGTCCCCACACCGTTGTGAACGCCTTCTGCGCCGCCTTGCACGCCGCATCCACATCCGCCGCATCACCTAGCGCAATGTCCGCAATCTTCACTTCCGTCCCCGGATTGATCGTCGCAAAATACTTCCCCTTCTTCGGCGCCACAAATTGTCCGTTGATGAACAAATCATAACGTTTCTTCAACTTAGGATCCGCCGTCTCCGGTGCCGCATCATACTCCCACAAATCGCCAAAAACGAGTTCACGAGCCGGGTTGGTTTTGGAAATTATCTTGGCCATATTGTACGAGTACTAAAAGGTAGCTTATGTGAATCTGATGAATTCAGCGCGGCCACCACGCAATACAAACATTGGAGGCAAAAGTGGCAATTGAATAGGCGAGCACTCCATTACGCAGCTTAGATCCGGAGTTCTTCTGCTTAGTGGTACTCACAGCAAACACCACACAACCGAAGATCAAAACGACCTGCGCAACTGTTTGCCATGTCGATGCATGATAATTTCCACCGGGAGCCACCCCTATTGGGATCAACGCGAACATAAAGATGTAATAGAATGCGAAGAGAACTCCCATACCACTAATACCCCTCCGAGGCCTCGCTAAAATTCCACGGAGCCTGATACGCCCCCGTCCGCTCCTTCTCCAACTGCCGCACCAAATCATTCAACAACGCCGACGCCCCAAACCGATACCGCCCATTGTTCAACCATTCATCCCCCAGCGTCTCCTTCACGGCGATCAAAAACGTCAACGCCTGCTTCGCCGTCCGAATCCCCCCCGCAGGCTTCATCGCAATCGGCACCCCCGTCGCCAAAAAGTGATCCCGAATCGCCTCCAGCATCACCTGATTGTTCCCCAGCGTCGCATTAGCTGACGTCTTCCCCGTGCTCGTCTTGATGAAATCATTGGGCCGAATCACCCGCATCGCCAAAAAACTCGCCGCCCGAATGTTGTCATACGTCTCCAACTCACTCGTCTCCAAAATCACCTTCAACGTCGCCGCCCCACACGCCTCCACCACCGCCGCAATCTCATCCTGCATCAGCCCAAACTCCCCGCTCAAAAACGCCCCCCGGTTGATCACCATGTCGATCTCATCCGCCCCATCCGCCACCGCCGCCCGCACCTCCGCCAACCGCGTCTTCAACGGGGCCTGCCCCGAAGGAAACGCCGTCGCCACCGACGCAATCTTCACCGCCGTCCCCTTCACATGCTTCGCCGCATGCCGCACCATCGCCGGATAAACACACACCGCCGCTGTCGGAGGAATCTCACCCACATCATGCGGCCTCAAAGCCTTCGCACAAAGCGACGCCACCTTCCCCGGCGTGTCCTTCCCCTCCAGCGTCGTCAAATCCACCATCGTCACCGCCAACCGCAACCCAAACACCTTCGCCTTCTTCTTCACACTCCGCGTCCCATACTTCGCCACCCGCTCCACAATCCCCACCGCATCCACCGTCCCAATGTCATCAAACAAACGTCGGAAACTCGGCGGAGACTTGGCAACAGGCATGACAACTTGATTGGTTTAGGAACAGATAACTTGGGTGATTTATCAGAAGAGCAACTTCCAGTCCAGCACACCTTCCAGTTTAGTCATTCTCGACCCTACACATTCTCCACCCGGAACACATGCAGCGCCACCCCATCCGGCCGCAGCCCCACAAAGTTGCTGCTCCCAGCCCAGGTATACCGACTCCCATGCAGCAAATCCGTCACCGCATACCGCTGCCCCTCCACCAAACCCAGCGCCCCCAGATTCACATGCACCATCGTCTCCACCGGATGACTCGTGTTCAGGCTCACCACAAACAAAAGCCGGTTGCTCAAATCCGGCGTCACCCGGCTGTAGCACATCACCTCCGAATGATCCGCCTGATGAAACACCAGATTGTCATACAAATGCAGCGCCGCATTCTCCTTCCGCACCTGGTTCAATAAAGCGATGAACGGCTTGATGTTCCCCGGCGCATCCCAATCCCGATTCTTCAGCTCATACTTCTCCGACCAGTTGTACTCCTCCTTGCCCGGATACGGCTCATTCTCACAAAACTCATACCCCGAATACATCCCCCACGTCGAAGACAACGTCGCCGCCAGCGCCGCCCGCAACCGGAACACCGCTGGCCCCGCGTTCTGCAAATGCCCTGGCAAAATGTCCGGTGTGTTCGGCCAAAAATTGCCCCGGTAATACCAGCGCATCTCCCCCTGCGTCAGCTCCGTCGCATACGCCGTCAACTCCTCCTTCGTCTCCCGCCACGTGAAATACGTGTAGCTCTGACTGAACCCGATCTTCCCCAGCACCTGCATCATCTTCGGCTTCGTAAACGCCTCCGCCAAAAACAGCACATCCGGATCCTGCCGCTGCACCGTCCCGATCAACTCCTCCCAAAACGCCACCGGCTTCGTATGCGGATTGTCCACCCGAAAAATCTTCACCCCGCGCCCCACCCAATACAGCACCACCTCGATCAATTCCTTCCACAGGTTCTTCCAATCCGCGCAGTGAAAGTTCAGCGGATAAATGTCCTGATACTTTTTCGGTGGATTCTCCGCATACCGGATCGATCCATCCGGCCTCTGATAAAACCAATCCGGATGCGACTTCACATACGGATGATCCGGCGAACAATTCAGCGCAAAATCCAACGCGATCTCCATCCCCCGCTCCTTCGCCTGCCCCAGCAACCAAACAAAATCCGCCTCCGTCCCCAGCGCCGGCTCGATCGCCAAATGCCCCCCTGTCGGTCCCCCAATCGCCCACGGCGATCCCACATCATCCGGCTGCGCCACCAGCGTGTTGTTCTTCCCCTTCCGATGCGCCACCCCGATCGGATGAATCGGCGGAAAGTAAATCACATCAAACCCCATCGCCTTCGCATCGTCTAACCGCACCACACAATCCCGAAACGTCGAGTGCTTGTCCGCTCGACCTTCCGCATTGCGCGGGAAAAACTCATACCACGCCGAAAACCGCGCCCGCTCCCGCTCCACCTGCGCTTTCATCACCACCGACGTCGTCGACTGCGACCGATCCGGAAACCGGTCCATCAGCGCCTGCAACTCCGCCGAAAGCAATACCTCCAACAACTGCTCCGGCGGCAATGTCCCCAACAACTCCGCGCAATCCCGCAACTGCATCGCCGCATCCTCTGCCCCCGCTCCCTTCGCCCGCTGCGCCGCTTCCAACAGCAGCCTCGCCCCCTCCCGCGCCTCGATCCCCGCATCCGGATCCTTCGACTCCACCCGCACCGCAAACGTCTTCTTCCACGACCGAAACACATCCCCCCACGCCTCCACCGCATACTCCCACCGCCCCGCGCTCTCAAACTGACAGCACCCATGCCACCGATCCCCATCCACCTGCTCCAATCCCGTTTCCACCCACCGCCGCGTCCCCTCTTTCCTGTGCTTCAACACCGCGCTCATCACGTCATGCCCATCCTTGAACACATCCACCCACACTTCCAAAACCTCGCCCACAATGCGTTTAACCGGATACCTCCCACCTTCCAGGCAAGGGTAAAAATTCTCGATGACAACGGTCGGGGCGTAAGTCGGGGCAGGCATCAGGCGTCCACTTTGAAGTAAAACCCCACGCTTGCAACGCCTCTTCGTCGCTCCCACTTTCCATTTGACCCCTCTCGCCTTGCCCCCACAGTACCCCACCGTGTCAAAACGTTCGCATCGCCTCCTTTCCCTGACCGCCCTCCTGGCTGTCCTCTGGGCCCAGGCGTTCGGCATGCACATCGGCTACCACTGCGCCTGCGACCTCGAACCCTCCGGTGGCCACTTCACTTTCGTCGACCACTGCCACGGCCCGCAGCAGACCAGCCCTCACGACCATCATCACGAGTCCGATCACTCCCTGCCGCACGATCACACCGAGCCACTGTCCAACGATTCACACGAGCATGAGCCCGTCGTCGATACCCTCGTCGCCAGCACCCTCTCGTTCACCAAGGTCCAACCACCACTCCCCTTCGTCTTCCTCCTCGATCCCCTCTCCATCCGGATCGCCCACCCCATCTCCGTGTCATCTGACACCGCTCCCCTCATCGCTTCGTCCACCTCGCGACGATGTCCCCAAGTCGACAACTGGCCACGCCAGCTCTCGCAATCCATCGCCTTGAGGCTTTGAAAAGCTCAGATGGGTCAGGCACGTCCCTGACTCCGCTCCCACCTCCCCCGCCCGGCCATCGCGCCTGCCAGGGTCCGCCAGCGCATCTGTCCCTCTGCTTTTCCATTCATCATGTCCTTTCACCTTTTCCTCCTCGGTATCCTGCTGACCACATCAGCCCTCGCTGAGTCCGTCTCCCTCGACACCATCCCGGATCGCGTCCGCTCCGGTCATCCCGACCTCCAAGCCGCCCGCCTCCGCATCATCGAAGCCCAGGCCCGACAACTCGCCTCCGGTCGCCTCGCCAACCCCTCCGTCGGCGTCGAGTTCCAACCCGAAAGCAAAGTCAGCCCCCGCACCTCTTCCGTTGCCCTCGAACAAAACTTCCCCGTCACCCACCGCCTCCGCCTCGAAAAACAACTCACCTCCCAGCTCGTCAAAGCCGCTGAACTCGAAGTCCTCGATGTCGAACGCCGCCTCATCGCCGAAGCCCAAAGCCTCGCCATCAATGCCCTCGCTCTAGGCCAGCACCTCACCATCCACCAGCAGCAGGGCAAACTCGCCGCCGACCTCGTCGCCTTCACCGAAGCCCGCACCAAAGCCGGCGAAATCTCCCCGCTCGATGCCTCACAAGCCCGTGTCGACGCCCGCCGCCTCGATCTCGAAAGCCGCCAGCTCACCGCCCAAAAAACCCTCCTCCTCAGCCAATTGAAACCCCTCATCGGCCTCCCTCCCACCACCTCACTCTCCCTCTCCGGCAATCTCCCCTCCCCCGTCCTCCCCTCCAAACGCGACTGGCAATCCCGCCCTGATTTCCAACTCGCCCAAACCCAGGAGCAAACCGCCGCCACCGAAACCGCCCTCGCCAAATCCAATCGCTGGCAGGACCTCAGCGCCGGCCTCTTCGCCGCCCGCGAACAACAAGACGTCACCGGCCAGGGCACCCAGCGCACCGGCTTCGTCGGCTTCCGACTCTCCATCCCCCTCCCCTTCTGGGATCGCAACCAAGGCCAAATCGCCGAGAAAACCGCCGCCGCCGAACGCGCCCGCCTCGAGACCGCGGCTCTCGCCTCTCACATCAGTCACGAAGCCGCCACCGCCCGCCAGGACATGGCCTCCCAACTCGCCCTCATCACCGAAACCCGCGACCACCTCCTCCCCCTCATCTCCGAACAAACCAACGCCCTCGAAAAAGCCTACCAGGCCGGCCAGACCGACCTCCTCGCTCTCCTCCGCGCCCGCGAACAACAGCTCGAAGCCGAATCCTCCCTGCTCGATTCCCTCCGCGACTTCCACCTCGCCCGCATCCGCCACGAAACCGCCCTCGGTGCTCCATCCACCTCCGACAAAAATCCCTGATCCCCCTGCTCATGTCGCTCAAACACCTCATCCTCCTGCTCGCGCTCCAAGCGGTCACCCTGTTCGCCGTCGAACCGAACAAGCAGGCGAACACCCTCATCCTCGAAGACGCCGAAATCGCCAATCTCCAACTCGAATTCAGCGAGGCCGAAGAAACCACCTTTGAAGAAACCGTCTTCTCCCTGGGCGCCATCGAGGTCCTCCCCGGCAAACGCGCCGTCGTCAGCAGCCGCATCCCCGGCCGCGCCTTCTCCGTCCTCGCCATCCCGCACCAGCAAGTCGAAGAGGGAGACGAAGTCGCCTGGGTCGAAAGCCGCCAACCCGGTGACCCGCCGCCCACCATCATGCTCGAAGCCCCCATCAGCGGCATCGTCTCCAAAGTCGACATCGTTGCCGGTCAACCCATCTCTCCCGACCAGGCCCTCATCGAAATCATCGACCTCAGCACCGTCGAAGCCGCCGCCCACGTCCCCCAGCACCTCGCCGGACAACTCAAGCAGGGCCAGATCGCCCACATCCGCCTGGCCGCCTTGCCCGACCAGGTCTTCGAAGCCAAACTCGCCCACATCGCCACCATCGCCGATGCCGACTCCAGCACCATCGAAGCCGCCTTCCACGTCCCCAACCCCGACACCCTCCTCCGCCCGGGCATGAAGGCCGAGTTCAGCATTGTCGTCAGCACCCGCGAAAACGTCATGTCCATCCCCCGATCCGCCGTTCAAGGCGATGCCGCCAATCGCTTCGTCTACATCAAGGACTACGACCTCAAAAACGCCTTCGTCAAAACCAGCATCGTCCTCGGTGCTCAAAACGACCAATTCGTCGAAGTCACCAAAGGCCTCTTCCCCGGCGATGAAGTCGTCACTCGTGGTGCCTACGCTCTCGGATTCGCCGGCAAAGGCAGCGTCAGCCTCAAGGAAGCCATGGACGCCGCTCACGGCCATCCCCACAACGAAGACGGCACCGAAATGAGCAAAGAACAAATCGCCGCTGAAGGCGGCCATGACCATGACGGTCACGACCACGCACCCGCCAGCTCCCAGTGGTCCCTCCTCACCACCTTCTTCGCCGCCACCAGCGGCATGCTCCTCCTCGCCCTGATTCTCGCCCTCGTGATCGGCCGCAAACACACCCCCGCCTGATCCCATGCTCAATCAGCTCATCCGCTTCTCCCTCCATCATCGACCGCTCATCCTAATGGCGGCCCTCCTGGTGCTGCTCTTCGGCTGGCAAACCCTCACCCAGTTGCCGGTCGAAGTTTTGCCCGACATGACCAAACCCACGGTCACTATCCTCACCGAAGCCCCCGGCCTCGCCCCCGAAGAAGTCGAAACCCTCGTCACCCAGCCCCTCGAAAGCGCCGTCCAAGGCGTCGGCGGCCTCGACCGCCTCCGCTCTAACTCCGACGTCGGCCTATCCCTCGTCTTCGCCGAATTCGGCTGGGGCACCGACATCTACCGCGCTCGCCAGCTCGTCCAGGAGCGCATGCAGTCCGTCCTCAACACCCTCCCCGCTGGCACCAAACCCGGCATGACTCCCGTGTCCTCGCTCATGGGCGAAATCTTGCTCATCGGCCTCCGTAGTTCCTACAATAAAATCCCCCCCTCCGATCTCCGCACCCTCGCCGACTGGACTCTCCGCCGTCGCTTGCAAAGCATCGCCGGTGTCGCCGAAGTCCTCACCATCGGCGGCGGCGTCAAACAAATCCAAGTCCAGCCCGACCCCAACCGCCTCGCCGCCTTCGGCATCACCTTCGAAGAACTCGAGTCCGCTGTCACCCGCGCCGCAGGCAACGCCACCAGCGGCTACCTCCAGGCCGGCCCGCGCGAAATCATGGTCCGCAACCTCGGCATGACCACCTCCCTCGCCGACCTCGCCAACACCGTCGTCAAAACCGTCGGCCTCCGCCCCGTCCTCATCAGTGACGTCGCCGCGGTCAAACCCGCCATCCAAACCATGCGCGGCGACGCCAGCGTCAACGGCACCATGGGGGTCGTCCTCAGCATCGACAAAGCCCCCGGCTTCGACACTCTCAAACTCACCTCTCAAATCGAATCCGCCCTCGCCGAACTCCGCCCCACCCTCCCTCCAGGCGTCACCGCCGAAATCATGTTCCGCCAGGGCGACTTCATCGAGCACGCCATCGGCAATCTCAAAGAAGCCATCCGCGACGGTGCCCTCATGGTCACCCTCATCCTCTTTCTCTTCCTGCTCAATTTCCGCACCACGGCCATCACCCTCACAGCCATGCCGCTGTCCTTCGCCGTCACCATCCTGACCTTCAAACTCTTCGGTGTCAGCGTCAACTCCATGACCCTCGGCGGCCTCGCTGTCGCCATCGGCATGGTCGTCGATGACGCCATCGTCGATGTCGAAAACGTCTACCGCCGCCTCCAGGAAAACGCGTCCTCAAACGCTCCGAAACCCATCCTCGAAGTCATCGCCTCCGCCTCCAGTGAAGTCCGCAACTCCATCCTCTACGCCACCATCCTCATCATCCTCGTCTTCCTGCCGCTCCTCGGCTTGGAGGGCATCGAGGGCCGCCTCTTCACTCCCATCGCCATCGCCACCATCACCAGCATGGCCGCCTCCTTCGTCGTCTCCCTCACCGTCATCCCCGTCCTCTGCTCCCTCCTTCTCAAACCCAAAGCCACCTCGCACCATTCGCCCGATGGTTTCCTCGTCCGCTCCATGAAGTGGTTCGTCGAGCGCTCCTTCCTCCGCATCGCTCTCAACGCCCCCATCCTCGTCATCGCCTTCGCCGGCATCCTGCTCATCGCCTCCATCATGCTCTATCCCCAGATGGGCAAAGAGTTCCTGCCCGCTTTCAATGAAGGCAGCGCCACCATCTCCCTCGTCAGCGCCCCCGGCACCTCCCTCGTCCACTCCAATGAAGTCGGCGAAGTCGGCGTCCGCCTCCTCCAATCCATCCCCGAAGTCAAAAGCGTCGGCCGCCGTGCCGGTCGCGCTGAAAAAGACGACCACGTCATGCCCGTCAGCGTCAATGAGTACGATGTCGAATTCCACGAGTCCGGCCGATCCCGTGAAGTCGTCTTCGCTGATATCCGCGCCAAACTCCAAGCCATCCCCGGCACCTTCGTCAATGTCGGCCAACCCATCGGCCACCGCCTCTCCCACATGCTCAGCGGCGTCTCCGCCAAAATCGCCGTCAAAGTCTTCGGCCCCGATCTCCAAATCCTCCGCGAAAAAGGCGCCCAAATCCGCGACCTCGCCCAAGCCATCCCCGGCCTCACCGACATCAACCTCGAAGCCCAGGTCCCCATCCCTCAAATCCAAATCGAAGTGAATCGCGAGCGCGCCGTCGCCTACGGCATCCAGCCCGGCACCCTCAACGAACAAGTCTCCACCCTCCTCGGCGGCAAAACCCTCGCCGAACTCCGCGAAGGCCAGCGCACCGTCGACCTCGTCCTCCGCCTCCCAGAATCCTGGCGCGACTCCCCCGAAAAACTCGGCAACCTCCTCATCGAAACCGACCGCGGCCACCGCATCCCCCTCCGCCTCGTCGCCGAAATTCGGGAAAGCAAAGGCCCCAATGTCATTAACCGCGAAAACACCCAGCGCCGCATCGTCATCGGCGCCAACACCTCCTCCCGTAATCTCGATTCCCTCGTCAACCAGTGGCAAACCGCCGTCAAAGAAAAGGTCCAACTTCCCCCCGGCTACTTCCTCCGCTTCGAAGGCGAATTCCAAGCCCAGCAAGCCGCCGCCAAACGCATCGCCTTCTACTTCATCCTCGTCCTCCTCGCCGTCACCGTCCTCCTCTACAGCTACTTCCGCAGCCTCTCCCTCGCTTTGCAGGTCATGCTCAACATCCCCCTCGCCTTGATGGGGGCCCTCGCCCTGACTTGGCTCCTCATCAACAACATCAGCATCGCCACCATCGTCGGCTTCATCGCCGTCGGCGGCGTCGCCGCCCGCAACGGCATCATGATGATCAGCCACTACCTCCACCTCATGACTCACGAAGGCGAATCCTTCTCCCGCCAAATGATCGTGCGCGGCACCCTCGAGCGACTCGTCCCCGTCCTCATGACCGCTCTCAGCGCCGGCATCGCCCTGATCCCCCTCCTCCTCGCCGCCCACGAACCCGGCAAAGAAATCCTCCACCCCGTCGCCGTCGTAATCGTCGGCGGCCTCATCAGCAGCACCCTGCTCGACCTCATGATCACACCCGCCGTGTTCTACCTCTTTGGCCGCCGGGCCGCCCAATCCGCTGTGTCGGCTCACACCCCCGCAGCCCAATAAACCAAACCCAACCCAGACAACCCACGAACCCAATGAAAACCAACCTCATCACCACCCTCCTGCTCGCAGCCACGACCAGCCTCCTCATCGCCCACGGCGGCGTCGAACTCGGCCCCAACAAAGGCCGCATCCTCGAGTTCAGCAAAAACGAAACCATGCATGGCGAGGTCACCGTCACTGGCGACAAATTCCAAATCGCCCTGCTCGACAAAGACATGAAACCCGTCGCCATGGCCGAGCAGACCCTCACCGCCGTCACCGGCGACCGCGACAACCCCACCAAACTCGAAGTCACAAAAGGCCCCAAAGGCTTCCTCATCCCCGTCATCAAACCCGGCGAATGGCTCATCCTCCAATACAAAGACTCGCCCAAAGCCAAAACCATCACCGCCCGCCTCGAATACAACACCGCCACCTGCGAAGCCTGCTCCAAAGCCGAATGGCTCTGCGAATGCAAACCCGAAAAATAACCCACCCCAAACGGGGCGACCACCCCGGTCGCCCCGTTGCTCCCCCTCTCACCCTCTCCGCAATCCGCAATCCGCAATCCGCATTCACCACCCTACGATCCTCATTTGAAAGCCTTGATCAACGCCTCAAACTGAACGCTCAGCGTTTTGTCATGCCGCGTCACTGGCGGAATCTCCCGGTCGATCCCGAGCAACTGATAAACAGCCATCTGGGCCGCCCGCACGGAATACTCAACGGTAAACACAACATCCTCCGGAACCTCGACGAACTGACTGATGAACGCAAAGTTCTTCGATCCGACCGGAACCGGCAGGGGCCGATCCCCCGGCTGACGTGGCATGAACATGCTGGTGATGTACGGCATCGTGCACGGAATGCAGTTTGCCCCTGCGATCGCCTCAAGATCAAAACGCAGATGCCCACAAAGCTCCTGCAGGATCTCCGCTCCGTTGCACTCAGACATGGGCTTGGCCACAAAGTTGCCGATCCGGTCTGGAAACAGCGAGTAGCCCCAAAAGACCTGCACATCCGCAGGCTGATTGATGAAATGAGGCTGGTGGGCCAGCACGATGGACATCATCCAGTTGGAGTCCTTAAACGTGACCAGTCCACCCGTCCCCGCCTCGTTGCCACTGAGCTGGTTCATCAAATGGAAGAACGCCGGGTTCTTCAGCGTCACCGTGAACGATTCCCAAACGGATTGCGCAATGCAGCTGTTGAACGCGGCAGGGTGGCCAAACTCCGGCCTCTCCGCCGCGATCTTCTCCCAGAGTGTCCAACCACCACTGTCAGACTTGGTCAATCGCGTTGGCGCGCGGGTCATGGAGCCCAAACTTGAAGCATCCGTCATGGATCCATTCTGGAAAAACACCAGATCGCCATCATCCACCGTGATCACCTCACTCTTGCCTGCTCGCTGGAATTCAATGCTGCTGACGACATATTCACTCTCGGTAGCCGGATGAGTGAGGTTCACCACCTTGCAGTCAGTCATCAACTGAACGTCTTGATCTTTGAGCCACTGCTGCAAAGGAAGGACCAGCGAATCATACTGATTGTAGATGGTCCGCTTCACACCCGCGAGCGTCTCGATGCGCGTGAACTCCTTCATGAAACGAAGGAGGTAGCGCTTGAATTCGATCGCACTGTGCCAGGGTTGGAAGGCGAACGTGGTGGACCACATGAACCAAAACTCCGTTTCGAAAAACTCCGGGGAGAGATGATCCGTGATGGCACTGGCACCCAGCGCCCCTTCATCAGCCCGGCTGAGGTAAAGCAACTCCACTCGATCCTGCATTGAGAACCCCATCGACGTCACCGGCACCTTCCCACGGCGACGATCCACCAACCGCGCCATCGAATGCGCCCGGTGCTTCTCATTAAACGCCACCGTCTCCTCAAACACCGAGACACGCGGTGAAGTCAGGGATGGAATCATTTTGAACAAATCCCAGGTGCACTCGTAGTTGTCAGTCGTCAGCATCCGTCCACCCCGCAGCGAGTAACCATGCTCAGCGTCGCCCGCCCCATCCAGACTGCCCCCCATCAGCGCGTTCGCTTCAAGGATGAAAATGTTCTCCCCGGAGACATCACCATCGCGAATCAAAAAGGCCGCAGCAGCCATGGATCCGATACCACCACCAATGAAATAACACTTTGCGTTTGGGTTCATGGCAGAACCCTGTGTCACCACCCAACCCGATCCAATGGGGTGTAACCCCATCAGGCTAATTCGCCTCCAACCTCGCACACCTCCTCGACTCCTAAAAGACGGATGGATGCATTCACGACAACCCGACCAAAATCCAAATCGCAAAAGCCCCAAGAGGCTTCGTCATCCTCCAAGACATAGACTCCCCCACCTCCAAACCCCAGTTGAATCAGTTCTAACAAGCCCCAACATACCCCATGTGCACAGCCTACCAGTTCGGTCCTACCGCCACCAGCAGGCGCTACGCCTCCAAACTCATCGGCCTCGAAAACTCCCTCCGCCTCCTCCGCCCCACCAACCAAGCCCCCGTCCTCCTCGACGCCGATGAAGTCATCCACATGCGCTGGGGCTTCGCCCGACCCTGGAGCAAAGCCATCGTCAACAGTCGCGATGACAAACTCGCCACTCGCATTTGGAGCACCGCTTTCGAACAACGCCGCTGCCTCATCCCCATGGTCGCCTACTACGAATGGTCGGGCGACACCGGAAAAAAGACCACCCACCGCTTCACACCCGCCGATTCCGATCACTTCTGGGCCGCCGGCATCTGGGAGGAGTCCAAAGAACACGGCCCCTGCTTCAGCATGATCACCTGCTCCCCCAACGCCCTCGTCGAACCCGTCCACGACCGAATGCCCGCCCTCCTCCATCCCAATCAACTCGACGCCTACCTCTCCGGCCACCTCCAAACCTTCGCCCCCTCCCCCAGCCTCCTCCACCTCGAATCCACCGCCACCAACCCCCTCACCCGCAAACCCGCCCCAGAACGACCACCTGCCACCCCCAACTGGCAGCAAGACGAGCTTTTCTAATCTCCCCCGTCCCAGCTTATTCCGAAACATATTTGCTTGCATGCGCATATATTCGCTTCAATCTCCCGTCCCATGAGCGCGACTCCTCCCTCCCCTGCACGTTACATCATGATCGGCGGCTTCCTCGGCGCCGGCAAAACCACCGCCATGGCCAGGCTCGCCCGTCACCTCACCGACCAAGGCCTTCGTGTCGGTCTCATCACCAACGATCAGGCCGGTGGCCTCGTGGATACCAAGCTGATGCGCAACCAGGGCTTCGCCACCGAGGAAATCGCCGGCGGCTGCTTCTGCTGCCGCTTCAATACGCTCGTCGATGCCGCCGCGAAACTCACCGACGCCACCAAACCCGATGTCTTCATCGCCGAACCCGTCGGAAGCTGCACCGACCTCGTCGCCACCGTCACCTACCCCTTACGCCGCATCTATGGCGCAGAATTCACCGTCGCCCCTTTGAGCGTCCTCGTCGACCCCATCCGCGCCCGCCGCATCCTCGGTCTCGATGACGGCGGCAACTTCTCCACCAAGGTTGCCTACATCTACAAAAAGCAGCTCGAAGAGGCGGATGTCATCGTCATCAACAAACAAGAGTTGCTCACGCCGGAACAACTCACCCAACTTGTTGACGCCTTGGAAATCGCCTTCCCCAATGCCTTCGTCCTCAGCGCCTCAGCCCGCGAACAACAGGGCCTCACGGAGTGGTTCGACATTCTTTCCCGTGAAACACAAGGCATCCATCCCACCATGGAAGTGGACTACGAAGTCTATGCCGATGGCGAAGCCCTGCTCGGCTGGCTCAACGCCACGGTGACCTTGAAAGCTGAGGACGAATTTGATGCCAATGCCTTCCTCAAAGACCTCGCAGGCAATATCCAATCCCGCCTCCAAGCCCAAAACGCCGAGGTCGCTCACCTGAAAATGACCTACAGCCCGGACGACGGCATCGCTGGCGAGATCGCCTCCGTCAACCTCGTGCGCAACGACAACATCCCCGAAAGCGGCATGTCTCTCGATGAGCCCAGCACCGGCGGCCAACTCATCCTGAACCTGCGCGCGGAAACCGATCCTGAAAATCTGCTTGAGTCCGTTCGCGCCGCCCTCGATTCAGCAACCGCCGCCATGCCTGGCCTTGCCGCTTCCCTCGACCACGAAGAACACTTCCGACCCGGCAAACCCGTCCCCACCCATCGTGACTCCGAACCCGTCGAAATCAAAGGCGGCTGCACTCCCACCGCGGATTGCTGCTGATGCTCGCTTGATCGTCTCTTCACATTCAACTAAACGACAGCGGTGAAAAAATTCGACTGCATCATCGCCATGAAAGCGCTCGGCGAGGAAAGCCGCCTGCGCATCATCCGCATGCTGATGAAGAAGCAGTGCAGCGTGAACGAAATCGCCGAGGCCCTGAACCTCCCGCAATACAACGTCTCCAAACACCTCCGTGTGCTGCGCGAAGCCGAACTCATCGAACTCGAAAAAAGTGGCCAACAACGCCTCTACGCCCTCGCCTCCGCCCTCGCCTCCGCCTTCGCCGAACACCTCGCCGAAAACAAAAACGTCCTCGACCTCGGCTGCTGCCAGTTCGACTTCGCCAAGCTGCCGAAGTGACAAGCCAGCCCGCACTTCGCAACTGGCATATCACCTCCCTGGCAGCTTGGCAGAATGTTGACCCCGCTCTCGAATCAGCTCACTTCGGCAGTTTTGCGAGATACTTGGCCTGATTGGCTTCAAACTTCTTGATGCAAGGCTTGCAGCAGAATTTGATCTCCTGGCCGCCGTAGACCTTGGTGATGGGACCACCCATGCTGTCGAGGTCATTGCCGCTGACTAGGCAGTTCTTGAGCGGGTAAGGTTTGGCTTTCTCGGCGCCCTGAGCAGCGTTGGGGATGATGTCAGCAGCGAGAGTGAGGCCCAGAAGGGCGGTGGTGATTAGAGTTCGTAGTTTCATGTTTTTCGTTTTTTGGGTTTGGGTTTCAATGATGACCTATGTCATCAAAAGCGGACGAGGACTCCGGCCCCAAGGCCGAAGTCGCTGTGGAAAGTGGCGGCCAGGGAGACACGGCGTGTAAGCGTGTAGTCAGCTCCGGCACTCCACTCCCACTCGGTGCCGGTGTCGTAAAAGACCTCGCCAAAGACGCCAAGTCGCGGTGTCAGTTGGAAGCGCTTCGCGAGGGTAACGCGGGCATCGCCTTCACTGTCAACGCTGAGATTCGACCAGAGCATCAGTGGCAGGCGGTAGTTGATCCCGGCGATGGCGCGGTCTTTGGCATCGTCGTCATTGGTGAAGCGATAGCCAACGAAGGCTTGGAAGTTGAGATTGAAGTAGCGCTGATAGAGCGCATCCACCTCATACTGCGCATCATCCACCCCCTGCCAACCGACTTCCCAGGCAAGCAGGAAATCGTTCTTCGGGTTCATCCACGTCAACAACCCCTCGGTCATGTTGCTTTGAAGTGTGGCTGCACCCCAGAAGTAACTCATGTCGTGCGCATGCTCCCCGAGGCCACTGGTTTGATGGGTGCTATGTTCGCTTGGTATTGAGATTGGCATCGGCGCGGCACCGGCATCCTCCTCATACCGGAAGACGCGGGCCATGCCGCTCATCATGTGATAAAGGATGTGACAATGAAACATCCAGTCGTGAGCTTCATTCGCCTCGAACTCGACCGTGCGCGATGTCATCGGCGGGACGTCGACGGTATGCTTCAGCGGTGATCGCGCGCCATTCCCCATCAACAGACGGAAGAAGTGCCCGTGCAGATGAATGGGGTGATGCATCATCGTGTCGTTGATGAGTTCCAGTTCGATGATCTCTCCCTTTTTGATCATGACGTAAGGCTGCTGAGCCATCGTTTTACCGTCAAAGGACCAAACGTAGCGGTTCATGTCCCCTGTGAGATGCAGACTAATCTTCCTGCGCGGCAGCGCTGCGGGCAGTGAGGTGTCGCGCGTGGCTTTCAGCAGTCGATAAGGCGAGCCGGGGCGCGGCAAATTCAGCGAGGCGCGCGGGTCGTCCTCCTGCTCTTCAAGCGCGAGGTTAAGCATCTCATCCATTTGATAGAGGTTCGGCCTCGGCGGCACAGGTGCGGCTCGAGCTTCCCCCATGCCAAAAAAGGCGCTGCTATGCCCGCTCCCATCTTGCGTGCTGAATCGAAGCTCATGCTGGCCACTGGCAGGGATGGTGACCAACACATCATAGGTCTCGGCAATCGCCATGAGGAATCGATCCAATTTCAAGGGCTCCACAGGCTGACCGTCTGCTGCGATGATCATGAGCGGCCCGGCAGAGGAACTGAGATGGTAGTAGGTGGCGGCAGAGGCATTGATCAGACGCAACCGCACCCGCTCCCCAGGTCGACCCTCAATTCGGGTCTGCCTTTGCCCGTTGATCAGAAACGCATGATAGCCCACGTCGGAGACATCCATCGGCATCATTCGGTCCCACTCTCGCGAAAAGTAGTCCTTCAAGTTGCCACGTTGCCACGCTCCGAAGATCGACTGCGAATTCCGCCTCATCAGCCCGAAATAGTCGCTGCCGCGCATGAGCATCCGCATGACCTCTTTGGGATCAGTATCTGTCCAGTCAGAAAGGATGAGCACCTGCTCCCGATCTGCCTTCACGGGCTCACCACCACGCGGCTCAACAACGATGCTGCCATACACCCCGCTTTGCTCCTGAAGATGCGTATGGGAGTGATACCAGTAAGTGCCGCCATGCCGCAGCGTGAAACCAAAGGTGTGCGTCGTGCCGGGTTTAATCGGCGGCGTGGTGACATGCGGCACTCCGTCCTCCTTGTTCGGCAGCAACAGCCCGTGCCAGTGCGTGGAAGTTTCCTCGTCCTTGAGATCGTTGTGCACACGAATGCGAGCGAAATCACCCTCCCTAAAACGCAGTGTCGGACCAGGAATTCCCCCGTTGATAGCGAGCACACGCACTTTCTTACCAGCCGGGCTTTGGATGTGTTCAGCAATGTGCAAGTCGTATTCAACGACTCGCTGGCCGACACGCGGCCCGCGCTCGCACTCGTCGCAGGCACGAAGATCATGGATTGAAGCCAAAGTCAGGGTGACCAGGAATGGCAAAAGTAAAGTTTTCATTGGCTTGGAGTCGTCTTGGTCCCATCAAAGCAAGCCCAGGGGTCACAGCAGTCTCATCGAATCAGACCCCGCCTCTTGGGCACGATTCACCTGTCAGAGGTGACGACTTAGATCAGAAAGACGCCAAAGAGCACCGTCAGCCGAACGTGCGGCTTATCTTCCGCTCCATCAGAGCAGATGCACATCTGCACCTCCTCCGCTTGAACTCCAACTCCGGTATGTTGGAACCGTTCATCGACAAATATCCATCCTGGTTGAGCCACTTTGCCTGCACCAGTTTCACCCGTTGGCAAAGCCGGGTTCGGCCGCGTCGGAGCGCCGGAATCCTCTGCACAGACACAATCCTCAGATAACCCTGCGTCAGCAAGCCACGCACAACAGTCCATTGTGCACTCCGCTCGCTTAACCCTCGGCGCTTGGCCCGCGCCCGCCCACCACACCTGCATGAGCAAGGCTGGCAAGAGCATTAAACATCGGAGGGTTTTCATCGCTTCGATTATTCTTACGAACACCACGGTCATGTGTTACCACAAAATGTGCTGCACAACACTCCCAATCGTGAATTTGTTTTTTACGACAATGGGCAGGGCCCCCTATCTGATCAACCAAAAGCTCTACTTCGGCCCGAATTCTGCTCACCCATCGGTCTAATGAACTCCGACTACATCCCCTGGAAAATCCTCTCCGCCACCGCCCAAGCCGGCGTCCTCACCGAAGGTTGGAACCTCTCCGAATCACCCAGCGACCCCGAATCTTGCCGCCAATTCACTCTCACGATTCCTTTCGCCTACCCCTTCTCATACCCG
>JARXAL010000126.1 GCA_029865835.1 Verrucomicrobiaceae bacterium
CAACTGGGAGGAATTGTATGTTCCTGCCTCCACTGGCGCGAATGGGGAGCCGGAGTTTACAGACCCTCGGGTTTACGACGAACAACCGCAACCGCAACCGCAACCGCAACCGCAACCGCAACCGCAACCGCAACCGCAACCGCAACCGCAACCGCAACCGCAACCGCAACCGCAACCGCAACCGCAACCGCAGGCAGAACCGCAACCACAGTCATGTAGTAGTTTAGGAGATACATCGACCGGAATTAGCACGATCATTCTTGCAGATTGGGGGACGGATATTCCTCATTTTGCCGCAGCAGGTATTTTCAAGGTAAACTTTAGGTGGAACGCGAACGTTAATTCGGGGTTGACGTTTCCAGTTCCAGGGTCGGTCCAGCCGATAGGGCCAAGCTCGATTAGTGCTGCAGGTGGGGCGATAGTCGGAAATACGGTAACAGCGACGCTCAATGTTCCCGTTGCGGTCTATCCTGTAAATGAGCAAACGAAGGTGGACTATAATGTTGATGGCGACAGGCACAGATATTGGTACCAGACGGCAGAAGCAAATATGACAGGCAGTGTAACAATCGAATCAAGTAGGGGTGGAACTTTCAAGGTATTCTCGCAATCAATTTATGTTGGAACATCGAATTCTGTGACGGCGCAGATTGGTGAATATAAACAGACTGTTGTAGTTAGCGGAACAATGTGCGCAGGAAGCTGGTAATCGTTTGGGATTAACTAAACTAAAAATTTTCTTATGCTGAAAAGGAAAGGGCTGGGTCTAGGAATTTATGCGCTGTTGTGTATGTGCGCGTTTGGAAGCGCTATGGTTCCCGAAACAGTTCGTCCTGGAGGTGGGATTTCATTGGAATTGTGGGTCCGATATCTTAGTGCTAGTTCTCCAGGGTGGGAGGTTGTGGGATGTGAAGTGATTGGGAAAAACTATGTTGCGTTACTTAGATCCGAGGGAAGTGGGCGGGATTTAATGTTTTGCGATTTGCCAATTGACCCATCGTGGGTTTCGGAACAAGGGCGTCTAATTGATGAGTTTGTGCCGTTTGATGCGGAGAATGGGCAAAGAGTGGATTTCCCGATTGATATCTTACCAGGAAGTCCGACTTATTTCTCAACGGTTGTACAAACTACGAGTCAAGGAATGACGTATAAATGGCTCAATGGGTTGGCATTTAGAGTGGAGAATATAACTGACCGGTTGCGATTGGATTTTCCTAAGACCAAAAGTCACTGGATGGTGGATTTGGGGGAGGGGGCAGGATTAGAGGATCAAGAGATCGGTAGGAGGTCGAAAATTATGGCAATCGGAGTTTTTTTAGGGCTCGTGTTGGGGGTCTGGTGGGTTTTGATGTGGTTGCGAAAGAGTAAAAAAAAATCGGGTGGTGGTTAGGAGGGTTATACCGATTAGCTTTCGGGTTTCACGAATGCGCTAAATCGGTGATTCTAAGGGTGAGGAGTGAATTGGCGTTTTCGGTATGAACAACTTTGGTAGAAGTTATATATTTTGGGCAATGTCGATATGCTTTTGGGTAGGACCGTTTTTCTTGGTAGGCTGGCGGGGTGGGGAGTGGAGAGTTTTTCCGAAGTGGTGGCGATTTCAGCATTCGGCGGCGGGGTTGTTTACGCAGCGGTCGACAGTGTGGTGGGATCATCATTTGGAGGGGAGGTTTTGCGGGGAGGTCTTTGAAAAAGGGAAGGAGAGTTCTGAGCAAGCGGGTGAAGGGGTTGAGGCGTTGGATGAGCGGGGTGTGTTTGCGATGGGGGCGTTTGGGTATCGGACGCGGTTGGATCGGATCTTGAATGAGAGCAATCGGAGTGTTTTGAAGGAACAGATTCGGGAGCGGTTGGCGGCGCATGTGGCTTTGAAGCTGAATGGAGAGGGAGGGGGACGTCTGAAGGAAGTCAGGTTGGTGAGGAGCCTTTGGCGGGTGGGGGCTGAGGGGTTGGCGAAGCCCGACGGGGCGTGGAATCCGCCGGACGTGACGAAGTTAGGGGAGAAGCAGCGGATGGTGCTGGGGAGTTATCAGGTGGTGGAGGATGGGCGGGTGATGGTGTGGGCGAAAGGGAAGGATGGGGCAAAGGGAGAATCACAGGTCGGGGCAAAGGCTGTGGGAGAGATCAGACGGGAGAGCGGACCGGTTCGGATGGGGTCGGCCGTAGCGAATCAGCGAATTCAAGCGGCGAAAGCGATGATGGAGCGGATGCGGGCGGAGGGGAGGGTGTCTGGGCTGCCGAGTCGAGGGAAGGGGCAGAATGGGGCAGGAGTGCCGGGGAGTGCGGGAGTGGGGACAGGGCGCTTGCCGTCGCCGCCGCCTCCGATTCGTGCTCCGGGGGGGGTGCCCTTAAAACCACGGGAGGGTGAGTCGAAGTGAAGGGGGAAAATGGAAGGACCAAGCGGAGCAAGGCCGGGTTGGGTGCCTGGTTTCATGAGGTTTTCATCGCTGAGGTGGAGGCGCTTCCGTTGAGGATGTTTGAGTGCCTTTTTACGGTGACCTTTTTGATTTGGATGGGGCGGTGTTTTTTGACGTGGGAGGAGTGGCTGACTGAGGCGGGTTTTCACCTGACCAAGGAAGAGCTGGCGAGTATGGGGTATCCGGAACCGTGGCCGCTGTTGGAGCCCTGGCAGGTGCCCTTTTTTGGTGGACTGATTTTGCTGGGGGGTGGTTTGTTGCTTTGGCCGATGGGGATGGGATTCGGGCGAGCTTCCCAGCTGGCGCCACTTTTGCGGCGGGCGGGGCTGGTGCTGTTGTTTGCGACGGCGCTGTATGCGCAACGAGTGGACTACATGGCGGCGTTCACGCTGAACAAGCTGTATGTGGGGATTTATGCGGTGCTGATGGTGGCGCCGGGAATGTGGCGGGACCGGGAAACGGGTCGGCTGATGGTGAGCGCAGCGCCGTTGCGGGTGCTGCAAGCCACGCTGATTTTGCAGTATTTTGCAGCGGGTCTGGCCAAGGCGAGTGCTGACTGGCTGAAGGGGGGCGATATCTTGTGGGGCCAAGTGCAGGGGGTATTCCGAACGGACATTGCGGCGTGGGCTCTGCGAAACCTGCCGATGTGGACATGGAGTGTTCAGCAGCATGTTTCCCTAGCGTTTGAGCTGCTGGCCCCAGTTCTTTTCTGTGTCAGACGGTTGCGTCCGTTTGCCTTTGTGGTGGGGATTGGATTTCACCTCATCATTGCGCTGATGATGAAGGATTTGATCATTTTCAGCCTGCAGATGTGGACCTTTTACGCTTTGTTCGTGCCTGCGGAGACTTGGCGTCGTCTTTGGGAAATTATGAGTGGGAGTTTGAGGCGTCGTTAAAGTCGGGGCGCGGTGGATTCGAGCTGAGAGTAATCGATGGTGCGGAGGCGGTGTTGTTTGGTGCCCATGCGGGGGACGCAGGCGAGGAGGGCCTGGGTGTAGGGGTGTTTGGGGGAGGTGAGGATTTCGTGGACGGGGCCTTGCTCGACGATTTCACCACGGAACATGACGAGGACGCGATCGGCGACATTTTGGATGATGCCGAGGTTGTGGGTGATGAGGATGAGGCTCATGCCGAGGCTGCGCCGGAGTTCGGCGAGGAGCTCCATGATTTGTTTTTGAATGGTGACGTCGAGGGCGGTGGTGGGTTCGTCGGCGATGAGGAGTTGGGGGCGGCAACAGAGGGCCATGGCGATCATGACGCGCTGCTGCATGCCGCCGGAGAGTTCGTGGGGGTAGGCGCGGAGGCGTTTCTCGGGTTCGGCGATGCCGACTTGGCAGAGCCAGGAGATGATTTCGGCGTCCTGGTCTTTGACGTCGGGTCGATGCAGGGTGAGGGCTTCGGCGAGTTGGGTGCGGACGGTGAGGACGGGGTTGAGGGAGGTGGTGGGTTCCTGGAAGATGTAGGCGATGTCGCGTCCGCGCATGCGGCGGAGTTGGCGTTCGCTGAGGTTGAGGACGTCGTGGCCGACGACGGACATTTGGTCGGCGGTGATGAGGGCTGGGGGTTCGGGGAGGAGGCGTGCGAGGGCGAGGGCGGTGGCGCTTTTGCCGCTGCCGCTTTCGCCGACGACGGCGATGGATTCTCCGGGCATCATGGTGAGGTTGATGCCTTTGACGGCTTCGGCAGGTTCGGCTCCGTAGCGTTTGAAGCGGATGCGGAGATTTTTGATTTCGAGGAGGGGAGCGAGGTTAGGCGTCATCGGGATGCAGGGGGTGAATGATGCGGCCGAGAGTCCACCAAAACAAGATGGAAACGGCGGCGGCGAGGGAGGCAGAGAGAAGGGGGAGGGGGTGGTGGAAGGCGTCGGTGGCGGCGTGGGCGAGGAAGGTGCCGATGGAGGTGAGGGGATCGGATTTTTCGGGGGTGCTGAGGCTAAAGCTGGCGATGCGAAGCCACCAAGCGGCGGCGAAAAGGCTGATCAAAAAGGCGACAAGTTCGAGCAGCCAGGGGAAGAGAGCGTGGGTGCGCCAGGCTTGTGCGGAGGTGGCACCGAGGGTTCTGGAGGCCTGGAGGAGGGGGGCGGAGGTGTAGCGTCGGGTGCTGGTGTGGAGATGGATGGAGAGGGCGATGGCGGCGAGGGAGGCGAGGGCGAGGTCGATGCTGATGATGCGGCCAGAGGTGTGGCTCCAAGCGATGGCCCAGATGGGGAGAGGGGACCAGACGAGGGTTTCGAGGCTTCCGTAGCGGCGGAGCCAGTCACCAAGGATGGTAAGGCGGAGAGCGACGAGAATGAGGCCACCGATGAGGGCGAGTTCGAGGATCCAGAAGCAGGCAAGGGCATCGTTTTTCCAACCGGTGAGCCAGGTTTGTCCGGTGACGAGTTGGGCGGCTTGATGGTGGAGGGGGCTGGAGGAATCGGTGAGGAGGAAGGGGATGGCGATGAGGAGTATGAGGAGGGTCGCTATGACAGGGAGGATGGGTTTTTTGACAGGGGAAGGGGTTAACCTAAAAACGGAAATGGCTGAGGGCGAATCTGCCGCCGTCATTGGCCTCACAAGGCTTCCCGCTTCTCGGGTGGCATCACCTTTTCGATGCAACCGCTGCGAACCGGAAAGCCTTGTGGAACCAAGCACGACGCCATCTTCATCCCTTTCCATTCCCGTTTCTAGGGTTAAGGGTGCGGGGAGGGAGCGGGGTCGAATGAATTGGAGGAGGCCAGTGAGAAGGGCGAGCATGAGACCTGAGGCGTAGAGGCCGAGGGCAGTGGCTTGGGGGTTTTGGGTTTGGAGGGCGTGGACGAGGCCGTTGCCCAAGCCTGGGAAATCCAGGGCGTATTCGACGGGGAGGGCAAGAAGGAGGGCGGCGAAGAGGGAGGTTTCGAGGGAGCGATGCCAGCGTGGCCAGAGGAGCGGGAGGAGGTGGCGGTCGAGTATTTGAGAGGGGCTTAGCCCGCGTGCCCGGAGGCCTAGGATGAGGGGGGTGTTGGGCGTAGGGTTCAGGGTTTGAGCGATTTGAGAAAGGAGGCAACCCGTGAGAGGAATGGCGATGGCGAAAGTGGGAGCGAGGCCTGTCCAAAGTTGGCGTGCCAGGGATTCGGTGAGGTCTTCGCCGAGTTCATTCGGACGGGGTGGCATGAGGGTTTCAATGACACCTGCGCGGGAGCCAATCCACCAACCTGCCCAGGCTGAGATCAGGCCGAGAGCGGGGGTGGCGAAGAGTAGGCGACCGAGGTGGGCGAGGAGGCTGAGGGAGGAAGGCCACAGCCCGCGGGTGAGAAAGAGAAGGCCTGATGAAGTGGCGAAGGCGAGCAGAAGTGCGGTGGTCAGAAGGGCGAGGGTGCGGGCGCAGGCGAGGAGCGTGAGAGTGGGTGTGTCTGAGGGAGGGGTGAGGCCGAGGAGGAGCTTGGCTGCGTAGGTGATGGAGCCACCGTGGAGGAGAAGGAAAAGCACCGCCATTCCGGCTCCGCCGAGGGCAAGGCGGAGGGGGAGCGCGTAGGGGCGGGCGTGATGGGGAGGCGTGATCATGGTTTGGCGTTTGATCGAGCCGGAGGAGGGGTCAGGGCTTCGGCGGGCAAGCGCATTTGAATGGAAGGAAGGGGTGTGGCGGGGGTGGATGGGGTGGCGGGTTGAAGGACCCATTCGGCAAGCGAGAGACCGTGGGTGGTTCCGGGGGGAAGAGCTGCCCGACGGATGGCGACGACTTGTTGATCGGTGAAAAGAGGGAGGAAAGGTTGAAGCTGGGCGATGTGGGCATCGAGGGGAATGGCGTGTTTGGAGACGGAGGCGGGATCGAATTCGGTGGCGAGGGTTTCGAGGAGGAGGTCGGTGTCGGTGTCGGAGAGGCAACTGAAGTTTAAGGCTTCAGGGTTGGTGGCGTGGGTGGAATGCCAGAAGGGGAGCTGGTCCCAGCTGGGATCAAAATCGAGCCCGATGATGGCAGCGTCGAAGCGCCTGGAGAGAAGGTGTTGTTGGAGCAAATCGGACCAGGGCAGAGAGGTTATGTTTACGGTGAAACCGAGGGTGCGCCATTGATCGGCGAGGAGTCGGGCGAGTGTTTCGCGCTGGGGGTTGCCGGCGGTGGTGAGGAGTTCGATGGCGAGGGTGCTGCCGGGTTTTTTGCGGAACCCGGTGGTGGCGTCTTTGAGCCATCCGGCGGAATCGAGAATCGTGGAGGCTTGGAGGGGATCGTATCTGAGAGGTGGAGGGGGTTTGCTGAACCAGATGTTGGGCTGGAAAATGCCGTCATGCAGACTGCCTGCGCCGTGGAGGAGTTCGTTGATGAGAAGGGGGCGATCGGTGCCGAGGGCTAGCGCCTGGCGAATGCGTTGGTCTTTGAGGATGGGGGTGCGGAGGTTCCAAATGACGAGGAGACGACCTTTAGGGGGAGAGGCGTGGAGGATGAGGGAGGGTTCTTTTTTCAGGGCGGGCAAGCGCTCGTTCGGGGGCCAAAAGAGGTCGATTCCGCCGGTGGCGAAGGCAGCATGGGTGGCGCGGGCGGAGGCGCCAGCTTGGAGGCGGATGCGACCGATGCGGACGGAGGCGGTTGGGGTGGCGTCCAAGATGAGCGTGTTTTCGTTGCGGAGAGTGGGACGGAAGGGGCCTGTGCCCGGGGGGAAGCCTGGGTGGGTTTCGGCGCTGTGGGCTTCCAGCCAAGTTCCGGGGAGGATGGGGAGGTGGGTCCAAGCCGTGATGGCAGCGCCTTGGAAGCGACGGTAGATGACGCGGAGTTCATCTGGAGCGGGCGATTCGATGGAGTGGATGGCGTTGAGGGCATCCAGGCTGGCGACGGGGACACGATGGCGTAAAACGTGGGACACTGTGGAGGTGACGTCGGTTGCCGTCACCGGGGTTTGATCGGGCCATTGACGGTTGGGGGTGATGCGGAAGTGGAGAACCGGTTCGCGGAGGGCGGTGACTTTATCGAGGACTTGGATGTCAGGGAGGAGGTCGGGTTTGCTGAGGTAGTATTGGCGAAGCTCCTCGATCACATTTCCTGGAGTGCCACAGACGACAAGTTCGGTGATTTGGTCTGAGCGATCGAACCAGGCGCGACGAATTTGTTGATGTTCGACGGCATTGCCCATGAAGTGGTCATGGTAGGAGCGAGCTTGTTCCTTCAAGTGAAGGCGAAGGAAGGTGACGGTCAGGGGTTCGAAGGTGGCGAGTTCGTTGAGTGTCTCGTCTGGGCCGGAGCCGGTTGGGGAACTGAAGCGAAGGGTGAGTTGGTTGGCCTCTGGGATGACTTTATCGAGGGTTAGGGCAATCCAGCGATCGGCATTGAGGGAGCGGAGGTGATCGGCGGCTTTGGTGGCGATTTCGTTGCTGGGGAACCAGAGAGTGATTTGCTGGCTCCATTCCCAGCGGGAGGCGAGGGCGGGGGCGAGTTGGCCGGAGGCGTCGATCTTCAGAAGGGGTTCGTAGATG
>JARXAL010000185.1 GCA_029865835.1 Verrucomicrobiaceae bacterium
GCACCACCCCGTTCGGAGTGCCCTGCAGCCAGCTAAAATTCACAGTAGGTTCAATTCGATCAATCTTCAGTTCACTCGCATTGAAGTTCGCCGCATTCGAATAGGTGGTGCTTGCAGTATCATAGTATCGCGCTCGCAACCCCGTCCCCGTTGGCTGGGTCGAATCCCCAATGATCACCGTCGCGGTGTCACTGGCACCCAAAACGAACGAGCTATCGCCCGAAACGGGGGGTTGCAATTCGGCGGTGACGGATTCCCCACCCTCCACCGACGCATTCGGCAGCGGATTCACACTCAAATCCACCGATCCCACCCCAGCTGCCATCGTGACTTCAGTCGGCAGAACCGCGTAGTCCTCTCCCATCACCGCCGTTCCGCTCACTTGCAGTTGCAAAGTCACCGGAAACAGTTTCTGACTCCGGCTGATCGTAAACCTCCCGGCCTGCGGTCCGTCCTCAGACGCAAATGGCTCGGACGCACGAATCACCACCTCGTTGGCCGCATCAATCTGCTCCATCAGGTAAACCAGATCCGACTGACCAGGGTTCGATGCTGTGTCCGCCGGATTCAATCCCACTGCCCGTTCAGCCCAATCACTCACTCCATCATTGTCGGAATCGAAATCCTGTACGGAGAGCCGAAAAAACGCATTCCCTCCCTTGGCGGTTGTCAAAGTCTGATCACCCGACACCGTCGCCTTCAAATTCACAGCAGGTGTCACGGCCACAAAGCCTGTCAAACTAGGCGATCCCTGAACCACATAATACTTGCCCTTGATCGCAGGAAACGTCAGCGAAACACTTGATCCATTATCAACCACCTGACTCACATTAACAACCGATCCACCCACAAATGGGTTAGTCCCCGTGACACACTCCTCACTATTGCTCAATCCATCCGCATCACTGTCCTCCGCTAACCACTCCGCACTGCTCATCTGCACGTCCGTCACCCCGTACTTCGCTTGCCAAATCGCCGCAGTCACAGTTGCCATGTCAGCTCTAGCGTCAGGTGTGATCCACTTCGCAAAACTTGCCGCCCCCAGGACAAAAACAAAGAAATGGGTCACTGTGACCCCTGACCAGGAGGATAGAAAAAGTCTTTTCACGGCAGGTGGCTTGGTTGGACTTTTCAAAGCCTACCAATTTCGCCATCCGCGAGTCAATACTAATTCTTCGTATCTCCCTTCCCCCGTTACCTCAACTCACTTCGACACCACATCGTCAGATGTCCACATGGACTTGTCAGGCCCCGCCGACCGCGTCTCCATCTCTTCGGCTGACAACTGATGAAAAAAATACGGCGTCCCCCACGAATCAATCAACTCCCCCTGTTCATTGAGCCGCTTCAATTCTGAAGGCAGGTAACGCGCCGTTTTCGGATTACCTCCATCAAGTTCCTTAACGATGTCCGCATTCGTTCCAACCGGATTTCCGCCAAAGCGCAGTCGATACTGCCGGATATTCAGCGCCACCGCTTCCGCCTCGGTCCGCGCCGCATCCAATTCATTGGGCGGCACAGTGCTAGGAGGCATCTGCGCAGGGGGCATGGCCGGAACTGGCGCAGGTGTCGCACCCACGGCCCCAGTCGCCCCATCTACCGCAGCTTGCCCCTTGGCCTCCGCCTTGGCAATCGGGGCCTGCCCCTCGGACGTCACGATGGCACCCGGAATCACCGATGTGGCGATCCGTGGCGGCGCAGCCTCCTCCACCCGGGTGATCGAACTGCTTTTGGGTTCGGCGATTTCACGTTGAACTTCTGGCTGGACTCTTGGGGCCAAGCCGTTTTTTCGTTCCCCACGCAAACCTCCCATCCACCAGAATACCGACCCGGCCAATACGATCAGCACGAGGACGACCAAAGTACTTTTCTTCATGCAATCGTCGAAAATAACCCCTTAGCCTGGATTAGAGGCAACCACCTCATCCCTACAGCATGAACCCAAGATCGGAACTGCTGAACCGGCTGAGGTTAGGGAAGATGTTGGCCATTTCGCTGGAGTCAACTCCGAACCACTTGGCCAGCGTGGCTGCATGCTGATCCACCGCCGTCGTCGGAATCCAACCACCGTTGGAAGCCGTGTCATCCGGCCCGCTGAGCGCAAACGTCGGCATGCTGCCAAACGTCTCCCCCCCATTGACGGCTCCACCCATGACGAAGTGGTGAGACCCCCAGGCATGGTCGGTGCCCTGACTGTTGGAGATGAAAGTGCGTGCAAAGTCACTCGCTGTGAAGGTCGTAACGCTATTGAGCGGCAGCGGGATTGGATTGGCGGCGGTGACGGTATTGAGCTGCTCCATCGCCCTTTGAAAGGCAAACATGCATTCGCTCACGTCGCTAAGTAGGTTCCGTTGCGTCCCGAGCGTGGAGTCAAAGGTCGGCGTGAACTGCACTTGCCCGGCATGCGTGTCAAATCCCCCGATCTGGCAGTAGAAAATCTGCCGGTTCATGTTGAATCCACTAGGTCCACGCGCCTGAATGAGCCGGGCAATCATCTTCATTTGCGAGCCCAAGGTTGTAGTTGGAAATGGCGTGTTCCACACCCACGTCCCCGGAGGCGTATCCGTCGCCATCGCCGTCGCCTGTACGTTCGTATTCAACAATTCACCCGTTTGGATGGCCCTTTCCACCACTTGCGAATACGCCGTGCGTTGCAAGTTAGGATGACTCAGTCCCAGAATGTCACGCATCACCCTGGCCCGGGCTCCAGTGCCTGTCATCAAATTTCCGCTCAAAGTCACCGCGCCCGTAGTCGACACGTGATACTGGGAAACCACATTACCGATCTGAAAGGTGTTCGCTCCGTTGAGAGAAACGGACATGGAGATGTTCCCACTCGGGTTGGCCACGCTGTTGATCACATCCGCCACCCGACCACCCCAACCCGTTACCGGTGGCTGGTCCGGAACCGAGGTCTGCCATTGCGTGACTTGGTCACTGTGGGAGAAAAGTTGTGGCGGCCGGTAAAACTTGCTGTTCGCCAAATACTGCGCCCGCGTCGTCGGACGCACCAGCGTTCCCACATTCTTGACGATCGCCACCTTTTTCTCTGCAAACAGTTGTTGAACCTTGGTCATGCCTGGATTCAGGGCGAGCGTGTGCCCGTCGCTGTCCATATAGTCAGGAGCTCCCCCACTCGTGCCTGTCTTCAACCTCAACAGGGATGAGAGTGGCATCGCCATGTTCCCGCGAATGGCGGTGTATTTCTCAAAGGTGCTGGTGTCCGTAGGAATCAGCATGTTGTTGGCGTCATTGCCACCCGCCATGAAAAGACAGACCAAGGCCTTGTACCCGGTGACCGGTCCCTGCGCTGCCATGGCAGTGTTGATCAGGCGAAGGTCCCGGATGGTATGCGCCGCAGCACTAGCAGCCACGCCCGTGTAGGCCGCCCGGGACAGGAAACTGCGCCGTGTCAGAATGTTGGGGGAAGAGATCGGTTTCATAGGTTTGTTTAGCGCTGAATGATGTAATCGGGGCTGGTCAGGATCAGGTGAATGACAGAGCGCAATCGGTCACGGCGTTCGGAGGCACCGGGCGTAGTAGATCCCTGATTGTAGATGACCTGGGAAGCATGCACATTGGTGTAGGTGGTCGGTGCCACGGTGCAATTCACCCCTGACAGGGTGAATGTATTGGCTCCCGTCACCGTAATCGCGTGGGCAGTCGAGGTACTGTTGAGGCTTGGACTAATCGTACCAGTCCCAACACCACTGATGCAAACCAAATCATTTGTGGTGTATTTATGCGCCGTTGCCGTTGTTACCGTGCACGGGTTCCCTGTGGAAATGCTCGTAATGGGCATGCTGACAAAATTCCTGATCAGGGTTTTTGCGGAGGTGCTAAGCTGGTCGGCGGTGAGCAAAACACTCATGTGATCAATGAAACGCGCAATATTCTGATTGTGCGTCCAAGGCACAGTGCTGCTCACAGGCGCACCTAGCCCCACATTGGTAGCGTCGTCCACGGTCCAAGGGCTGAAATCCAACACTAAGGCATGCTGACCCGTCCTAAAGCTGCTGATTCCATTGGTGTCGGCAGGGTTAAAGATGCCGTTGAAGAAGAAGTTGGACTGCCGCACCACTGTGGTTTCAGCTGTGGTCTGGAACTCCGGTGTCGTAATGCCTTGGGAGGCAAGCAGGCCTGGGAACTTGTAGTCTGGCAGGTAGAAGTTGAAGACCGTATCCGCATTCAATGGAGCCTGATCAATGTCGGTATCAGTGTTGTTCAGTTGATACGTGCTGGAAAGCTTGTTGACGTTGCCATTGCGGGACACCGGTTGCGTCACCAGCGGGAACATCCACATGCCGTTCCGAGCGGTCGTGCTCGGGGCATTTGCTGTGCTTGTCAAAACCGTAAAGGTGTTGGGATCTGGCACCGAATCCACCACATACTCACCATCCGTCGGCATGGTCGCAGCTCCAGACACCTCGGTGAAATTGAGGTAAATCGATTGACCAACACTTAAGTGATGCGCCACAGATTCTCCACCTGCTGACCAGTCTGTCGTATCAAGGGTGATGCGCCGTTCTTGGCCAACTGTCGACAACCCCGAGGCGGCTGCGGAATAGGAACCCCGGAAGCCGACCATACGGACACGCCCAGAACGGGCCGTGGTGTCGCCCATCGTGATGGTGAAAGTGCTTCCACCACCGGTGGTGCTGGTGGAGGTCGCCGCAGTATAAACGCCATCATTCATCGTGCCTCCGCTTTGGTTTTGGAAGTCCAGATAGGCTTTGCCGCCTAGCGGCAGCCAATGTCCGCTAAGAGTGACCGTGAGGGTAGAACTACCCGAACTCTGCGAGTACGTTCCTGTAATTCCCCCATTAGTGCTGCCATCTGACGAGCTCACGCCCGCCCAACCCTTGGCGTTCACCCAAAATGTGTTCGCCGTTGGAGCGGGTGTTGAAAGCACGGTGTACGGTGCCGATGCAGGAGCGGTTGCCCCCGGGGTCCATGTCGTAGGGAACTCCAGATACACCGACCTCCCTGCTATCAGCTTGTGGTTGCTCGCATTGACCCTGATCACATGGGCTCCTGGGCCGGTATCTGGCTGAGCGTAGGTGCCGCTAACCTCATCCAGACGGAAGGCACGGGCCGCTGATGTCGTGCGCAGCACCGCCTCACGCTGCTTGCCATAGGCAGGCTGCGTGACCAAGGCCGGGCTGCGCGCCTCGTAGTCCAGCAGGATGGCCTTGACCACCGCCAGCATGTCACCCCGCACCCCGGACCCGTTGTCATTGAACTTCTGCACCACACGGTAAACATAGTCCCGTGACGGATGACTGGTCACCAGCCGCTGAATGAGCTGCCGGCAAATAAACGGCCCAGTGTTCGGATGGTTGAAGAGCTGGTCATGAACGAAGTCCAATTCCTGGCTCGGCAAAGCCTGATAAGCTGGATCGTTAAAGTGCAACGACGTGTGCGTCGCTTGTGGATCAAGTGGCACCCCGCCCAGCGTCAGCAACCCGGGTAGCACTTCGTTGTTCAACAAGCGCTTGGGCCCCGTGTAGTGGCGACCGGGCACCTCTCGCATTTGCCGGAGCCAGTTTTCGGGCGCACCCAATCCGGTGCGGAACGCTCCATCATAACCGTCATCCCAGCCCGTCATCAAGTGCGCCAGTCCCACGATCTCACGCTGCGTGTAAGTCGGCACCACCTCATCTTTCGAATTCAAAATCAACGTGCCGTCCGGCCACATGCGGAAGAGGCCAATCGAAAACAGCTGCTTGATTTCCCGCGCATAGTTCTCATTCGGAATACGCCCGGTGCTGATATCCGGCTTGTCGTTCTCCTTCATGTCCAGATACCGCCCCATCGCAGGGGACAGAGTGACCTCCTCTAACAAAGTGCGGAAGTTGCCAAAGGCATGGGTCTTCAACAAATCAAAGTAGTAAGCCAACGCTTGCGCGCGATTTTCCAACGGACCCTGCGCCGATACCACCAGGATTTCACTCAGCGCAAATGCAATGCGCTGACGGAGTTGATCCTGCCCCGCGACGCTGTTTCTCCACCAAGCATTGAACACCAGCCTCTCATCAAAAGTCCCACCCCCGTTGTTATCATACAACTCTCGCTCCAACACCTCTGGAACATGCAGACTAACTGGCTTGGTCACTTGGTCGTTGATCCATGCCTCGTAACTCGCCATCCCCTTGAGCGCGGCAATATCGGTGGTATTCGCACCAAAGGTTGCCTGCGTCAGGAAACGCACCGCACCCTCATTCGTAGTATGATCCGTCGTCCAGGCCGGAGGCGCAGGCGGCGCTGTAAAGGTCCGACTGCCGTTCGCCGGTGTGTAATTGCCGCGAATCTCGCCACCTGGATTCAAGCCAGTGTGCAGGTTGATGTAAGACTTGCCCTGTTTAATCAACTCGCGGATGTCGTTCACCGTGAGGCCGCCTACCGGCAGAATCGTCCACTTGTGCGAGCCGGCGTAAGGACCGCTGGTAACGAGACCATCGCCCGGTGTGACGGGCTCCACCCCATCGAAAATAATCGCTGAAGGATTGCTCAGGTAAGGGTCGCAATGCACATGCCAGTCAGTCAACGTATTGCCACCTGTGAGTCCACTGTAACTGAAATTAACATACGCAACCGTCTCATTCTCGTTCAGCCGCATCGTTGCAGTTCCAACCCCTTCCACGCGGGTCTTGGGAGGCTCCGGCACCGAACCGTTCTGGGCAAGCAATGTCGCCACATACAACGTTCCACCAGAGGAACCTGAGGTAGGTGCCACGTAGGGAGACAACACATAACCCGGCACCACTTCGCTCGGCACAGTGCCGCTTTGCCCAGGCTTGGCCCAGCCAACAGCAAGGTTCTCATTGGCTCCCGCACCCGCCTTGTGAAGCACTTCGATGTAGTAGCGCTTGCCCTGTTCCAAGGCCAGCCAGGCGGATTTTTGATTGGCTTCGAGATTGTAGGTCAAAGGCGTGCCACTGCCAGCATCGACCCAGGCACGCTTGAAGGCGTTGACAGGCTCCGCGTCGTTGGACACCCACAACTCGGCACCATCGTTGGCCGCGATCCAAAAATAATAATTGCCAGTCTCAGGAGCGGTGATGTAACCCCGAATACGCGCACCGTAGTTGGAACCTCCGCCGGTCGGGCCAGTCAGTGAGCTCAGACTGCTGGTTCCAGTAGGCGTGCTACCAGTTGGAATGCTAGCGACAGACGTTCCAGTAATGCCATCCCACTGCTCCCGAACAATGCTGCCTCCGGTGCTTGCCACCTTCAAATTCACCACCGATGTGCTAGTGCCGCCTCCCGGACGGGTAAGAGTAATGACAATCTGATAGTCTCCAGCTTCGGTTGGCGTGCCACTCAACACGCCGTCACTGTAAGTCAGCCCGCTTGGAGCCCCACTGATGCTGACATTACCACCATTGCTACCCAGGATGGCGTGGGAAAAGGGCCCCCCGACTAGGGCCGTTGCGTCTGTGTCCGTCAAATGCGCTGGCGGAGCATCGCTGGCAGGGTACAAACGCGCAGCCGGAATGATTTGCTTCGGTTGACTGTGACTCATCCAGGAAAGCTCACAGCTGGCGCTGCTGGTATTTTCGAAATAATCCAATTCAATGTCATACCTCACTCCGCCCACCATTGGAATCTCTACGAATTGCTCATTCGGTGTCGGTGCCGTTCCGCCCGGATAGATCCACTCCTTCAGCTTACGGTTCACAAGTTCCAGACTCACGTTGCCCGTGCTCGAATGAGGGTACTTGCCCGCACCAATATTGACCACGAACGAATTCGAGGTGGCGCTGGTGATCACGGCACTGCGGTTGTCGCTGATCGTCATGTTACCGGATGCGATGATCACACCTTGACCTGCACTCGGCGCCACCGTGCAATCCGAGGTCACGGTGAAGGTGCTCAGACTCGTGACGGTCACAACGTAAAAATCATTGATCGGCGAGGAAAACGTCCCTCCACTAACTCCCGAAATTCGGATTTGGTTACCAGTGGTCAGACCATGATTGGTGACCGTACTAATCACGCATGGATTACCAACTGAGATGCTGTTGATACTGATGGTCGGACTAAACGTCAATCCTCCCGTGCTGAACTTGAATTTGTTTCCATTCACCTCGCTGATGACATAGGGCAGCGTGCTCAGTGTGCTGAGGCTGCCACTAGTGGGATCGAGCTCAACGGTCTCGCCTACTACGAAGCTGCCGGGCGTACGCATCGTCCCAGTTGCCTGCGTCATGAGATTCGTGGCATCCACTTCCACGGTGTCGGTCGCAGGATCATAGACGTAAGTGGGCGCAGTTGCAGGGGAGTGGTTGAGGTTTCCAGAGGTAGGGTCCAGTCTCACCGTTTCACCCACAGCAAAACTGTTTGGCACCGCCATCAAACTTCCGTAGCTCACAGTGAGATCGCCCGTGGTGGCGTTGTAGGAATAAGTGCTCCCGCTCGTGACAGCCGATGGCAGCATTTGCAGCGCCTGCACCTGCCCATTAATCTTCAACCGGACTCCGTCATCGGCTCGTACAATGAACTTGTAATTCTCCGAAAACTGAGGCTGAACTTGCCCGCTCCAACGAACAGAGAAGGTATCAGGATTGATCAAGGCAACGTCCGGCGTGCCAACCCCCCAAATCCCATTGTTGGCGTCATTGGAGCCATTGTTATTGATACCGATCCTGCCAGGAGCACCGCTGAAATCGGGATTGGCATAGACAAGATTGTACCATCCAGTGGTGGTGCTGGTGTCACGGTTAAGCACAAACCCCGCTCCAGTCGAAGCCGTCCCACTCGGCAATGTGGCTGCCCCAATGTTCACGACAAAAACATTGCTGTCAGTAACAGAAGCGACCGTGAAATCTCCGTGAAAGTTCCCGTTGGCAGGCGTGAACAACACGCCTGATGAAAACGCAAGCTTGACGGAATTACCGACCGCTAGACCATGCCCATTCAACGTCACGGTGATCGTCCCTTGCATGGCTCCCGCAGTGCTCACTGTCCGAGTGTAGCTGTAGTTTGCACTCATGGCCGCCGTGTGCGTAAACACATTGGCTTGTGGAATATTCGCGAACGTAGCTCCGTTGACACTCCACTGCAAACGGCACCGTGCCTCACCCGTTGTCTCCACATGCTCAAGCCGGATCTTGTATCGACCTGTAGGGCCAACCACAGATCCAGTTGGCACCTCAAGCATATGAGATGCGCTCACATTGAACGCGCCTACAGTAGCCACCGAATCCCAACCGTGCTCAATCACCTGCTCCGCAGGGAGGTCGAAAACACCATTGCGATTCAAGTCAACTAGCAGTCGGGCCTTGTCATCCGCATCCAGTTGGAATCGATACCCTGAAGTGCTCGCCGCACTTGGGCTCAAATAACCCTCAAACACGGTCGAATAATTGTCCGGCGAGTTATTCGGACTGATGGTATTCCCATTAGGCGTGCCGTATAGCCAACTAAAATTCACCGACGGATCAATCCGATCAATCTTGAGTTGGCCTGCATTGAAGTTCGCCGAATTCGAATAGGTGCTGCTTGCTGTATCATAATACCGGGCCTGCAAACCCGTCCCCGAAGCCGCCGTAGTGTCACTGATAATCACCGTGGCTTCTCCAGGGGTTCCAATCACCGGAGCCCCACCCACCACCGGGCTACTTGGGTTACTCAATGTCAACGTCACTGACTCGGATCCCTCAACGGCCGCTGGCTGAGATGGATTCGGGTTGATGAAAATCGTTTTCTCCTTCTCGCCCGCAGTAAATTGAACGGAACTCACGGACGGGCTTTTTGAGTAATCCGTAGTCGAGTCCGCCGTCCCCGAAAACGCGACAGCTACGCTTGCCTCAAACAAACTCCGACTGCGCTTCACCACAAACGACCCGCTCTGAGGCCCATCTTCCGAAGCAAAGACACTTGAGGCCACCACCGTCACTTTGTCAGGCTCGCCCATGTCCGGCCCCCCCAATTCACCTTCCAAAAGATCCAAAAAGTCGCTCTTTCCATTCGCATCCAGATCCACACTCTCCGCATTCGGGTCATACCCCAGCTTCTGGGCCACCCAGTCCGAGACCCCATCATTGTTTGAATCCACATCGCTCGTCTCAAGCTTGTAAAACTTCCGGCTATCTACTGGCTTAGTGATCTTGAGCGTCTTAGAACCGTCAACAGTCGCCACAAACTCAGTCCCAGAGTCTGGCGATTGCAGCGTTTCCCCCGTTGCCCCATATCCACCCCCTGGCGTTCCCGAACTCAAAATCCGATATTTCTTACCCACCTTCGCATCGAAAACAAAAAAGACACTCGACCCTGCGATGTAAGTATCACCCACTTTCAAACAATCGCCCGACAACCTCGGATTAGTCCCTGCCACCGACTCAATCAAATTGGAACACCCATCCCTGTCTTCGTCCCCTTCCGGTGTCAGGTCCCAGGCACCGTGGATACCCTGCCACACATCATTCAATCCGTCCCCATCCACATCCATTTCCAAATCGGCTGAAACGGGCCCTCCAATTCCCAAAAACAATCCCAGGGCAATCATTCGCCAAGTCTTGAGTTGGCGACAAACACGTTGTGTAGAAGCAGTTGGGGTGGCTTTATTCTGCATGGCGGTGGTCGGGGAATCTGTTCGATGAGCCGAACAATCAAGGTTGGACTGGAATAGAGAAAGCTTCACTCCTGATCGCGCCTAACTCGACGCCTTTCAGGACGACTATATTTTCATATAACAAGAACGATAATACGAAACATGGCCGCTCAAAGTCCAGACAAAAACTAAAAGACTTTGTTCAATGGTCGATGAATTTTAAGAATTCCATGATTCAAAAAGATTGCCCCCTCCTTAAGATCTCTCGCAATTGCCTAGCCTGACCATAGCCTGGTGCAATTTCCAGAGCCCGGTCCACAGCCATGACCGCCTCCATCTTCCGTCCCATCTGCGCCAAAATGGTGGCTCGCGCATAGGGAATCCCAGGATCATTAGGCTCCGCCGCCTCCCCTTTGCCCAATGCTACCAAGGCTTCGTCAGCCCGTTTCAATCCATTTAACGCCAGACCCAAATTATACCACGCCCTCGCAAACTTTGGTGCCAACCGCACCGCTTCGTTCAACGCCGCAACAGTTTGCCCAAGGTCTCCAGTCTCACTGAATGCGAGTCCCAGCTCATAGCGATACTGAGCCTCGTTCGGTGCCAACTTGATCGCATCCTCCAACTTCTGAATCGCCTTCGCCGTATTCCCTTGGCTACTGTGGATCAACGCCAAATCATGATGAAAGGGCGGGGAATTCGGATCCCATTTCACCGCTGTCTCCATATGCCCGACGGCTTTCGTCGCCTCTCCCCGAGAAAAGTGAAACTGCCCCAACTGCATCTGCCCACTCGGTTGATCACTGTTCAAATGAAGCATGTGTAGCAAATCTTTCCCCGCCACCCCATTCAAATCCAAAGTCTCCCTCAGCGCCCACGCCGCCGCAACCCGCACTGATCGCACAGGATCCATCAATGCCTTCTCCAAAACCACCCTCGTTTCGGCGTCCCCACTCAACAGCACTTGCTCCAAACTCCGAATCACCGCATTCCTCACCAGCGGATGCTCATGCGCCGCCTGCTCCAAAAGCGCCGCTCGCACACTCGGCTGCGCAGCCCACTGATCCAACAGCAGCGCTGCGCTCGCCCGCCAGTGAGGAATCCGATCCGTCTTCAAAACCTCCACCAACCCAGCCATCGCCGAAACATCCCCCAGTCTGCCCTTTGCAATCAACTGGGCCCGATGCCTCGTTGGACGCTCCATCCGCGCCCCATACCACTTCTCAGTCGCCGCCTGCGCCCATTCGACCGTCTGATCCTGGTGGCACCGATTGCAGGCATTCGGCACCCCAAAATCCTTCGTCAATTTCGGATCCGGAATGGTCCACCCATGATCATGCCTCCAATGCCGCTGCATGTAAGGCGTCTGCGGCATGTGGCAATTGATACACTGACTCCCGGTACTCTCCACCCCATGAAACGTATGCGCTGCCGCCACAATCGGCGGTGCATTCGGAAATCCACCCGCTGTATGACACCGCATGCAAAGCTGATTCCCCGGTAAAATCGTCTTTCCACTGTGCATGTCATGACAATCCATGCACCGCACGCCCGAATGCTGCATCCCACTGCTCATGAAACTCGCGAACTCAAAATTCTCATCCCTCACCTGCCCATCCGGAAAATAAGTGTCCGATTGATCAGTGATCGTCAGCAAATAGTGATCCCAAAAAGAATCCCCTGGCTTGAAGTCCCCCGTGATCTCCCCTCGACGTGCATGGCAGCCCGCACAATTCTCCGTGTGCTGATTCCGATCCCACTTCACCAAATGCGGATCTGCACCCTTTTTCCCCGGATAGAGCTTTTGCCAGTCCGAATGCTCCTTCATCGGTCCGTGGCAGGACTCACAACTCACCGAGCTCTCCGCCATCGACGTCTTATAACCATCCGTCGCCTCATCATAGTTCTTCCTCACCCGCGTGTTGTGGCAGGAAGCACACATCTGATTCCAAACCATCCCCCGCCCAGTCCAATGCCCCCATTCTCCGGGCTTCCGATCCTCGTCCCCGTAAACATCAAACCATTCTCTCAGTTTCGGATCAAAACACGCCTCCATCGCCTGCAACCGCCCATTGCCACCATCCACCAAAACCTGCCTCAATGGATTGTGCCCAATGATTCGCTCCACTTTGTAAGGGGCTTTTTCCCCTTCAAAACCCAACGACACCACCTCAAAAGCATCCCCCACCTTGCGCAACTCCGTCGTCTGAGTGCCATGCTTGAAGGATCGCTCAGGCACAAATCCCGGATCCTCCATCTCAGCATTCGGCTTCCGCTCCGCCATCCCATGGTTCGAAGTCTTCCATTTCGCATACTCCGCCTCATGACACGACTTACAACTCTCTGAACCCCCATACTGCGCGTGCACCACCGCTTCAGGGACCATCTCAAACACCTTTGGCTCAACCACCGCCGCCATCTCCAAAGGCACCACCGTGTGCTTCGCTTGAGGCCTCATCAGCCACGCACCAGCCCCGATCACCAATGCGCCCATGACACCTCCCAGTACCCATGCCCACACTCCCCTACCCGCAACCGCTTCAGGCGGGCGACTCGGTGGCTGATGCTTCTTGGATTTCATGTCGGAGGGCAAAGGGAACGCCAAAGCTACCGTTTCATTACGGTCAATCAACCCCAGAGGATGAATTGACCCCCTTCTGCGTCCGTGATAACTCTCATCAAGATGAATGCCAAACCACTCAGCACCCTCGCCGCCCTTCTCATTCTCGTTTCCTGCCAGTCTCCAAGCTCATCTGAGTCCGAAACTCGCCCCACAGGTGTGACCGTCCTCACGCCCTCAGCTCTAACCGCGGCACGCAGCCGGCCCGTCCAATTCACCGCCCACGTCAAACCCATCCTCGCCGCCAAATGCGTGATGTGTCACAACAATGACGCTCAACCGGGAAAAATGGATCTCTCAAGTAAAACGGCCGCTCTTCGAACCGGCGCCATCGGTCTCTGGATCGTCCCCGGCAAACCAGACCAAAGCCTCCTACTCACCAAAACCGCCAACGCGCCCGCCCACCTCAAGGCCATGCCTCCCGTCGGCGAACAAATCACCCCCGATGAACTTTCCGTCCTCAGAAAATGGGTGGCCGAAGGCGCAGAATGGCCGTCAGGCAGCGCGGGCCTCGTTAGCCCACCCGAATAAAAACCCAGCTCGCGATCTTCAGTTGCGAGTTGCGTCCTTTCCAGCCTGTGCTTCGTTCATCATTCATCGATCCCAAAAATATGTCAGCATCTACCTCCACTCATAATCAAGAATCCGGTTCCATCTGGAATACCCTGAACCTCGTCATCGGTTCCCTCCTCGCCCTGTTCGCAACTTATTGGGGCGTTTCCCTCCTACTGGGCTCACTCAAGCAAAGCTTTGGTGACAAATCCGCTCCTGCAGTCGCCTCAGCCCCAGCGGCTGAAACCCCTGCTCCAGCTCCAGCACCCGCCGCAGCCCCCTCGCCTGCTCCTGCGGCACCCGCCCAAGCTGCAGCCGCTTTCGAACTCACCATCAAACCTGCTGGCGCCGCAGGCATGGAATATGACACCAAGGCCTTCAACGTAAAGGTCGGACAGAAAGTGAAAATCACCTTCGAAAACGCTCACCCCATCCCGCAACCCCACAACATCGTCTTTGGCAAGCCTGGCATGAAAGACAAAATCATGATGTCTGCCATGCAAATGGCGGCTGCACCGGATGGCATGGCCAAAGGCTACATTCCTGAAGGCACCGACGTCCTCTTCCACACGAAGTTGATCCAGCCCACTCAAAAGGAAGTGCTCGAATTCGACGCTCCAGCTGAGCCCGGCCTCTACCCCTACCTCTGCACCTTCCCCGGCCATGGCATGCTCATGAACGGCATCATGACCGTCGAGTAACTCACCATTATGGTCTCCATCCAAGTTCAATACGAAGGAGACCTGCGCTGCAGGGCCACCCACGGTCCCTCTGGCATCGAACTTCACACGGACGCCCCGGTCGATAACAACGGCCGGGGCGAGTCGTTTTCCCCCACCGACCTCGTCGCCACTGCCCTCGCTACCTGCATGGCCACCGTCATCGGCATCAAGGCCAAACAAAAGGACCTTCTTGTCACAGGCATGTCTGTGAGCGTGGAAAAACACATGAGCGAAGACATGCCCCGCCGCATCATCCGCCTTCCCGTTCACATCACCGTCCCACTATCTCCGGATCACCCCGAACGCCGCCTCCTCGAAGCCGTCGCCCTGGCCTGCCCCGTCCACCAAAGTCTCCATCCAGACATCGACAAAACCGTCACCTGGACCTGGCAAGAGTAGGATCACGACAAAGGCTCCAGCAGCCTCTTCACGTCCTCCTGCGTCAAAGTCAGCTTCTCGATCTTGCCCCCCAGGAGCCCCTCTAAAATCGCTGCCTTGCTCTGCTGCAAAGCCAGGATCTTCTCCTCGATCGTCCCCTCGCAAATCAACTTGTGCACAAAAACCGGCTTCGTCTGCCCAATCCGATGCGCCCGGTCTGACGCCTGAGCTTCCACCGCCGGATTCCACCACGGATCATAGTGGATGACTGTATCCGCCGCGGTTAAATTGAGACCCGCCCCACCCGCCTTCAAACTGATCAGAAAAACTGGCACCTCTCCCGCTTGAAACCGCTGCACTGGCGCCTCGCGATCCTTCGTCTCACCCGTCAACTTCACATACTCAGTCTTCCGCTCCTTCAGCGCCTTCTCAATCAAAGCCAGCATCGTCGTAAACTGGGAAAAAATCAGCACCCGCCTCCCCTCCGCCAAAAGCTCCGGCAGCATCTCCTCAATCAAAAACGCCAACTTCGCCGACTGCGTCACCAACTGCGCCGCCTCAGCCTTCAACAACGCCGGATGACAACACACCTGACGCAACTTCAATAACGCATCGAGCACCACAATGTGAGACCGATCCATCCCCTGTGACGCAATCGCCTCCCTCACCCGCTGATCCATCACCGCCCGAATCGTCTCATACAAATCCGCCTGCGGTCCCTCCATCTCTATCCGGTGCACAATCTCCGTCTTTGGCGGCAAATCCTTCGCCACCGCATCCTTGGTGCGCCGCAGCAAAAGCGGCCCCACCCGCTGCGCTAACACCCCTTGCCTCTCCTCGTCCTGCTTCTTCTCAATCGGATTCCGATACACCCTCCGAAACGTCTCCGCATCCCCCAAAAAACCCGGCATCAAGAACTCAAACAAACTCCACAACTCCCCCAGGTGATTCTCCATCGGAGTCCCCGTCAAACAAAGCCGATGCCGCGCCTCCATCTCACGCGCCGCCAAGGCCGCCTGACTCTTGGAATTCTTGATGTTCTGCGCCTCATCCAACACCAGCAAATGCCAGGGCGTCTTCTTCAGAACCTCCACATCCCTGACTAGCAGCGGGAAGGTCGTCACCACCACGTCATTCAAACGGATTTTCTTAAACAGCCCCTTCCGCTCCCCTCCATGCAACAACAGCACCCTCAAATCCGGCGCAAACTTCTTCATCTCCCGCACCCAATTCCTCACCACTGACGTCGGAGCCACCACCAAACTCGGCCGATCCGCCCGCCCTTCCACCTTCTCCTTCAGCAAATGAGTGATCGTCTGTAAAGTCTTCCCCAATCCCATGTCATCCGCCAACACCCCGTGCAAATCAAACTCCCGCAGGAACTGCAACCAGGAAACCCCCTCCACCTGATAAGGCCTCAACTCCGCACCTAGGCCCTCCGGCATCTCCGCCACCTTCATCCCCTCAAATCCCATCAACCTCTCCCGCAACTTCGCCAACACTGCCGGAGCCTGAATCGCCATCCCGTCAATCTCCGTCAATTGCGCCGCCCTCAGCCGGTCCAATCGAAACCCCTTCCCACCAGCCGTCAAAGACCTTGGAATCGTCGACATCAATTCATTCAAAAATCGAATCAAGGGCAGCAAACGCTTCGCCGGCACCTCCACCACCGGATCTCCCGGCAAATCCAACACCAGCAAAAACGCCTTCCCTTCCTCAGCCGCCTCACCCAAAACCTCCACCGTCAATCCCTCATCCAACGCTCGCGACAGCACCGGAACCAGGGAAATCCGCTGACCTCCCACCTGAAATCCCAGGTTCAACGCAAACCAATCACTCTCCCCAACCGTCTCCTCCTCCATCTCCGTAAACCATGTCCCCTCGTCCGGCTCTACAATCTCGTAACCAAAATCATCCGCCACCTCCACCTGCCATCCCGCCTCAATCAGCGCAGGCACCATCGACTCCCTAAAGTGCGCCCAATACAACGCCTGCCGATCTCTCGGCACCGTCACACATCCCGTCGTCGCTTGCTCCGTCATCGCATCCGGCAAGACCACCCCAAACGGCTCCAACTCCAGCATCCGTATCTCAGTCAACAACGACCTCTCACGATGAAAATCCCGAACCAACCTCACCCTCCTCCCATCTTCCCTCGTGAACTCATAATGTCCCACCGTCCGGCTCGTCGCCAAAAAAAAGCGCTCTTCACAGCCCGCATACTTCAGCATCGGCACCGCAACACCCACCTGAATCATCTTCACCGAAGTCTTCAGGTTCTTGCGACTCAACTCCTTCACCTGCGCCTCAACCCGCTTCAGCAAAAGCACGGGCCTCATCTCCACATCTCTCAACTCGATCACAGGCGGCCCCACCGCCTTCACCTCCGCCGGCTTCTGCTCCTTCGACACCACTGCTGCCACCGCCTCCTCCCGCTCCACCTTCTCAACACACTCCCGCACCTTTTCCACCGACTCCGAATCACTCAACCATCCCAGCAAAGCCGCGCTATGCCAACAATACGGTCGCCCACAGTTTTCACAAACCGTAGTCACCGAAAGGTTCCCACTCTCAGACACCCGCATCAAAACACCCATCGCCCGACCCTCCAGTGTCGACGGAAAGGAAGGCACCATCCGAACCTCCAGCTCATCCCCCTTCATCACAGCTGACTCAATCGTCACTTCCCGAATATACCCCAACCCCCGCTTCAATTCCCCCTGTCGAAACAGCCAATACCAAGCCTTCGAGCGCAGCTTCGTCAGCAGCACCGTCACCCAATCCTCATCCAAACCATCACTCATGAACCCACCCGCTTCACCTCATCCCAGGCCGCGTCCATCACGTCCAAACTCGCCTCTTCCAAACTCACCCCGTCCGCCTCCAATCGCCTCTCCATCGCATGAAATCGGCGCATGAACTTCTCATTCGCCGCCGCCATCACAGCCTCCGCCTGCACCCCCACCTTCCGCGCCAAATTCACCACACTGAACAGCAAATCCCCAATCTCCTCCTCCACTTTCACCAACTCTCCCCCTAACATCGCCTCCTCCACTTCCGCCAACTCTTCCCTCACCTTCCCAACCACCGGCCCCATCTCAGGCCAGTCAAACCCCACCCTCGCCGCCTTCTTTTGCAGCTTCTGCGCCCGCATCAACCCCGGCAACCCACTCCCCACCCCGTGCAGGTAGCCCTCATTTTGATGCCCCTTCTCCACCCTCTTGATCGCATCCCATTGCTCCAACACCGCCGCCGATGTCTCCGCACTCGACTCCCCAAACACATGCGGATGACGCCGAATCAACTTCTCCGTCAAACCCTCCGCCATCCGGTCCAAATCAAACGCCCCCGTCTCTGACGCAATCTCCGCATGCAGCACCGCCTGCAATAGCAAATCCCCCAACTCTTCACACATCAAAACTGGATCCCCGCTCCGAATCGCGTCCGCCACCTCATACGCCTCCTCCAAGACATGCGGAATCAAGCTCTCATGCGTCTGCTCCTGGTCCCACGGACAGCCTCCAGGAGCCCTCAAACGATGAACCACCGCCCGCAACTTCGTCAACGCATCCGCTTCTTCTGGAATCATCCTCCACCATGCCAATTCGCTTCCCAAGTGCGACCAGAAAAAATTCTTTCGTTGACCATTCCCGCCACCTTGCCAGTCTCAAAGTAGCCGTATGTCGGCACGACTCGCATCACTAATACAGAATCAAGTCCCCCACCCCACACCACCATGTCCAGCGAAGCCCTCGTCACCCTCAACTCCGACAATTTCCAGTCCGAGATCGAATCCTCCACCAGCCCTGTCATCGTCGACTTCTGGGCCGAATGGTGTGGCCCATGCCGCATGCTCACCCCCATCCTCGAGCAACTCGCCTCCGAACAGGGCAGCGCTCTCAAAATCGGCAAGGTCAATGTTGACGAAAGCCCCGACCTCGCCGCCCAATTCGGCGTCCGCTCCATCCCCATGCTGGTGTTCTTCAAGGACGGCAAACAAGTCGACAGCGTCGTCGGCGTGCAATCCAAAGACGCCCTCATCAAACGCGTCGAAGCCCTCGCCTAAAACTTCCTTTCCACTCAAAAGGCGAAGCCCTCACCGGCTTCGCCTTTTTTGTGCCCATTCACTCCTCAATATCCAAAACCACCGCCTTCGGAACC
>JARXAL010000283.1 GCA_029865835.1 Verrucomicrobiaceae bacterium
GCCGAGTGGGATGAGTGTGGCGAGGCAGCAGGGGAAGTTGGCGTTTTTGAATGAGTTGAATCGGAGTTACAATGCGCCGCGGGTGGATAACTCGGATTTGGATGCGCGGATTCGGGCTTATGAGTTGGCGTTCAGGATGCAGGCGGAGGCGCCTGAGGCGGTGGATTTGGGGCAGGAGTCGGAGGCAACCAAGAAGCTGTATGGGATTGATAATCCGAAGACGGAGGTGATGGGGAGGAATTGTTTGCTAGCGAGGCGGTTGGTGGAGCGAGGGGTGCGATTTGTGCAGCTGTATCACGGAGCGGGGAGCAAGTGGGATGCGCATGCGAAGATTGAAGAGAATCACACGAAGCTGTGCGCGGAGCAGGACTTGCCGGTGGCGGGGTTGTTGAGGGATTTGAAGGCGCGGGGACTGCTGGATGAGACGCTAGTGGTCTGGGGAGGCGAGTTTGGTCGGACGCCGATGAGTGAGAAGGGGGATGGTCGGGATCACAATCCGACTGGCTTTACGATGTGGATGGCGGGAGGGGGAGTGCGTGGGGGGCAGGTGGTGGGGAGTACGGATGATTTGGGTTTACGGGCGGTGGAGGACAAGATGCACGTGCATGATTTGCACGCGACGATTCTGCATTTGATGGGGATTGATCACACGCGGCTGGTCTATAAATACAAGGGTAGACCAGAACGAATTGACATGAACGAGGGGCATCCGCACACCAAGTTGACGGTGTGATTCAATGCGGGGTGATTTTTTTTGAAATTTACTGAAACGGTCGAAGAGAGTCGTCGTTTAACCCGTCGGACGTAGCAGGTTCCTTGGGAAGCCGGGAATCCATGACGAACAATTCAAACTGACAAGAAAACCACACATCCAGTTAAAACATGAAAAACATCATCACGATCCTCTCCGTCTTGGCCATTGCTGCCACCGTTAACGCTGCCGACGCACCGAAGAAGGCCAAAGGCGATCCAGCAGCGGCTTTCGCCAAGATGGACAAGGACAGCGACGGAAAGATCAGCAAGGACGAGTTCATGGCGACTCCCGGGGCGAAGAAAGACGCGGCCAAGGCTGGCGAAAGCTTCACCAAGAAGGACAAGAACAGCGATGGCTTTTTGAGCAAGGAAGAGATGGCTCCTGCGAAAAAGAAGGAGAAGTAAGGACTGATGACCCGGACCGGGTCTAGAAGTGCTCTTAGCTTTGAGCGCCTGATGTGGGAACATGTCGGGCGCTTTTTTTATGGAATGATGAGATGCGAATGGGTCTCACCATGCGTTTCAGGAATCCTCAATGTGCAACGAAAATGGCGCTTGAAAGTGTTTGGTAGTGGCGGAAGGCGTTGGAATAGAGAATGGATTGGTTTCTCTTCGATTAGAATGAACGTTTCCCCTGAGCATGACAGGCCATTGGTCGATCTATCCCGGATCGAGCATCCGGCCATGAAGATGCTGTATCCGGTGGTGGGGCCTGTGATTCGTCGATTTTTGAAGATTGATGAGGTGAATCAGTTGGAGTCGGATGTGACACGATTGGGGACGCAGGAATCGTTTTTTCGGACGACGCTGGATTTGTTGGGGTGCCGGTATGAGTTCAGCGAGGCGGATTTGTTGAGGATTCCTGCGAAGGGGCCGGTGGTGGTGGTGAGCAATCATCCATTAGGGGGATTGGACGGGATTATCTTGGGGGACTTGCTGCAGAGGCGACGCAGTGATGTGAAGTTGATGGCGAACTATTTGTTGAAGGGAGTGCGGTATGCGGGTGGGCACATGATTTTTGTGGATCCGTTTGCGAAGGAGACGCCAGCGGCGCGGAACATTGCGCCGTTGAGGGAGAGTTTGAGGCATTTGAAGGGGGGCGGGTTACTGGGAGTGTTTCCGGGCAATCAGGTGTCGCATTATCGGAGGGAGACGGGGGAGGTATCCGATCCGGATTGGGTGCCGCACATTGCGGCGCTGGTGAGGCGGAGCGGGGCGACGGTGGTTCCATTGTATATTGATGCGAAGAATGGGTGGTTGTTTGAGAGGATTGGGTTGGTGCATCCGCTGCTGCGGACGCTGCTGTTGACGCGGGAGTTCATGAAGCGGGGCAATTCGAGGGAGCCAGTGAGGGTGTCAGTTGGAGCCGCGATTTCGAGCGGGCGACTGAAGCGGTTTGAGACGGATGAGGAGATGATCCGGTTTTTGCGGATGTCGGCGTACATGCTGAAGAACCGGCCGGTGGTGGAGGCTGGGGAGAGGGGTGCAAAGAGGGTGGTGACGGAGGTGTCAGGGAACAAGCCGCTGGCGGTGAGGTTGCCGGCGGAGGATTTGGAGGGGGACATCGCGGGGTTACCGGATACGGGCCGTCTGATGAGTCAGGGTGACTTTGACGTGCTGATGGGGAGCTATGATGAGCTGCCGCACATCATGCTGGAGATTGGGCGTGGGAGAGAGGAGAGCTTTCGATTTGCGGGAGGGGGAACGGGCGAGGCGGTGGACCTGGCGGAGGCGGACAAGATCTACAAGCATTTGTTTGTCTGGAGCCGAAGGGATCGTGCGGTGGTGGGGGCGTATCGGTTGGGGTTAGCGGATGAGATTTTGGAGAGGCACGGACCTAAGGGGCTGGTGTCGAGCGGGTTGTTTGAATTTAAGCCGTCGTTTTTGGCGAGGTTGAATCCGGGCCTGGAGTTGGGGCGGTCGTATGTGTTGCCGGAGTATCAGCGGAGCTACAGTTCGCTGCTGCTGCTGTGGGGGGGTATTTTGGCGTTCATTGCGAGGAATCCGAAGTATCGGATGGTGTTTGGGTCGGTGGGGGTGAGTCAGGGGGATGAGTATTGTCCGGCGTCGAGGACGTTGATCGTGGATTACATGAGGCGGGAACACGGGTGGCCGGAGGTGGCGGTGGAGTTGGAATCGCGGAGTCCGTTCTCGGGGGTGGATTTTGATGCGATGGCCAAGGAGGATGTGAGCCGGATGGTGAAGGATGTGGATGATGTTTCGGCGTTGGTGTCCGGGTTGGAGCGGGACGGGAAAGGGGTACCGATTTTGATCAAGCACTACATTCGGATGAATGCGAAGCTGATCGATTTCGGGGTGTGGAAAGATCATAGCAACGCGGTGGTGGGCTTTTTGCTGGCGGATTTGGTGACGGCGGACCCGAAGTTTTTGCGTCGGTACATGGGGGAGGAAGGGTATTCGAATTTTCGTTCGTTTCATGAAATGAAGGACGAGGAGGCGAAGGGTGGCGTGTTGGAGGCGGTTTGAGTTTGAGTTCCGAAGGGAAGAAGAGTTGCGGCGGTTGATGGTGTGGCCAAGGTGGGAGGCATGAAGTTCATGCGAGTTGGATTGTTGATGAGTCTTTGCGCCCTGGGATTGACGATGGGAGTGGCCGGGGCGGAGATGGAATTGACGCGAGCGGTGGAGTGTCATACGCGCGATGGGCTACCGAATTTTTTTGCGAAGGTGGTGAAGCCGGGAGCGGAGGTGAAGATTGCTTATTTGGGAGGGAGCATCACGGCGCAGCCGGGGTGGCGGGTGAAGACGCTGGAGCGATTTCAGAAGACCTATCCGGAGGCGAAGATCAGTGAGATTCATGCGGCGATCGGTGGGACGGGGTCGGACTTGGGGGTGTGCCGATTGAAACAGGATGTGTTGGATCATAAGCCGGACCTGCTGTTTGTGGAGTTTGCGGTGAACGATGGAGGGACGGCGCCAGAGCAGATTTTCCGCTGCATGGAAGGGATCGTGCGGCAGACGTGGCGGGCGTTGCCGGAGTGTGACATTTGTTTTGTTTACACGCTGACGGAGGCGTTAGCGCCGGCGATGTTGGAAGGGAAGTTTCAGCGGTCGGCGAGCGCGATGGAACGGGTGGCGGGGCATTACGGGATTCCGACGATTCACATGGCAATGGCTGTGGCGGAGTTGGCGAAGGAGGGGAAGTTGATCTGGAAGGCGGCGCTGCCGAAGACGGAGGCGGAGCATGCGGCCTTGGGGGGTAAGATGGTGTTCGCGCCGGATGGTGTGCATCCCCATGTCGAGACGGGGCATGTGCTTTACACAGCGGCGGTGGTACGTTCTTTTGGGGCGATTCAGGTGGAGTCGAAGGCGCCGGGGGCGCATGTGTTGGGGGAACCGTTTGAGGCGACGCATTATGAGCGGGCGAAAATGGTGCCGATTTCGGAGGTGACGTTGTCGGGTGGGTTTGAAGCGCTGGATATGAAGGAGGATGCGTTCGGGAAGCGGTGGGCGAAGCGGATGAAGGGGATGTATCAGGGGAGCGCGGAGGGTGAGACGATCCGATTCAAGTTCAAGGGGACGCGATGCGCGGTGTATGATGTGGTGGGGCCGGATTGCGGGCAGGTGACGGTGTCATTGGACGGTGGGGAGGCGCGGGTGGTGCCGAGGTTTGATTCGTATTGCACGTCTCACCGGCTATCGTCTTTTTTGATCGGGACGGAACTGGAAGACAAGGTGCATGAGGTGGTGATCACGATTGATCCGGGGATGCCTGATAAGGTCAAGATTCTGGCGCAGCGGGAGCAGAAGATGGACAAGGAAGAGAGGTTCGCAGGGAAGAACTTTTTTCCGGGGGCGCTGTTGCTGGTGGGGGACTTGGTGAAGGAGTGATGGTGCGTCGCTACGGAACGATGCGGACGGGGGTGCCCAGGCTGACGGCGTGATAGAATTTTTCGGCCATGTGGCCGGGGAGGCGGATGCAGCCGTGGGAGGCTGGGTAGCCGGGGAGGTAGCCTTGGTGCATGCCGACGGCGCCGTAGATGCGGATGAAGTAGAACATTTTGGCACCTTCGAAGCGGGTGCCGGGTGGCTTGGGGTCTTTGCGGTTGTCAATGTTTTGGCGGATGACATTGCCGTAAGGGTCCTCGTAGTCACCGTAGAGCGAGGATTTGTGGTCGATGTCCTTTTCGATGACGGAATAGCGGCCGGGGCGGGTTTCGTAGCCTTCGGAACCGGAGGAGATGGGGGAGCCGCCGGCGAGTTGGCCGCCTTTGTAGAGGTAGACCATCTGCTGGCCGAGGTGGATGACGATGCTGGGTTTGCCGGGCATTTCATCGGCATACCAGAAGGAGCCGTCGTTGCGCGTGAGGCTCTTGACCTTGGTGGTCAGGAAGCGGGTGGCGCGGGGGATATCACTGGTGAAGACTTTTTTGCCGTAGCGGAAGGTGGAGTCGCTAGCGGACTGGATCTGAAGGGTGGAACAACTGCTGATGAACGCGATGGAGCAGGCTGCCAGCAGGGCGAGCGGCGAAGGGAAGGGGCGAGGATTCATTGGCGGAGGTGTTTGGTTGGAACATCCGCCATGAGTACCGAATCAGATGACGCCGACCTGTTTGAGGGTAGAGCGGAGTTCTTCGACTTTAGCGGGCTCCATGGGGGACATGGGGAGGCGGAGTTCGGGATCGATTTTGCCGGCGAGTCCCATTGCGGTTTTGATGGGGATGGGATTGGTGGAGAGCTTGAGGAAGGCGGCGAGGAGGGGGTAGTAGCGCTCGTGGATGGCGCGGGCCTCGAGGTAGCGGCCTTGGAGGGCGAGTTGGACCATTTCGGAGACTGGGCCGGGGATGATGTTGGAGGCGACGGAGACGACGCCGACGGCACCAACTGACATGAACGGGAGGGTGAGGGAGTCGTCGCCGGAGAGGATTTCGAAGCTATGAGGGAGGGCGAGGCGCATCTGGTTGACGCGTTCGGGCGTGCCGCCGGCTTCTTTCATGGCGCAGATGTTGGGGCAAGCTTCGACGAGGCGGGCGACGACGTCGACGCCGATTTCGATGCCACTGCGACCGGGGATGCTGTAGAGCATGATGGGCAGTTTGGTGGCTTGAGCGACGGCTTTGAAGTGCTGGAAGAGGCCTTCGGGAGTGGGCTTGTTATAGTAGGGGGCGACCTGGAGGATGGCGGTGGCGCCAGCGGCTTCGGCTTCCTCGGTCATTTGGACGGCTTCGCGGGTGGAGTTGGATCCGGTGCCGGCCATGACGACACCCCGTCCGGCGGCGAATTCGACAGTGAGTTTGACGACACGCTCGTGTTCTTCGTAGTCGAGGGTGGGGGACTCGCCGGTGGTGCCGCAGGGGACGACGCCGGTGACGCCGCCGGCGAATTGGTCGTCGATGAGTTGTTTCAGGGCGGCTTCGTCGATGCGGCCGTTTTTGAAAGGGGTGACGATAGCGGTGTGGGTGCCTGCGAACATGAGGGTGTGGAGAGAAGAGTTAAATGGTCACGGTGCCGGTGAAGGCGAAGTCGGCGGGGCCGAAGAGGGTGACGTTGCTGTATTGGTGCGGGGCGGTTTCTTCGAAGCCGACGGCGAGGGTATCGCCGCCCTGGACTTTGACTTGGATGGGGGAGGGAGCGCCGGTGAGTTCGTGATGGATGAGGGCGCAGGCAACCATGCCGGTGCCGCAGGCGAGGGTTTCATCTTCGACGCCGCGCTCGTAGGTGCGGATGCGGATGCTATTGGGAGCGAGGGTTTGGACGAAGTTGGCGTTGGTGCCTTTGGGAGCGAAAGCTTCGTGGTAGCGGAGGCCGGCACCGAGCTTGCGGACATCGACGGAATCGACGTCGTCAAAGAAGACGACGGCGTGGGGGACACCGGTGTTGAGGCTGTGGACGGTGAGGGATTCGCCGGCGACAGGGAGGGTTTGGTTGAGCTTGAGGTCGAAGGGGGCGCTCATGTTGATGCGCACCTGGCCGTTTTCGAACTCGGCTGAGATCATGCCGGCGAGGGTTTCGAAGCGGATGATTTCGAGGGTATCGTTATGGAGGTGGTTGACGAAACGGCCGAAGCAGCGGGCGCCGTTGCCGCACATTTCGGCTTCACCGCCGTCGGCATTGTAGTAGCGCATTTTGAAGTCGCCGCCATCGGTGGCGGGTTCGACGAGGAGGAGGCCATCGGCACCGACGCCGCGATGGCGGTCGCAGAGATGGGCGATTTGGTCTCCGGTAAGGGAGAGGCTGAGGTCCCGATTGTCGAGCATGACGAAGTCATTCCCGGCACCGTTCATTTTGACGAACTGCAGTTGCATGGCTGAAAAGGAAGCTGGGTGACTACACCGCCTTGACGGCATCGACAAGGGGTTTCACGAATGCCAGGAGGCGGTCGGAGAGGTCCGGGGAGGAACCGTTTTGTTCGATAAGGCGGACGATGGCGCTGCCGACGACGACGCCGTCGGCTTTGGAGGCGATTTCGGCGGCTTGGTCTGGATTGGAGACGCCGAAGCCGACGCAGACGGGGACGTTGGAGGCGGCTTTGATGACGGCGACTTGTTCGGCGATGCCGGTGGCGACGCTGGTTTGGGTGCCGGTGACGCCGAGGCGCGAGACGTAGTAGATGAAGCCTTCGGCGCTGGCGGCGATTTGTTTGATGCGCTCGGGAGAGGAGGTGGGGGCGATGAGTTGGATGTGATGGAGGTCGGGCGCGGGTTTGAGTTCGGCGTTTTGATTGGCTTCGTCCGGTGGGAGGTCGAGGACGAGGATGCCATCGGCTCCGGCGGCGGCGGCTTCATGGTGGAAGCGTTCGTAGCCGAACGCGTAGACGGGATTGAGGTAGGTGAAGAGGACGAGGGGGATTTGGGTGTGCTCGCGGAGTTTGCGAATCATGTCGAGGACGCCCTGGGTTGAGGCGCCGGCGCGGAGGGCGCGGTCGGCGGCGAGTTGGTTGACGACGCCGTCGGCGAGGGGATCGGAGAAGGGGAGGCCGAGTTCGATGATGTCGGCACCGGCTTTTTCGAGGGCGAGGACGACGTCGATGGTGCGGTCGAGGGTGGGGTCGCCGGCGCAGACGTAGGCGACGAAGGCGCGTTTGCCGTCAGCGCGGAGTTGCTGGAAGCGGGTGTCGATGCGGTTGGCGATTTGGGGGGCGGACATGGGTGGGGTATTTACGTGCTACGAGAGGGGATTGCAAATGGTGGGTGGGGGCATGGGGCGCTGGCGCGCCGGAGATGGGAGATAGAAGATGGCAGATTGGGAGGGAGATTGGTGAAGGAGTGGTGGGGGTTGGGGCGTTTGAGGTGGGGTATGCGTGTTCTTGTTTTTTGTTTGGGATTATGGGCTGCCGTTTTGCCGGCGATTGCGGCACCGAATGTGGTTTTGTTTTTGGCGGATGATTTGGGGTATGGGGATTTGGGTTGCTTTGGGCATCCGGTGATTCAATCGCCGAATTTGGATGCGTTTGCGAAGGAGGGGGTGCGGTTGACGCAGTGTTACTCGGGGAGTGCGGTTTGCAGTCCGTCGAGGTCGGCGCTTTTGACAGGGCGGACGCCGCATCGGAATGGGGTTTACACTTGGATTGCGGAGGGGGCGGAGGTGCATTTGCGGACGAGTGAGGTGACGCTGCCGAAGTTGTTGAAGGGAGCGGGTTATGGTACCTGCCACGTTGGGAAGTGGCATTTGAACGGGCTGTTCAATGATGCGAAGCAGCCGCAGCCGGGGGATCACGGGTATGACTGGTGGTTGGCGACGCAGAACAATGCGGGACCGAGTCATGAGAATCCCGACAATTTTGTGCGCAATGGTCAGCCGGTGGGATTGATGCAGGGGTATTCGGCGCCGCTGGTGGTGGAGGAGGCGATTGCGTGGTTAAAGGAGAAGCGGGATCCGGCGAAGCCTTTCTTTTTGGCGGTGTGGACGCACGAGCCGCATTATCCGATCAAGTCGGACCCGAAGTTTAAGGCGTTGTATCCCGGTCTGACGGATGATGTGCAAGCGGAGCATCATGCGAACGTGACGCAGATGGATCATGCGTTTGGGAATTTGGTGGCGGCACTCAAGGAGCAGAAGTTGGCGGACAATACGGTGGTGTTTTTTACTTCCGACAATGGGCCGGAAGGGGATGGGGTGAAATCGCCGGGGCGGGGTTCAAGTGGGGGTTTGCGGGGGCGGAAGCGGGATTTGCACGAGGGAGGGATTCGGGTGCCGGGGATCGCCAGGTGGCCGGGGCAGATTCCAGCGGGGACGACGTGCGATGTGCCGGTGATTGGGAGTGATGTGTTTCCGACGATGCTGGGGGTGGCTGGGGTGGCGGTGCCGGGGGATCGAGTGATCGATGGGGTGGATGTGATGAAGGTGCTGAAGGGGGAGGCGGAGAAGGTGGAGAGGCCACAGCCGTTGTTTTGGCGTCTGCACATGGCTCCGAACGCGAAGGTGGCGATGCGGGTGGGGGATTGGAAGCTGCTGGCGGATGAGACGCTTACGGAGTTTGAGCTTTATGATTTGAAGGCGGATCCGAAGGAGGCGACCGACTTGAAGGAGAAGGAGGCGGCGCGTTTTGAGGCGATGAAGAAGCAGTTGGCGGCGCACAATGCGGCGATTGACGCGGAGGGGCCGGACTGGTGGAAGCGGCTGAGCCCGAACGGGGGGAAGCCGAAGTCGGCTAAGGAGGGGAAGAAGAAGGGGGAGTGAGGGGAGAGCCAGCGGCTCGCCCCACGGGGGCTACAGGTCTTCGTCTTTGTCGGAGTCGCCGGCTTTTTGGCCGCGGAGTTTGGCTTCCATGAAGGCGTCGATGTCGCCGTCCATGACGTCCTGGACGCCGGAGGTTTTGTAACCGGTGCGGTGGTCTTTGACCATTTGATAGGGTTGGAAGACGTAGCTTCTTATTTGGCTACCCCAAGCGACGTCGTCTTTGCCGCCGTAGGCTTTGTCGATTTCGGCGCGGCGTTTGTCCTCCTCGATCTGGTAGAGTTTGGCTTTCAACATGCCGATGGCTTTGGCCCGGTTTTTGGGCTGGGAGCGTTCGACCTGACAGGCGACGATGACGCCGGAGGGGAGGTGGGTGATGCGGACGGCGGTTTCGACTTTGTTGACGTTTTGGCCGCCTTTGCCGCCGGAGCGGTAGGTGTCGACTTTGAGATCGTCATCGCGGATTTCGATTTCAATGTCTTCCTCGGCGTCGGGTGTGACGTCGACGGAGGCGAAGGAGGTGTGGCGCTTTTTGGCGGCGTCGAAGGGGGAGATGCGGACGAGGCGATGGACGCCGCGTTCGGCTTGGAGGAAACCGTAGGCGTTTTCGCCCATGATTTCGAGGGTGGCGGAGCGGATGCCGACTTCGTCGCCCTCCATGTAGTCGATGATTTGGACTTTGCAGCCGTGGCGTTCGGCCCAGCGCTGGTACATGCGGAGGAGCATGTTGGCCCAGTCGCAGGATTCGGTGCCGCCGGCGCCGGAGTGGACGGTGAGGTAGGCGTTGCCGCGGTCGAGGGGACCGGAGAGGAGGAGGTCGAGCTCGTATTTGGCGATGGCGTCCTGGATGTCGTCGAATTCTTTGGCGACTTCCTGGAAAGCGGAGGTGACGCCTTCTTCTTTAGCCATTTCGATGAGGACTTCGAAGTCTTCCGCGCGGGCGTCGAGGGTGGTCAGCGGTTCGATGCGGCGTTTGATGCCGTTGATCTGGTCGATGACTTTGCGGGCGTTGTTTTGGCTATCCCAGAAGCCGGGGGCGGAGACGCGTTCTTCGAGTTCTTCGAGTTGTCGGGTTTGGGCCGGGACGTCAAAGATACCTCCGGAGTTCGCTCAAGCGGCCTTTGAGGGCGGCGGTGTCGTAGGCTTGGAGGTCGGTGAGAATGGCTTTGTTGCGATTGTCCATGGATGGGTTTAGATAGCGCAGGGTGGCGGTGCTGCAACCGGGAATCCCCGGTGCGGACGGTCACTGGAGAGACTGAAACATGGAGCAGACGGATGCGATATTGGTGGGGCGCACGCGCTTTGGGGAGTCGAGTCTCATTGTGCAATGGTGTGCGCCGGAGGTGGGGTTATTCCGAACGATGGCGAAGGGGGCATTGAGGCCGAAGTCGCCGCTGGGGCAGAGGCTGGATCTTTTTGTGACAGCGGATTTGAGATGGGTGCGGAGTCGGCGATCGGATTTGCACACGCTGGCGGAGGTGACGTGGAAGAATCCGAGGCTGGGGCTGAGGTCGAGTTATGGTCGGGTGCTGGCGGCGACGTATCTGGTGAAGTTGGTGGAGCGGGTGGTGGAGCCGGAGGCGGCGGTGCCGGGGTTGTATGATTTGCTGACGAAGGCGCTGGATTATTTGGCGGAGAAGGAGCCGACGATGGCGCTGGTGGAGCGGTTTGAACTGCGGTTGGCGGAGGATTTGGGGATCGCGACGGAGGTGGATGCGGGGCAGTCGGCGTATTTGATTGAGGAGGCTTTTCACCGGAAGTTGCCGGTGCAGAGGCGTCAGTTGGTGGAGTGGCTGGCGGGAAAAAAGGGAGCGATGGAGTGAGAAGAATTGGTATTTTCGCTTGCTGCCCTCAGTAAATGTCCCTGATAGTACGGGGTTACGCCTTTTTGAGCCATGATTCCTGACGCTGATTCAAATGAAACCCTGACGGAAGATCCCGCGATGGTCATGATACGGGAGGGGCGTGGAGACGAGGCGATGCAGTGGGCGATCGCTCAGGTGTCAGAGGCGAGGCAGGCGGAGGAGGATGGGGATGGGACGTTGTTGGAGTTGGCGGTTGCGTTGGAGCGTTTGGGGACGGTGGCGAAAGAGTTGGGGGATGTGGATGGGGCTGAGGCGGCACTGCGGGAGGCTTTGGAGGCGGCGCTGAAGGCGGAGGGGCCGCTGAGTTTGTTGGCGGGTCTGCGGACGAATTTGGCGACCCTGCTGGATTTCAGTCAGAGGGAGGCGGATGCGGTTCCGCTCTATGAGCAGGCGATTGCGGACTACGAAGCGATGGATCCGGCCGAGGTGGAGGTGGCGGCGCAGTTGCGGAATAATCTGGCGATGATTTACAAGGGGTTGGGCAAGTTTGCGCTGGCGGAGCAGCATTATTTGAGGGCGCTGGAGGTGTTGGAGGGGAAACAGGGGGCCGCGTCGGAGCCGGTGGCGGCTGTTTATAACAATCTGGGGGGACTTTATTACACGGCGGGATTTGCTGAGCAGGCGAAGGAGATGTTCACGCAGGGGATGAACACGCGGGTCGAACTCCTGGGGGAAGATCATCCGGATGTGGCGCAGTCACACTGCAATCTGGCGACTGTTTTTCATGAGTTGGGAGACAATGAGACTGCGGTGGAGCATTTTGAACGCAGTTTGGACATCCTGGAGAAGCATGTTCAGGATGAGGCGGCGAGTTTCGAGGCGGTGGGAGGGGATTATGTTTCCCTGCTCGAGTTGATGGGGGACGAGAAGAAGATGCTGGCGGTGCGGAAGCGCATTCAGAAAGCGCTGGCCTGAGGTGCAGAGGCTGAGTAAAGTCAGCTAGGCGACGGTTTCCGTGAGGGGAAGGAGTTCGTTTTGGGCGGGGGGTTCGATGGGTGTGAGTGGAAGCGCGGAGGGGACTTCGATGGTGAAGATGGTTTCGATGCCGGGGGTGCTGCGGAGGTCGATGGTGCCGCTGTGGGCTTCGATGGCGCGGCGGACGATGGAGAGGCCGAGGCCGGTGCCTTTGATGGTTTGGCCGTGGTGTTTGTGGCCGCGGAAGAAGCGTTTGAAGACGAAGGGGATATCGTGCGAGGGGATGCCGACGCCGTCGTCGCTGAGAGTGAGGGTGCATTGATCACCGGACCAGCGGCCTGAGAGGCGAATGGTCAGGGCGCGACCGGGGTTTTCTTTGATGGCGTTTTCGAGGAGGTTGGTGAAGATTTGGTCCCAGTAGAAGCGATCGCCGTGGAGGGTGCCACCGGAGGGAGGGAAATCGAAGTCGAAGTGGACTTGGCGACTTTCGAGCATGGGGGCGAGGTGGTCGATGGCATCCTGGATGCAACCGCGGACGTTGAAGGGTTCGAAGTTGAGGGTGGAGCCGACAGATTCCAAACGTGAGATGGTGAGCATGTCCTCGATGATGCGAATGAGGCGTTGGCCATGTTTTTCCATGACGGCGAGGCAATGGCGGGCGGTGGCAGGGTCGTCAATGAGGCCATCGCGGAGTGTTTCGATGTAGCCCTGGATGAGGGTCAAAGGGGTCCGAAGTTCGTGGGAGGCATTGGCCACGAAGTCTTTGCGTATCTGCTCTGTGAGGATTTGTTCGGTGATGTCGTGAACCATCAACCAGGCACCGCGTTCAGCCTCTGCCGGCAAAGGGGCGGCCTCGATGAGGTAATGGCGAGCACCGGAGCGGTTTGTGTTATTGCCGCTGACAAAGCGGATTTGACGTACATTGCGACGGCCTTCTGTGAGCGCCATTTTAACGGTTTCGACAACCTGATGGTCGTGGATTTCATCGAGCAAGGGGTGGTTGCGCTGGATGGTGGGTCGCTGAAACAGTTGGGCAATGTTGCGGTTGGCGAATCGGATTTTGAGGTCCCGATCCACAATCAGAACGCCCTGTCGGATTTCGCTGAGGAGGGACTCGAACAGGCGACGAAGGTAGGTCTCGCGGCCGAGATCGTTGAGGTCGATGATGAGTTTTTCGACGAGGCGAGGAGTCTGGTCCGGGCTAACCGTCTGGCCGAGAGCACGAGAGAGATCAGCGTGCCGCTGCTGCCACTGGCGTTCCCTGTGCCAGGACCAAACGGCGATAGCACCGAGAAGAATGGCGAGGACGATGCAGAGGGTGAGCATGGAAGTCAACTATCCGGCAGAGCCACACAGAACTGATAGCCGGTGCCTCTTATAGTGACGATGTGACGGCCTGCGTCACCGAGTTTTTCACGGAGACGCTTGACGTGGGTATCGAGGGTGCGGGTGGCGACTTCGTCACTGTAGCCCCAGACCTCCCGAAGGAGTTCGGAGCGAGTGTGGACGGCTTTGTCGTTTTCCATGAGGGTGGCTAAAAGCTTGAACTCGGTGGTAGTGAGATCGACGGGGGCATCGTCGAGGAAGAGTTTCATGTTTTTCCGGTCGAGAAGGAAGCGGCCGGTTTTGACTTCTGAGACGGCTTGGACGCGCTGGGTGCGGCGGAGAACGGCGGAGATGCGAAGGGCGAGTTCCCTGGGGCTAAAGGGCTTGGTGAGGTAGTCATCGGCACCGAGTTCTAGACCGGAAATGCGATCCGACATTTGAGCGCGGGCGGTCAGGATGATGACCGGGGTGGTACGAGAGCGACTGTCGGCACGGAGGCGTTTGAAGACCGTGAGCCCGTCCTGGCCTGGCAGCATGAGGTCGAGGACAATGAGGTCGGGTTGGTGGGAGGTGACGTAGGGGAAAACTTCGAGGCCATTGGTGAGGCAAACGCACTCATGCCCATCTCTAGCCAAGTGAAGGGCTACAAGTTCGGAGATATCCGGTTCATCATCGACGACCAATATTTTACTCATAGTGGGAAGGCACTGGATAACGTGTCTAGGGGCTAATGCAGCAAACGCGATTGAGTGACGATGCTGTCACAAGGTCGCCAAGAGGCAAGCAAAGTGTTGGGTTGGGGTGGGTTGGTAATCTGCGGGTGTGACGATATTGTCACGCTCCGGACTTTGGGTGAGGGACCTAACGCGGGAATGATCAATATGGGTGCGACCCGATCATGAAACTGCTGCTGGTGACTGACACTTATCCTCCCGACATCAATGGAGTGGCGAGGACATTGCAGATGTGGGTCGGGGCGCTGAGAGATCGCGGGCATGTGGTGGAGGTGGTGACGACGTTGGTGGGTGAGGGAGGGGATGAGGAAGGGAGACGGGTGTGCGGATCTTTGCCCTTGCCGGGCTATCCGGGGCTGAGGATCGGTTTGGCATCGACAAGAGGAATGGTGCAAGTGATTCGGGAGACGGCGGCGGAGGTGCTGTATGTGGCGACGGAGACGCCACTGGGAATTGCGGCGATCCGAGCGGCGAAGAAGTTGGGCGTGCCGGTGGTCTCCGGGTTTCACACGAATTTTCAGACTTACCTGGAAAAGTATCGGGTGCCAGGAATGGAATCGGTAGCGAAAGCGATCTTGCGGTCCTTGCACAATCAAACGGCCCGGACTCTGACGCCTTCCGAAGATACGGCGACGGTCCTGCGATCGTGGGGCATTCGGAATGTGGGGGTGCTCGGACGGGGGGTAGACACAACGTTTTTTGATCCGGGGAAGCGTGATGAGGCGTTGAGGCGGTCCTGGGGGGCAGGACCGGAGACAGTGGTGGCGATTTCTGTGGGGCGTTTGGCGGCTGAGAAGAATCTGCCACTGACGGCACGAGTTTTTGAAGCGATGCGGGCGGCCCGGGCGGGGACGGTGGGCGTGTTTGTGGGAGACGGGCCGCGGGCTAAGGCCTTGGAGGAAGAGCACCCCAGCTTTGTTTATGCCGGGTCGAGAGTGGGTGAGGATTTAGCGAGGCACTATGCGTCAGCGGACGTGTTTGTTTTTCCGAGTGAAACCGAGACGTTTGGAAATGTGGTGCTTGAGGCGATGGCAAGTGGTTTGGCGGTGGTGGCATATGATTATGCAGCACCCAGGTTATTGATTCGGAATGGGGGCAATGGATGGCGGGTTCCGTTTGGTGATGGGGAAGCGTTTTTGAAGCAGTCCGTGGAGGCCTGTGTAGGGGCGATACCCGAGGGTATGCGGAAACGGGCGAGGGAAACGGCTTTGGAGCACTCGTGGGAAAATGTGGTGAATCAGTTTGAGGGGGAGCTAACGGGGGCCTGCGGAGTGAAATCACCTGTTGAAGATTCAGTGAAACAACCGATTCCAGATGCATGAGTGAAGAGATTGCCGGACCCGAAGCGAAAAAGGCCAAGCTATCAGTGAAGACACTGTTTATTTCAGATGTTCACCTGGGGGTGCCTGAATGCAAGTCGGCGCAGGCCTCGCACTTTTTGCGCAACACGCTGTGTGAGAAGTTGGTGATGAATGGGGACATCATTGATGCGTGGCATTTGAGGAGGTCGGGTGGGTGGAACAAGGGGCACACGCATTTCGTCAGAACAGTGCTTCGAAAGATGGAGAAGGAGGGGACGCAGGTGCTCTATTTGAGGGGCAACCATGACGATATCTTGGACCGGTTTCTGCCACTGAAGCTGGAGAATTTTCATCTGACGGATGAGTATATCCATCAGGGGCGGGGCGGGGATTACCTGGTGGTGCATGGTGACGGGTTTGATGCGGTGACGACCCGGCATCCTTGGATGGCCAAGGCCGGGGCGATTGGCTACAACCTGCTCTTGAAGGTGAATCGCCTTTACAACGGGTGGAGACACTGGCGAGGGAAGGAGAATTTTTCGTTGAGTCGGTGGGTCAAGTTGAAGGTCAAATCGGCGGTGAGTTTTGTTGGTCGCTATGAGGAGCAACTGCAGCAATTGGCGGAATGGAAGAAGTGTCGTGGAATTATCTGCGGGCACATTCACCAGCCGGCGAACAAGATGATCGGGTCGGTGCACTATTTGAATTCGGGAGACTGGGTGGAGTCGATGACGGCGATTTTGGAGCACCATGATGGCCATTTTGAGGTGATCACGTATGATGATTTTTGTCAGCGAACGAACCGGCAGCCCAAGGGGGATGCGGTTTCGTCAGGGGTAGCAGACCAGGTTAAAATGCCGCTGGAGAACTCTGGGAATATGGCTTAAATGTCACCAAGATTTGCTTGACCTAGCGAGCCTTACCGACCATGCACGATCACATTCTTTCGACGTTCGACAAAGCCCTGCGCTCCATGCGAGAGATGGTGCTGACGATGATCAGCATCACCCGGAAGAACGTTGATGTCGCCCGGCGGGGGCTTTTGGAACGGGACACGGACCTTTGCAACGAGGCGATTGCTTCAGATCATGAAGTGAATCAGTTGGAGAAAGATGTGGATCAAATGGGGATGGAGATGCTGCTGAAGTTTCAACCGGCGGCGCTGGATTTGCGGCAGATCATGGGCACGCTGCGGGTGGCGAATAACATGGAGCGCATTGCGGATCAGGCGGCAGGGATCGCCAAGCGGGCGAGGATTATCAATCAGTTGCCCGAAATGACGGAGTTAAACCTCATTCAACCTCTGTTTGATTTGTGTTTGACCAATTTTGAGGCAGCGGTAGCTGCTTTTGTGGAAGGTGATGCGGAGGCGGCCGTGGTGGCAAGGGCGGCGGACAAGTCCTTGGATGCGGCTGAGAGAGAATTTGACCAGGAAATGCTGAGGGTGATGGAGAATCATTCCAGTCCGCTAGAGGGCTATCTGCATTTGATCTTTGTGGCGCGGTTTTTGGAGCGGGTTGGGGATCATGCGAAGAACATCTGCGAAGACACGATTTTCATCGCAGAGGCGAAGGACGTCCGGTTCTTGAAGAACAAGCGTCAGGCTACAGACGGTGCGGCTGAAGGCTGAGGGAAGGAGCTAGACTTTTCTAAGGACCAATGGCGAGCCAACTCACTTCCGCCGAGTAGACGAGGGTGTTTTGCCAAGTGGTGAAGACCACATCGAAGGCTTCGGCGGTGATGTTGGTTACGGTGGTTGTCAGGCGGGAACTGGTGCCTTGATCGATGTCAAAGCCGGTGAGGCCGACTTGGACAACGGGCGGGTATGAGAAGGGGTAGGCGAAAGGAATCGTGAGAGTGAATTGGCGGCAAGATTCGGGGTCGCTGGGTGATTCGGAGAGGTTCCAACCTTCGGTGAGGACGCCGGCTTGGGCGGTGGCGGAGAGGATTTTCCAGGGGAT
>JARXAL010000236.1 GCA_029865835.1 Verrucomicrobiaceae bacterium
CCACCCGAGAAGCGGGAAGCCTTGTGGGGCCAATGACGGCGGCAGATTCGCCCTCAGCCATTTCCGTTTTTAGGTTCAACTGTAATGGCCACCTCTTACGGCCCCACAATCAACCCATCCCCAGGCACCAGCATCCGAAAATGCTTCAGGTTGAGCGTCAGCAACTGTTCACATCCCATCTTCCTCGCCCCGACCACATGCAGTGCGTCATAAATCGCCCCACTCGTCACCTGCCGATCCACGGCAAGGTTCAAAGCCTGCTCGTAGTCCGCAGAGTCCAATGAAATCACCGTGAAATGCGGCAGAATGCTGCGACTCATCAATCGCTGCACATCCGCCGGTGAAAACCGTGGCTTCAACGGCAGCGCGGTGAGAGTCGCATACAACTCTGCCAGAGCATGCGCAGTGATCATCCCCTGATCCCTGCCCTCATGCACCGCGCGCAGCCTGGGAAACGCCACCGCGTGATGCGGATGCTGCTGCAGGAGCGCCGCCACCAGCACCGAGGTGTCGAAACAAACCTTCATGCGATCACAAACCCCCAAGCTGAATGGATCGCTCTTCGCGTTGCTGATTCATGAACGCCACAAGATCCCAAGCCGAAGGAGGAACTTCACTCGCACAAATCAGAATGCCATCCACCTCCGTAAGACTAGCCTGTGTCACAGCCGGCCGCAGCCGAATGCCGTCCGCTTCCAGAGTCAGTTCCATTTCATCCCCTGACTTGAGCCCCATTCGGTCTCGCAGCAGCTTCGGAACCACCAACCGATTCATCTTATCCAAGGTCACAATCATGGCATTTAAATTGCCATTTGGCACTTAATTTGTCAAATTCGGTTTCGACTTGGCCCGGCCACACCGTCCCAGATTCTCAACCTAGAAACGGTAATGGAAAGGGATGAAGATGGCGTCGTGCTTGGTTCCACAAGGCTTCCCGGTTCGCAGCGGTTGCATCGATAAAGTGATGCCACCCGAGAAGCGGGGAGCCTTGTGGGGCCAATGACGACGGCAGATTCGCCCTCAGCCATTTCCGTTTTTAGGCTCAACTCCTTCATCACGGATGCCGAGGAACTCCCTCACCGCTTGCATCCCCCACCCGCCCAAGCTACAACCTCCCCCTCCTCCCGTGGCCAAAATCCGCATCCGTTCCGCTGGCAAAATCCTCGCATGGCTCATGCGCGGCATCGCCGCGACCCTGCGCTTCAACGTCACCGACAACGCCGGCGTCTTCGACACCAGCCGCCAAGGCATGATCTGGGCCTTCTGGCACAACAAAATGTTCCTCATCCCCTGGCTGCACGATGCCTGGTTCGCCCATGTTCCCGGCACCATCCTCACCAGTCCCAGTGGCGACGGCCAAATCATCGCCGACGTCTGCGCCGAATTCGGCATCGACGCCGAGCGCGGCTCCAGTTCCAAACCCCAGCAGGGCATGAGCGCCCTCATCGCCCTCGCTGGCAAAGTCCGCGAAGGCTACGAAATCGGCATCACCCCCGACGGCCCCCGCGGCCCCGCCTTCACCCTCCAGCCCGGCATCGTCAAACTCGGCCAACTCACCGGCGGCGCCATCGTCCCCGTCCGCATTCGCTACAGCCGCTCCGTCAAATTCAAAACCTGGGACCGCTTCGAACTCCCCCTCCCCTTCGCAACCATCACCCTCATCTTCGATCCCCCAGTCTTCATCCCCCGCCGCCTCACCGAAGCCGAATTCGAATCCCATCGCCAGGCCCTCGAATCCACCCTCCGCCAGCCCGTCCCCTGAACCACTCCGCAATCCAAAATCCGCAATCCGCAATTTCCCATGCCCACCCTTATCTCCGGAACCGCCGTCGCCGAAAAAGTCCTCGCTGAATGCAAAGCGGAAATCGCCGCCTTCAAAGCCCGTGGCATCACCCCCGGCCTCGCCGTCGTCCTCATCGGTGATGACCCCGCCTCCCGTGCTTATGTCCGCTCCAAGGACAAAAAGTGCAAAGACCTCGGCCTCCACAGCGTCAAACACGAACTCCCCACCACCACCACCCAGGCAGAACTGATCGCCCTCGTCAAACAACTCAACGCCGACCCCGCCATCCACGGCATCCTCGTCCAAAGCCCCCCACCCAAGCACATCGACGAAGCCGAAATCGTCCGCACCATCGACCCCGCCAAAGACGTCGACGGCTTCCACCCCGTCAACGTCGCCAAACTCGCGCTCGAAGACCCCACCGGCTTCGTCCCCTGCACCCCCCTCGGCTGCCAGCGACTCCTCATCGACGCCGGCATCGAAACCGCTGGCGCCCATGCCGTCGTCATCGGCCGCAGCATGATCGTCGGTAAACCCATGGCCCTCCTCCTCATGGCCAAAGGCCCCGGCGGCGATGCCACCGTCACCGTCACCCACTCCCGCACCCGCGACCTCGGCTCCATCACCCGCCAGGCCGACATCATCATCGCCGCCATCGGCCGCCCCGAATTCCTCAAAGCCGAGCACGTCAAGGAAGGCGCTGTCGTGATTGATGTCGGCATCAACCGCGTCGAAGCCCCCGGCACCGAGAAAGGCTACAAACTCGTTGGCGACGTCGCCTTCGACGAAGTCGCCCCCAAATGCCGCGCCATCACCCCCGTCCCCGGCGGCGTCGGCCCCATGACCATCGCCCTGCTCATGCAAAACACCCTCAAAGCCTGCCGCCAAATCGTACCACGCCTGTCCCAGGCGTGAGAAAGAAAACACGCCTGGGACAGGCGTGGTACTTTCAAGGCATCCAAACCGTAGCCTCATCCACCCCCAACTTCGCCTTCGCCGGATTCTCCCGGATATACCGCTGGTAGTGCTCAAACTGCTCCCGACTCCTGACGATGTGGTCATAAGTCTCCCCCAACCAAAAATGCCCCTTTCGGCCAAGCGCCTCATGAAGGCACCGCGCTGAGTACTTTTTCCAAGCCGTCACCTGCGCCTTCATCCAATGCTCCCCCAAGCACTGCATCAACACATGCACATGATTCGGCATCACCACAAAACCACCCAACTCATAGCGACAACCACGAAAGTGCAGCAACGCCTCCACCACGATTTGCCGCAACTCCGCACGCTTCAGCAAGCACTCCCCCGCACACTCATCGAGGAACTCATGCATTCGTCTCGAAAACAAAGCATGAAACTCCTGGCGATCTTCCGCTGACAACCCCTCCAGCAGCGAGTGCCAGTCCTCATGCTCCCCGTCAATGCTCCGAGCGCGCAGCCAAGACCGCCTCTCCGCCAGCCATGCCTGCATCACCTCCTTGGGAATGGAATCCATCGTTCGAAAAGTAAGGAAATAGCAGACATCCGATTGCTCCCAATGCGGTAAAAACCGCCAGCTTTTTCCGACGCTCTCTTGCGGTCTATAGAACGAAAACTCAAACGGCTCCATCCCCAAAAAGTACCACGCCCGTCCCAGGCGTGTCCACCTCATCCAAATGGCAAAACTCCAATCAGCCCCATTTCATTCTTGGTTTCCCAATCTCACTATCCTATCGTCGCCTCCATGAACCGAACAAAAGCCACCTCCCTCCCGGTTCTCTGCCTCGCGTTGCTCCTCACCTCAGCCGGTCCTCTCACAGCCCAATCCCTGACCGGCCCCAAACGCTTCTTCCGCGCCAAACCCGCCCCGGTCGTAGACTCCGGCTTCGGCTCCGCCGTCGCCACCAACGGCCCCCTCGTTGTCACAGGTGATCCCACCTTCAGAGCCACCCTCGGCGACAGCCTCTCCATCGATCGCGGCATCGTCCATGTCTTCAACTCCTCCACTGGGGCCCATCTGCGCTCCATCGAACCCCCGACTCCAGATCGCAGCATCGTCTTCCTCCAGTTCGGAAAAGCCGTTGCCCTCTTCGGCGATACCCTTGCCATCAGTGCTCCAATGTCCGGCGTCTTCGGCGACCCCGCTTCCCAAGGCGTTTATCTTTTCAGGGCCTCCACCGGCGCACTCCTCTCCAAAATCTCCGGACCTGCCACCGGCTTCGGCACCAGCATCGCCCTCCACGGCGACCTCCTGCTCACCGGCTCCCCCGAGGAAGACAGCAGACGCGGTGCCGTCTACGTCCACTCCGTCTCCACCGGCACCCAGCTCGCCCGCCTCACCGCCTCCGACCGCGCCGCAGGCGACGCCTTCGGCTCTGCCGTCGCCATCAGTCCCCATTACCTCCTCATCGGCGCCCCCCTTGACACCACCAACCGCGGCACCAACGCTGGCTCCGGCTACCTCTTCGAAAACCTCACCCCCTTCAAGCAGGTCCGCAAACTCACCGACGAAGTCCTCTTCTCCGATCACCCCACCAACGACAACGCCCAACTCGGCACCAGCGTCGCCATCCGGAACCAGCAACTTTTCCTAAGCGCGCCTTCAGCTCGTGTCAACGGCGTCCGCAACTGCGGTTTCGTCTTCGAATTCATCGCCAACCGCCCCACCGATCTCCGACAAATCCTCCCCGTCTTCCCACAAGCAATCCGTGGCTTCGGCACCTCCCTCTCCACCTCCGACGACCTCCTCGCCATCGGTTCTCCCGCCTCAGACCCCAACGGCGCCCCCTCCACCCTCATCCTATCCCTCCACAATTGGGAAGCCCCCCAAGTCGCCGCCTCCCTCATCCCCATCGGCATCCAATCCGCCGACCAACTCGGCACCGCCACCGCCATCCACGGCAGCTCCGTTTACGCCCTCACCGGCGACTCCCCCACCCCCTCCCAACGCGGCGCCCTCTTCCAGCTCGGACCCATCTCCCGCCCCACCCTGCCCAGCATCGCCCTCTTCAAAACCGGCACCTCAGCCCCCGGCGTCCCCGGCGCTTCCATCAGTGGCGACCTCGCCCAGCTCCATGACCCCACCACTTTCGCCTCCCACCACTTGCTCACCCTCTCAGGCCCCGGCGCCGCCGCCGTCAAAGGACGCGGCATCTGGAATCATGACGACCCCGCCAGCCCCTCCCTCTTCCCCGGTCAGTCCATCAACCCCGGCAGCACCATTAGCTCCATCTCCTCACTCCGAGTCGGCGGCGGCAGACTCATCGCCAAAGGTACCCGCCAGGGCACCAGCATCACCTCCGCAGACAACGACCTCATCCTCGTCCATTCCCCAGCCTCACTTCCTTTCCCCGCCTTCCTTGAAAACGACCAACTCAAAGGCTCCAGCGGCCCCAATCCCCCCCTTCTTGGCTCCTTCACTGCGTTCGCCATCACCACCACCGTCCCCGTCGCATCCGTTGTTGGCTCCCTCAAACGCAGTTCCGCCAGCGGCGTCAACGCCGGGAACGATTCCTTCTTTGTGGTCAACGACCTTGTCAGCGTTGTTCCCACCGCCGCACTGCCTGTCCGCGAGGGCGATCCCGCGAACTTCAACCTCGGCGCGTTCCTGCCCCGCCTCGCCGCTTCTGGCAGCACCCACAGCTTCGCCGCTGCCGTCCTAGGCCCGCCTGCGCAAAATCAGGCCGTCATGCATTACACCAACACCGGCACCGCTACGCTTCTCCTTCGCAAGGGCGGCGATCCCCGCACCGGAGGCACGGGCGAGGTCTTTAGTGCCTTCCTCGGCGAGTCCATGGCCAACACCGGCAACCTCGTCGTCCGCTCCCGCCTGTCAGGTCCCGGCGTCAACCGCGCCAACGACGAAATCCTCCACGTCGTGGGCCCCAGCCTCCTCCCCATCCCCATCGTCCACAAAGGCGACATCGCCCCCGGCTTCCCTCTCGACAGTAACATCCGTATCGCCGCCTTCCTCTCCTTCCAGCACACCCCCCAGGGCGGCAGCGTCCTCTACCTCGCCCGCCTCTCCGGCCCCGGCGTCACCCCCGCCAACGACCTCGCCCTCTTCGTTGACGTCACCGAGTCCATCGTCGCCATTCCTCCGGGTAATCCCATCCGCCCCAGCCACCTTCTCCTCCGCGAAGGCGATCCCCTCCCCACCTCCTCCAAAGCCATCATCCAAACCATCCACCGCGTCGCCTACTGCGACGACGGCGACTACATGGCCCTCGTCTCCCTCGTCACCCGCCCCGGCGAAGCCACCTCCGCCGACAACCTCGCCCTCCTCTACGGCGAGTCAAAATTCACCCAGCCCTTCACCTCCGACGCCGAAGGCTTCCGCAAACCCTTCCTCCTCCTCCGCAAAGGCGCCCACCTCACCGAATACGGCGGCCGCCCCGTGAAAAGCCTCTCATTCTTCCCCGGCACCCTTTCCCCCGGCGGCGCCTCCGGCATCGGCATCGGCAACGTCGCTGGCAACGGCGTCCCCGAATGGACCCTCGACCTCGGCTCCGGTCTCCGAGCCAGCCACCACGGCGGGTTCAATAATTGATCTTCTCCCCGCAAGCGATTTACCGCTCTTCATATTCACCGAATATTTCAACCCGTGCATTCGCGAGTCCCCCGTCCGGCGCTTGTTGCAAAGGAATGGGCCTGAGATACTCTATGATCGTGAAGGATCTCACACTGGCTTACCGACTTGGAACCACTCACCACCTTTCCCCGCTTCTCATGAAAGCGCGGCGGCTAGGGCTGACGACTCCTGAAGACCTCGAGAGATTGGCGGTGGCTCGTGGACTTCGCTATTACAGCCAACCTGGAGAAACCGACCGCCTCCGAGAGGAAGCTAGCACCTATCCAGCCTCAATCGGAAATCCCTCCGTAAAGCAGTTCTCCAACGAGGATTTGGCCATTTCCCTTCTTTCCCTCAACTGGCCATTCTCTCAGAACCGACTCCGAATGGGTGCCGCCATGTTGGCCGCTACAGGAGTATCTCCCCAACGTCTGGCACGTCTCGCATACCAAGAACGCTGTGAGTCCGTTCTTTTTCACATCGCCCAGTGTGGTCAAAAGGTCGAACCAGACCAATCCTTTTGGACGGCGCTTCTCAACGAAATCCCGTCTGCCAAGACCTACCCCCCTGATGTGCTCCCTCACCTCACCCGGTTTGTTACCATGACGGGATTCACGCGGCGCGGTAAAGAAACACTGATGCAGTGGATCCGTCCGCTACCTGTCCTCTCAGCATGAATGCAATGGTGGACAACCCCGTAGAGGTCGTGCTCACTCTTGACCGTGAACTGGATCATGAAGTCTCCCTTGTGGTCTATGGGCGGGGCGGTCTTCGTCTGGGTTATGAAGACCCCCTCGAAATTTATTCCGCCACTCAGGATGTCGACGGCATCATCCGCATTAGCCAGTTGGATGCTTTAGTGGAAGATCTCTCCTTTTGGGATGCTGTTGATCGCACCAACCAAATGCTGGAACCAAAAGGCCTCTACATCACCCATCTCTTCCAAGAAGATCAAGTCTTCCTCCGCCCGGATTGGGAGCAATTCATCGTCCCCGTCCTCCGCCCCCCTACCCGGTGGCTCAAACTCTTCCGCCCCCACACCATCGACCTGATCCTGACCAAAATGATGCGGGGTGACGATGCGCAAGACATGGAAGACGTCGCCTTTCTGGTCCGCCATGACGGCATCACCGCCGACGACATGGAGCCCGCCTTCGCCCACGTGCGAATGCCAGACATCCCCGAACTCCGAGAGGCCTTCGAGCGAGCCCTACCACGCGTGCGGCAAATCCTCGCATCGCGCGGCGCACTCAACTGACCGCAGCCTCCCGACCCCACCTCACCCTCAAAGAAGCGCCTCCAACCGCTTCACACTCACCGCCTGCGCCGTCCCCAACTCCTGCGCAAACACCTGCACCCGATACTCCTCCATCAGCCACCGAAACACCTCCCGATTCGCCGCCGGCACAAACGTCTCCCACCCCTCCCAATCCGCGATCAACTGCGCCTTATCCGCATCCTTCGCCGGATTGTTCCCCGCCCGCTCCGCCCGGATCCGCACCGCCTTCAAATACCGCAGCACCTGCGGCAACTGCCCATGCGGCGTCGTCAGCAGCAAGTCCCCCGGCACCAGTCTCGCCAAATCCCCCTCCATCCCCGGATACCGATTCGCCCCCCGCGCGATCTGATCCCGCTGCTCGTGCACCTGCTTGAACAAATCCCGCGTCCGCTGCGTCACCAGCGGCAGCTCCTTCCGCACCTTCTCCAGCAATCCCTCAAACCGCTTCTCCGTCAGCGGCAGCACCGGCTCCAGCCGCAGCAAATGCGCCAGCACATGCTCCTGCGCCTCCGTACCACGACTCTCCGAGGCGTGTCCCCCTGAACTTTTGCCGAGCATCGGCAAAGCATCCGCAAAACTCTGCGCCACCGCCTTCCCGCCAGCCCCCGCCCCAAACCCCCGCAACTCCTTCGCCAGCCACGCAATGTCCTTCCCCAGCGCCAGCTCCGCCAGCCGCCGCACCGCCCCCGGCGTCCCCCGCACCGCCTCCTCCGCCCGCCGAAACAACCGCAGATTCACCAGCCCATCCTTATCCCGCTCCAAACCCGGATACCCCCGCACCTCCGCCCCCCCGATGTGCTCCACCACGATCCACTCCGGCACATCCCCAAACGTCCACCCCTTCAAATCATACCGCTCAAACCTCGGCACCAGCTTCTCCCACGCATCCGACTTCACCTCCGTCTGCTTCACCGCACTCTGGATCGCCCCCAAATCCCGCGCCGCCACCACCGTCCGCTGCTTCTGATCCACCACCTCGATCCTCGGCTGCAAATGCACCGGCACACAATCCCCCGGCCAATCCGACCCCGCCACCTCCACCCGATACGTCTTCTTCAAGTAAGCCGCCAGCGCCGGCAAAAACTCCGCCCGCCCCGGTTCAAATCGCGCCGCCACCTCCGCCGCCTTCGGCTCGATCGGCATCAACTGCTTCCGGATCGCCCTCGGCAGCGCCCGCAGCAGCGTCCGGCACAGCTCCTCCCTCAGCCCCGGCACCATCCACTGAATCTGCCCCGTCGTTAAATGCTCCGCCACCGGCAGCGGCACCTGCACCGTCACCCCATCATGCTCCTCCCCCGGCTTGTAATGATAACTCACCGGCAGCACCGAATTCCCCAGCGCCACCTCATCCGGAAACAACTTCAAATCCGCCCCCAGATCATCCCCAGGCGTCAGATCCTCCTCCGTCAGATGCAAAAACTGATCCCCATGCTCCGCAATCAGCGCATTCAAATCATGGATGGAAGACACCTCCGCAATGCGCGCATCATAGAACGCAAACAGCGCCTCCTCCACATCATGCACCCGACTGCTCCGCACCCGCGTCAGCGTCGTCTCGATCTTCTGCCGGATCCGCTGATTGTTCTGGTAAAAGCGATGCGTCAGCGCGTTCTCCCCCTCGATCAACGCCCCGCGAATGAACAGCTGCGTCGCCCCCACCGCATCGATCTTCCCGTAGTCGATCTTATCCCGCCGCACCTCCAGCCCATGCACCAGCGTCCGCCGCGTCACCAGCACCCGGCCCGCCTTCGCACTCCAGTGCGGCTCACTGTACTTGTAATCGCAAAGATGCGCCCCCAGCTCCGCGATCCACTCCGGATCCACCTTCGCCAACGTCCGCGCAAACAACTGCGACGTCTGCACGATCTCCCCCGCCACCACCCACAGCGGCTGCTTCGTGATCTCCTGCCCCTTCTTATCGTTCTTCTCCCGCCGCTCGTAAAACACCGACCCTGGAAACACCATCACCTCCCGGTTCCCCCCCGCCTTGTAAACATTGCGCTCAATGCGCATCCCGATCTGCCCCAGATGCGCCGCCAAAATGCACCGGTGAATCGCCGCATCCGTCGCCGCCGCCGCCTTCACCTCACTCACCGGAAACGAATCCCGCAACTGCTTCCAAATGTCCCGCCACTCCTGCATCCGCGTGAACGAAAGGAAGTTCGCTTTGCAAAACTTGCCCAGCTGATTCTTCCCCCCACCCTCCGGCACCGCCCGCCAAATTTTCAGCAAACTCAAAAAGTCCGAGTCCGGCGTGTTGAACGCCTTGTGCGCCGCATTCGCCGCCTCCCGCTTCTCCTCCGGCCGCTCCCTCGGATCCGGCACACTCAGCCCGGACGCGATGATCAGCATCTCCTCCAGACATCCCTCCTTCCGCGCCTGCAACAGCATCCGCCCCAGACTCGGATCCAGCGGCAGCTTCGCCAGCTCCCGCCCCGTCCCCGTCAGCTCATGCAAATCATTCAGCGCCCCCAGCTCATGCAGCAGCTCATACCCCCCGCGAATCGCCGCATGACTAGGCGGATTCAAAAACGGAAACACCTCAATTTCCCCCAACCCATGCGCCTTCATCCGCAAAATCACCTCCGCCAGATTCGCCCGCTGAATCTCCGGCATCGTGAACTTCGCCCGCTTCTCGAAATCCTCCTGTTCAAAGAGCCGGATGCACACCCCATCCTGCACCCGCCCCGCACGCCCCGCCCGCTGATTCGCACTGCTCTGTGACACCGCCTCCACCGGCAACCGCTTCGTCCGCGTCCGCGGATTGTAGCGACTCATCCGCGCCAGCCCCGTATCGATCACCACCCGAATCCGCGGAATCGTGATGGAAGTCTCCGCCACATTCGTCGCGATCACCACCCGCCGCTTCGCCCCCGGCGAAAAAATCCGCTGCTGCTCCGCCGACGACTGCCGCCCAAACAAAGCCAGCACCTCGATCCGACTCCCCGCCAACCGCCCATCCAGCAAATCCCGCGTCTCCCGGATGTCCCGCTCCGTCGGCATAAAAATCAAGATGTCTCCCGCATCCGTCTCAATCAGCGCATCCTCCGCCGCCGCCACCGCCGCATCGATGAAATGCGGTTCCTCATCATCCTCCGCCACCGGCCGATACCGCACCTCCACCGGATACAACCGCCCCGAAACCTCAATGATCGGCGCCGCAAAGTAGCGATCACTCTCCGAGTGATCATCGTGTCCATCACTCTCCGAGTGATGAACTTTCCCCCCACTCTCCGAGTGCGCCCCCCCAAAATGCCCCGCAAACGCCTCCGTATCGATCGTCGCCGAAGTCACAATCACCTTCAAATCCGGCCGCCTCGGCAGCAACCCCTTCAGATACCCCAGCAAAAAATCAATGTTCAGCGACCGCTCATGCGCCTCATCCAGAATGATCATCGAATACTGCCGCAGCAGCGGATCACTCTGGATCTCCGCCAGCAGGATCCCATCCGTCATGAACTTCACCCGCGTGTCCCGGCTCGTGTCATCACTGAACCGCATCTTGCACCCCACCTCACGTCCCCAAGTCACCCCCAACTCCTCCGCCACCCGCCGCGACACACTCATCGCCGCCACCCGTCGAGGCTGCGTGCACCCGATCACCCCCCTCGCATGCTCCCCCGCCGCCTCCAAGCACATCTTCGGCAACTGCGTCGTCTTCCCCGACCCCGTCTCCCCCGCCAAAATCAGCACCTGATTCCCCCGAATCGCCGCCACAATCTCCTCCCGCCTCGCCGTGATCGGCAGGTCGGCAGGATAGCGGATAGACATCGGGTTCAGCATCACAAGAACCCCCACCCTACCCCACCCCACCCCACC
>JARXAL010000044.1 GCA_029865835.1 Verrucomicrobiaceae bacterium
GGGGATGTGGTCGGGGGTGATCGCTAAGAACAAGCGGTTGCGGCTGACGGACCTGCTAGGCGGGGGCAATGTGGGGATGCTGCTCTACAACGCGGCGGAGCGGCAGGAGCGCTACAACATGCCGGACACGCTGAAGGGGCATCACCTATTTTATTTGCGCGCGCCGTATTGCCTGCACTCGGACATGGGGCGGTTGCTGGCGTCGATCACGGCGGAGACGGCGGGCTGGCATGACACGGTGTGCGGGCACAGCGATGCGCGGTTGGTGGAGGAGAAGTATGGGGTGAAGGATTTTCAGATGGCGCGCAACGAGTGGCATCGCAACGGGCGGGATGCGTTCCTGATTGAGTTGGCGAAGTGGGGACTGGGCAAAAAGGATCTGGTGCCGAATGTGAATTGGTTCAGCAAGGTGGTGGCGGATGAGGAGGGGCGGCTGAGTTTTGTGCCGGGGCATTCGGCGGCGGGTGGGGTGGTGGAATTGCGTTTGGAAATGGACACGCTGGTGGTGCTGAACACGTGTCAGCATCCGCTGGACGCGAGGGCGGAGTATCGGGCGAATGAGATTTTGTTAGAAGTGTTCGAGGGACCGGCGGCGGAGGCGGACGATGCGTCGCTGACGGTGCGACCGGAGAACCTAAGGGCCTGGGAGAACAATCAAACCTATCATCTTTTGAAGCGGCCATGAATCTTGTTGAAAGCGCGTTGGTGGAGTCGGCGGCGGGGTATCGAAAGGTGATCCCGGCGGGCGATTGGTGGGTGCATCAGATCAGGGCGGGGCAGACGCTGCGGATTTTGGATCTGGAGGGCAATCAGGCGGCGGACACTTTGTTTTTCAGTGCGGACGATCCGACGGAGCGCTACTCGGCGGATGGGACGATCCAGGCGCAGCGGGCGCTGTATTTGACGACGGGCACGAAGCTCATGAGCACGGAGGGGAATGTGATGTTAGAAATCGTGGCGGACACCTGCGGGCGGCATGACACGCTGGGCGGGGCGTGCAGTCGGGAGAGTAACACGATGCGGTATGCGCATGAGAAGGAGTGCATGCACGCGTGCCGGGACAGTTTCATTCGCGGGGCGCAGGAGTGGCAGGTGGAGCTGACGAAGCGGGACATCACCTGCAACATCAATTTCTTCATGAACGTGCCGGTGACGCCGGCGGGGCAGTTGAGTTTTGCGGATGGGATCTCGGCACCGGGTCGCTACGTGGAGATGCGGGCGGCGATGGATGTGGTGTGTCTGATTTCCAACTGCCCGCAACTGAACAATCCGTGCAACGGGTGGAATCCGACGCCGGTGGAGGTGCTGATTTTTGACTGAGGAACGGTGTGACGAAGGGAGTGACGATATTTTTATGAAGGCGACGATTTTGATAGCGAACCGGGGAGAGATCGCAGCGCGGGCCATCCGCACCTGTCGGAAGATGGGGCTGCGCAGTGTGGCGGTGTATTCGGAGGCGGATGTGGACTCGCCGCATGTGGCGCTGGCGGATGAGGCTTTTTGCCTTGGGCCGGGGCCGGTGGCGGAGAGTTATCTGCGGCAGGAGGAGCTGGTCAGGATCGGGCGGGAGACGGGGGCGGCGGCGGTGTTTCCGGGTTACGGATTATTGAGCGAGAACACGGAGTTTGCGGGTCGCTGCGAGGCGGCGTGCATGCGCTGGCTGGGGCCGACGCCGGAGCAGATCTTAGCTTTCGGATTGAAGCATGAGGCGCGTCGGTTGGCGGGTGAGGCGGGGGTGCCACTGGTGCCGGGGACGGGGTTGTTAGAAAATGTGGAGGCGGCGGTGAGTGCGGCGGAGGTGTTAGGTTTTCCGGTGATGCTGAAGAGCACGGCGGGCGGCGGAGGAATCGGGATGAAGGTGTGTCGCGATGCGGCAGAGCTGCGGCGGGAGTTTGAGGCGGTGGTGCGGCTGAGCGAGCGGAGCTTTGGATCGGGGGCGGTGTTTTTGGAGCGGTTCATTGAGCGGGGTCGGCATGTGGAGGTGCAGCTTTTTGGCGATGGCCAGGGGCGGGTGCTGGCGCTGGGGGAGCGGGATTGCTCGGTGCAGCGGCGGAATCAGAAGGTGGTGGAGGAGACGCCGGCGCCGGGGCTGTCGGATGGGGTGCGGACGGCTTTGCATGGGGCGGCGCGGCGGTTGGGGGAGAGCATTGGGTATCGCTCAGCGGGCACGGTGGAGTTCATTTACGATGCGGACCGGGAGGATTTCTTTTTTTTGGAGGTGAACACGCGGCTGCAGGTGGAGCACGGGGTGACGGAACTGGTGACGGGGGTGGATCTGGTGGAATGGATGATTCGGTTGGCGCTGGATGCGGACTGGGTGATGCCGGAGAGTGCGCCGGTGCCGAAGGGTCATGCGATTCAGGCGCGGGTGTATGCGGAGGATCCGAATCAGAACTTCCGACCTTGCGCGGGGCTGCTGACGGAGGTGGTTTTTCCGGAGTGGACGCGCTGCGATGGCTGGGTGCAGACGGGCAGTGAGGTGAGTCCGTTTTATGATCCGCTGCTGTGCAAGGTGATGGTGCATGCGGAGGATCGGGCGGCGGCGGTGACGCGGCTGGGGCAGGCGCTGGCGGAGTCGGCAGTGAGCGGGATCGAGACGAATTTGCGGTATCTGCGGCAGCTGCTGGAGTGGGATTTGTTTGTGGAGGGCGGGGTGGCGATGCGGGACATGGCGAGCTTTGACTATCGGCCACGGACGCTGGAGGTGCTGTCGGCGGGGACGATGACGACGGTGCAGGATTGGCCGGGGCGGGTGGGGTATTGGGAGGTGGGGGTGCCGCCTTCGGGGCCGTTTGATGCGCTGGCGTTTCGGCTGGCGAATCGCTGGGTGGGCAATGCGGAGGGGGTGCCGGGGCTGGAGCTGACGATGAGCGGGCCGACGCTGCGGTTCAATGCGGCGACGCGGATCGCGGTGACGGGGGCGGCGGTGAAGCTGTGGCGCAATGGCGAGCTGCTGGGCGAGTCGGGCGGGGTGTGGGACGTGGCGGCGGGGGATGTGGTGAAGGTGGGGCGGATCGAGGGGGCGGGGGTGCGGGCGTATCTGGCGGTGGCGGGTGGCATTGAGTCGCCGCTGTATCTGGGCAGTGCGGCGACCTTTACGCTGGGGAAGTTTGGCGGGCCGTTCGGGCGCGCGCTGCTGCCGGGGGATGTGTTAGGTTTTGGTCAGTTAGCTGAGTCAGGTACTGAGGTGAAGAGCGCGGCGGGGTCGATGGCGATTGGCAATGCGTGGCGGATCGGGGTGCTGTATGGGCCGCATGGGGCGGCGGATTTCTTTTTGGAGGAGGACATGGAGATGTTCTTCTAGACGGCCTGGGAGGTGCACTACAACTCGGCGCGGACGGGGGTGCGGTTGATCGGGCCGAAGCCGAAGTGGGCGCGCAGTGACGGGGGGGAGGCGGGTTTGCATCCGTCGAACCTGCATGACAATGCGTATGCGATCGGGGCGGTGGATTTCACCGGGGACATGCCGGTCATTCTGGGGCCGGACGGGCCGAGTTTGGGTGGGTTTGTGTGTCCGGCGGTGGTGGTGAATGCGGAGCTGTGGAAGCTGGGGCAACTGCGGCCGGGAGATCGGGTGCGGTTTGTGCCGGTGGATGAGGCCTGGGCGGTGGCGCGGGAGGTGGAGGTGACGGCGTTTTTGGAGGGTCGAGTGGCGGCGCTGGCGGAGCCGGTGGCGCGTGAGCGGGGCTCGGTGTTTGTGGATCAATGGGGTGAGGGCGATGACGCGGTGGTGGTGCGGCGGGCGGGGGATCGGTACTTCTTGATCGAGTTCGGGCCGCATCACTTGGATTTGAAACTGCGGTTCAAGGCGCACGTGGTGTATGAGTGGATCCAGCAGCAGGGGCTGGCGGGGATTTTGGATCTGACGCCGGGGATTCGGTCGCTGCAGGTGCATTTTGACTCGCAGGTGGTGACGCGGGAGGCGCTGTGGGCGGTGATTCGGGAGGGGATTTTGGCGCTGCCGCCGCTGGAGGCGATCGAGGTGCCGGCGCGGGTGGTGCATTTGCCGATCAGTTGGGATGATCCGAGCACGCAGGAGGCGATCCGGCGCTACATGCAGAGCGTGCGGCCAGATGCGCCGTGGTGCCCGAGCAACTTGGAGTTCATCCGGCGGATCAACGGGCTGGAGAGCATCGAGAAGGTGCGGCGGATCTTTTTTGAGGCGTCCTATCTGGTGATGGGACTGGGTGATGTGTATCTGGGGGCGCCGGTGGCGACGCCGGTGGATCCACGGCATCGACTGGTGACGACGAAGTACAATCCGGCGCGGACGTGGACGCCGGAGAACGCGGTGGGGATCGGCGGGGCGTATCTGTGTGTGTATGGGATGGAGGGGCCGGGTGGGTATCAATTTACCGGTCGGACAATCCAGATGTGGAATCGCTGGCGGCGGACGGCGGATTTTGAGAAGCCGTGGCTGCTGCGGTTTTTTGATCAGTTGCGATTTTATCCGGTGAGCGCGGAGGAGCTGGTGCGGCTGCGGGAGGAGGTGCCGCTGGGGCGGCATCGGCTCAAAATTGAGGAGACGCGGTTCTCGCTGGCGGCGTATGAGGCGTTTCTGGCGGAGCAAGCGGATGAGATTGGGGTGTTTCAGGCGCAGCAGCGGGCGGCCTTTGAGGCGGAGCGGCGGCGCTGGGAGGAGGCGGGGCTGACGATGGATGCGCCGACGGAGACGGAGGTCACAGAGGCGGCGCTGGAGCTGCCGGAGGGCTGCGAGACGCTGGACAGTCCGGTGACGGGCAGTGTGTGGAAGGTGCATGCCGAGGTGGCGGGCTGCTTTGAGCCGGGCCAGGCGCTGCTGGTGCTGGAGGCGATGAAAATGGAGGTGGCGCTGGAGCCGGACGCGGCGGTGACGGTGGTGCAGGTGCTGGTGGCGGAGGGGGCAAGTGTGCGGGCTGGCCAACCGCTGGTGATTGTGAAAACGAACTGACTCGAAAGGAACGCGTTATGACGGCAAAAACGATTTTGGAATGGCGGGCGGCGCTGGCGGAAGGTCTGACACCGGAGGGGGTGGTGCGGGAGGTGCTGGGGCGAATTGAAGCGTGGGCGGATCCGGCTTTGTTCATTCATCTGCCGGAGGAGTCGTTGCTGATGGCGGAGGCGGCGCGGGTGGCGGGGCTAGCGCGGGATTTGCCGCTGTGGGGGGTGCCGTTTGTGGTGAAGGACAACATTGATGTGGGTGGGTGGCCGACGACGGCTGGGTGCCCGGACTTTGCCTACACGGCGGCGGAGGATGCGACGGTGGTGGCGCGGCTGCGGGCGGCGGGGGCGCTGCTCATTGGGAAGACGAATCTGGATCAGTTCGCGACGGGGCTGGTGGGGACGCGGTCGCCGTATGGGGTGGCGCGGAATGCGTTTGATGCGGACTATTTGCCGGGGGGATCGAGCGCGGGGAGTGCGTCGGCGGTGGCGGCGGGGATTGCGGCGTTTTCGCTGGGGACGGACACGGCGGGGTCGGGTCGGGTGCCAGCGGCGTTTCAGGAATTGATCGGGTGGAAGCCGACGCGGGGTCGGCTGAGCACGCGGGGGGTGGTGCCGGCGTGTCGGGCGCTGGATTGTGTGTCGGTGTTCACGCGGACGGCGGCGGATGCGGCGGTGGTGCTGGGGGTGGCGTCGGGGTATGACGAGGCGGATGCGTTTTCGGTGAAGGTGGTGGATGCGCCGCTGGGGCGGGCGGCGTTCCGGTTTGGGGTGCCGAAGGTGCTGGATTTTGCCGGGGATGCGGACACGCCCGGGTTGTTTGCGGGGGCGGTGGCACGACTGGAGGCGCTGGGCGGGGTGGCGGTGGAGGTGGATTTGACGCCGTTTGTGGAGGCGGCGAAGCTGCTGTACGAGGGGCCGTGGGTGGCGGAGCGCTGGGCGGCGGTGGGGGACTTTGTGGAGGCGAAACCGGAGAGTGTGCATCCGGTGACGCGGAAGATTTTGGAGGGGTCAAAGGGCTGGGATGCGGCGGCGACATTCCGGGCGCGGTATCGGCTGCGGGAGCTGGCGCGGGAGACGGAGGTGGTGTGGCGGGAGATGGAACTGCTGCTGCTGCCGACGACGCCGAGGCTTTACACGGTGGCGGAGGTGATGGCGGAGCCTTTTGGGACGAATGCGATGCTGGGTAAGTACACGAATTTCATGAATCTGCTGGATCTGTGCGCGGTGGCGGTGCCGGCGGGTCGGGCGCGGGAGGGACGGCTGCCGTGGGGGGTGACGTTGGCGGCACCGGCGGGTCGGGATTTGGCGCTGCTGGAGTTGGCGGCGCGGGTGACGGGTGGCGAGGCGGTGGTGGGGCCGCAGGTGGCGCGGATTCCGGTGGCGGTGTGCGGGACGCACCTGGAGGGGTTGGCGTTGCATCACCAGCTGGCGGAGCGCGGGGCGGTGCTGCGGTGGAAGGGGGAGACGGCGGCTGGGTATCGGTTGTATGCGATGCCGGGCGGGGGCGGGCTGCCGCCGAGGCCGGCGCTGGTGCGGGATGAGGCGGGTGGGGACGCGGCGATCGCGGTGGAGGTGTGGGAGCTGGAGGCGGCGGCGTTTGGGACGTTTGTGGCGGGGATTCCGGCGCCGTTGGGGATTGGGAAGGTGGAGTTGGCGACGGGGGAGCAGGTGCCGGGATTCATTGCCGAGCCGCGCGCGGTGACGGGGGCGGAGGAGATCACGAGCTACGGTGGGTGGCGGGCGTGGATGGGGCGGTGAGGGAGGGTCAGGATTTGTCGCCTTCGGCGAGGACGGAGCGGGCGGTGCGAGGTGAGAGGAGGGCGTGGGCGGGAACGTCGATGGGGTTTTGGGAGCCAAGGAAGTCGAGGAGGATGCGGACGCGGTCCTCGCCCCTGCGGAGGCTGTGGACGATGCCTGCGAGACCGCGCATGGGGCCATCGGTGATTTCGACGGCGTCACCGGGTTGCAGGGGAGAGGCGATTTCTTTGATGATCTGGCCGTCCATTTCGGTGCGGATGGCTTCGATGATTTCATCGGGGACTTGGCAGAGGTTGCCGCCGAATTCAATGACGTTGAGGACGCTTTGGGCGTGGCGAACGGCGCGGAGGGAGATGGCGGGGTCGAAGCGGGCGAAGAAGTAGCTGGGGAACAGGGCTTCAATGAACCAGACTTTGCCGCGGGTGGTGGCGCGCTGGAATTTGATGCGCGGGCAGTAGGACGGGATGCTGAACATGCTTTCGAGCATGGCAGCGGCGATGTGTTCGGCCTTGGTGCGGGTATGCACAACGTACCAAGCGAGATCGCTGGAAGGGGTGGCGGAGTCTGGGGCGGGATCGAGCAAGAGGATAGGTGGTGTGTGGTGGGGAGAGGTTCAAGGGCAAACGCACAGAAGTGCGCGGGGGAGAAACGAAAAAGCCCGTCTCCTGGGAGGGAGACGGGCTCATCAAAATGGCTGTGGGAGGCTTATTTTTTGGCCTGCTGTTGAGGTGGGACGCGGAAGAGTTTGCCGGTGTAGGGGCACTTCACTTCGGTTCCGACGGAGAGTCCGGTGACGTCGACGAGTTGATGCTTCTCAGCGTAGGGGCTGTTGACGAAGCCTGGGCGGCCGGTGATTGGGGCTCCGAAGGGGAGTTTGGCGGGGGCAGCTGCGGCGACGGGAGGGGGTGTGGTTTGGGTTTTGACGGGTGCAGGAGCTGGAGTGGTTTTAGGCTCTGGCTTGGAGGCGGGAGGGGTGGTGGCAGCTACTTTTGGGGTCTCGACGGGTTTTGGTTTGGTTACTGGAGCGGGAGTCGGGGCGACCTTTGGCTCGGGTTTGGGGGCGGTGGCGACCTTAGGAGCGGTCGGTGCGGGAGCGGGAGCAGGAGTGGGGACCACTTTTGGAGCGACCGGCATGGGCTCGAAGCGGGCGTAGGCAGGGGCTGGAGCGGGTTTTGGCTGGACGATCGGAGCGGCTTTTTCTTTTGGCTGCAGTTTGGGCTGAGTTTGGGCCATCATCTGAGGGCTGGTCAGGATTGGCGCTTGGATCGCCGGGGTGGGCACGGTGAACTGGCGTTGGGTGTAGGGGCAGACGACTTTGGCGCCGGGGGCCATGCCGCGAACGTCAACGAGGCGTGGGGGGTTGGTGAAGGGGGTGCGAACGTAGCCCTTGAGGCCGGTCACGGCATAGGCGGGTGGCGCGGAGGTTTTCTGAACCGGAGCGGTGCTGGTGCTGGAGAGATTGGGTTGGGCTGGGGTCTGGACCCGGTAGGAGTTGTTGTTGGAGGCCAGCATGGCGTCGGATTGAGCCTTAGGGGCGGACATGCCGTTTTGCATGAAGGGGATCAAGCCGTCGCGTTGAATTTGGCGCCAAGCGTAGCCTGGGGGGAGGCTGCAGGAGGAGAGAGAAACGGCGGTGAGCAGACCGACGACGAGTAGGCTTTTGGAGGAGGAGCGCTGGGTATGCATGGGGATGTTCAGGCGTTAGAGTTGCAAACGAGAGAATCGTTATCGCGAATTTTTGTAACTTTGGCAACCATTGGAGTTGAGTCTTGAGGTAAAATCTCAATCTCTTAAAAATAGTGAGAAATACCAGAAATAAAGATTTGGCAGGGAGCGAAAAAGAGGTCACTGGAGGGCATGCATTGGCGAGTCATCACGGTTGGAAAGCCTTCATTGCCATGGGCGAAGCAGGGGGCAGAGGATTACTTAAAGCGGCTGCAACGTACGGGTCGGATCGAGTGGGTGGTGATCAAGGAGGGTGCTCCTGAGGTGGTGGCGGCGAAGATGATGGCGGCTGCGGAAGGCTGCTTAAAGGTGGTGTTGGACGAGAAGGGGGAGGCCTGGAGAAGTCTTGACCTGGCCAAATGGATGGATCAAAGGCAGCAAGAGGGAGTCAAGCGGGTAGCGCTTTTGATTGGAGGTGCAGACGGGCACACGGTGGGGCTTCGTGAATCTGCGGATGTGTGTTGGTCGCTTTCGAAGCTGACGCTACAGCATGAGATGGCGTTGATTGTGGTGTTGGAGCAGCTGTATCGAGCGGGCAGTATTCTGCGGGGAGAGCCTTACCATCGGGAGGGATGAATGGGCGAAGGATGATTTATCTGAAATGAGTCGCAAACTTTATAGCTTTCGCCTTGTTGAGTTGGGAGGGTGAGGTTATGTTTTGGCTATCTTAAGCGAAGTTTTTTTTACATGCCTACTTCTATTCTGAAAAATCTGATTCAGCCTCGATCTTTGACTACGCCTGATTCGAATGCTCGAGCGAGTCTGCCTAGCGATGAGTCTGACATGCTGGATACGCTGGCGGTGGTGGTGGAAAACACGCCGGTGGCGATTGCGATGTTTGACCGGCAGATGCGATACATTTTGGCGAATCGGCAGTGGGTGAAGGAGTTTAACCTGAGTCAGTCGTTGCCGTTGGTGGGGAAGAGTCAGTATGAGGTTTTTCCGAAGTTGCACCCGGGATGGAAGCAACTCTATGAGCGGGCGCTTCAGGGGTACACGATGAGGAGTGATCATGCGGTGCAGGTGGCGACAGGAGCGGCACCGGTTTTGTTTCGCTGTGAGGCGAGGCCATGGAGGCAGAAGCGTGATGCGTCGGTGGCGGGGATTGTGGTGATTTGCAACAAGTTCGTGGGGGCGCCGACTGCGGAGGGTGCGGAGATTTCCCAGGAGGCTGAGGCGGAGACTTCGGTGCAGGTTTCGGGGGTGGGGCGTGTGGAGGAGGCGGTGTCGGAATTGGATGTGTCGGGGGCTGAGGTGCCGGTGTTTGTATTGGATGGAGAAGGACGGGTGGTGGCGGCGAATGATCGCGCGGGTGAATTGAGTTTGGCACGTGGGATTGAAGAGGGGCGGACGGCGCTTTGGGACATTCTGGAGGACGATGAGCGGCGTCCTGCGATGAAGCTGCAGTTTGAAGAGTATGTGTCGCGAATGGCGGGTTCTGAAGAGGGTGTTCCGCAGATTTTGACGGTGAAGTCACCCACGCCAGGGTATGCGGATCGGAGTGCGGGTGCGATGCCGAGCCGATGGCTGGTGGCGCGGCAAGGGGGCGGAGGCGGGCGCTGGCTGGCGCTTGGGCTGTCGGGTTTGTCTCCGTTTGTGCCGACCGCGAAGATTGGGATTCACCTGCCTGCGACGACCACGGGTTCGTCTCCCTTTGCGACCGTACCACCTGCGGTGGCGGCAACGCCGAGTGTGGATCAGGCGGTGTTGGAGCAGGTGCGCCAGGAGAAGTCGAAGCTGCAGATGGAGCTTTCGCAAGCGAACGAAGCGTTGCGCCAATTGCAGGCGCAAATGAGGACACTGAGGGATGCTGAAATCACGTTGGCCCGACGTGAGACGCAGCAGCAGTCTGTGGTGGAAGCGTTGCCTGCAGGGGTGCTCGTTTTGGACGAGGCGGGACGGGTGACGCAACAGAACCAGGCGTTGAAGAGTTTGCTGGGTCATGAAATCAAGGCCGATGAGACGGTTGAAGCTTGGCTGGGCCGCTCGTGCCCGAATGAGGAGCACCGGGCTGAGGTTTGTCGGATTTGGCGGGAGGATGTGTGGCGTCGACAACTGACGCGCACGGTGTCTTTGGTGACGGCGGATGGATTGCTCAAAGAGATTGAGATGCGGCCGGGGTCGCGCGTGCAGAATGGATTGCTGGTTCACTTTCAGGATGTGACGGCTTCATGCCGACTGGAGGAGCAATTGAGTTCCACCGAGTCGAAGTTCAGGGCACTGCTGCAGGAGAACCCCATTGCGGTGCTGATTGCTGATAAATCTGGTACTGTCTTTGATTTGAATCGGGCAGCGGAGGAGTTGTTTCAAAAGCATAAGGTCGAACTGCGGCGCCTTCCGGTGGATGCGTTGCTTTCGCCATCAGGGGCGGCAGCTCGCAAGGATGCACTGCGTGAGATGAGGCAGTCTGGAGACAATCGTCGGCGCTTGACGGTGGCTTTGGCGGGTGAGGATGCACCGAAGATGCACCTTTCACTGGCGGCGATTCGGGCCGCCGATGGGTTGCCTCATAGCACCCTGCATTTCTTTGAGACACCGGTGACATGGTCGACCGGGGCGGCTCCTGCCGTGAGCGAGGTCGAGTCGGTGGTTGCTGACGAGCCCGATACGCAAACTGAGTCTATGGTGGTGCGTCCGAAGGAAATCGCTCCGGTGCTTTTGTTGGCAACGGGAGTGAATGGTCGGATCCAGACGTGGACCGATGAGGCGGCGGCGATGTTTGAGTGCGAACGTGAGGCGGCGCTGGGTCGTCCTCTCCATGAATTGTTTCAGCCATCCAATGCCTCCGGGTTTTATGGGGTGACCTTGCCTGAAGCGATTCGAACAGGAGTCGCAGATTGGACATTCTTCAGTCGAAACGGGGGCAAGCAGGAAGGGTGTTTTTCGGTTCGGGCGGGCGAAGCCGGAGGGCCGCAGGTGGAAGTTTGGCACTTGGCTGCGGCTGTGGAAGAGGAAGTCGAAGAGATCGTAGAGACTGCCGCAGTTGGTGGGGCAGAGTGGCAGCCGACCTCATCTTTGCCATCGCGTCCGGAGTGGGCGATGGGTGATTTGAGCCGCGAGCAGGCATTGATGGCGGAGACTCATCACCGGGTGCATCACCATTTGAATGTTTTGTCGAGTTTGGTGAACATGCAGTCAAACGCGGTCATGGATGCTGGAGCGCGCGATGCTTTGCGGTCGACGCAGAATCGGTTGAGAGCGGTTGCAGCGTTGCATCAACATCTCGAGGCCATGGCGGCGAGGCCAGAGGGCGGTTTTGGTGCATTTGTTGAGGGTCTAATGAGCCGACTGCAAGACAGTCTGGAGGTTTCCGCCTCGCGAGTGCAGGTGGTGGCGGAGATTCCAGAGGATGCGGTGCTGCCGAAGGAATGGTTGATGCCACTGGCTTTGACCTTGAATGAGACGCTCTCCAATGCCCTGGAACATGGTTTTCCTGACGGTCGGGAAGGTCGGGTGCTGGTGAAACTGGAGCTGGATGGGGCGCGTGCCAGTTTGGTGATTGAGGATGATGGGGTTGGGATGGCGGATGAGGTGGTGGCGGTGGCAGAGCGGGGTTTGGGATTGAAGATTGTGTCGGTTTTTGCGGAGCAAATGAAGGGGCAACTGAAGATTTCGGGAGCGCCAGGACAGGGCACGCGCATTGAAATGCAGTTTTTTATAGCGTTTGCTGATAATTAGAGTTATATTAGCTACTCATTACTATGAGTGGTTTGGAACGCATTCGTATTCTCGTCATTGAAACTGAAAACCCCGATGGGTCTAGTGTCGCCGCAGATGTGGTGAAGCTGGGCTACGAGGTAGTGGCGACATGTCGCTCTGGCGAGGAGGGGTTGACACGGTTTGAGGAGCTTCGGCCTGACCTGGTGCTTACGGATATACCGTTGGAAGGTGAACTTGATGGCGTGGATACGGCGCATCGTCTGCATCAATTTGGGCATGTGGCGGTTGTTTATGTGACGGCCTGCGCGGATCTGACGACGGTGGCTCGGGCGCGGGAGACGCAGCCGCACGGGTATCTTTTGAAGCCATTCACTCAAGATGAGTTGCGATTGAGCATTGAAGTGGCGGCGACGCGGTACCTTGAGGAGATGGAGCGGCGGCGGCGGGAGCAAAGTTATTTTGAGGCGTTCCAAAGTCTCGCTGATGGTGTGATTGCGGCGGATTTGGCTGGTGTGATCGTGTTTGTGAATGCGGCGGCGGAGCGCATCACGGGATGGGAAGCGGCGGAGTCGGTGGGTCGATCGCTGAATGAGGTGTTTCGCATTTTCGGGCAGGATGGTGAACCGAAAGAGGTCGAGATTGCTGATCTAGGGGGGCAGTCGAACGACCGGCTGGTCTGGTTGACGGATCGGTCGGGTCAACGCGTGGCGATTCAGGATCGCACGGCTGCGATACGTGATCAGCAGAACAGTCTGACCGGACTGATCATTCTTTTCCGGAAACTGCCGATGCCTTTGCCGCGCGAGGTTCCACCGGTGGAACCGATCACAGAGAAGCAGGAAGGCAGTGTGGCGGTTCTTGCGACGGCGGCTGCGCCGACGCCTCTTGTTGAAGAAGGGCTGGAGTCCATGGCCGTTGCACAAGGACCTGCGCAAAGTGGAGCGCCGCTGATTGACGTGGTGGAGAGTATCTCGGATCCATTGATCGCAGTGGATGGAAGATGGCGGATGGTGTTCGCGAATGCGAGTGCGGCCCGGCTTTTTGAGCGGTCGACGCCTCAATTGTTGGGAACAGATTTCTGGAGTTTGCTGCCGCCAGCGGCGCGCGAGGCGCACCATGAGGAATTGGCGCATGCGATGCTCCACCGACAAGCGGTGAACTGTGAAATGTTCTATGAAGAGAAGCAAACGTGGCTGGAGTTTCGGGGCTATCCGTTTGCTGAGGGATTGCTGATGTTGGTCAAAGACATCACGGAGCGTCGATGCGAAGAGGAGCGGAAGAGCCGCATGGATCGGTTGGAGTCGTTGGGTCTTTTGGCTCGCGGATTTGCGCATGACTTTAACAATTTGCTGACGGTTCTGCTGGGTAACTTATCGTTGGCGGAGATGCGGCTGCGAGGCAGCAATGCCCTTCCCGAGTTACAGACGGCGAAGCAGGCGACGCTTCAGGCGCAGAACCTGGTGCAGCAGTTGCTAACGTTTGCACGCGGTGGGGCACCCATCAAACGGCCGACTGATCTGAGTGAGCTTTTGGAGGCCTTCTTCCAACATCATCCGAAGGTCAATGGCATCGAGTATGACAAGGAGGTGCAAGAAGGGTTGCCGCCTGTGGCGATTGATCCGGCGCAGATTCGTCGAGTTATCAGCAACATGGTGCGCAACGCGGAGCAGTCTCAGTCCAAGGGAGGTCGAGTGATGATCCGGTGCTACGCTCCTGATCTTCGGGAGCTTTACCCGAATGAAACATTTGAGGACGATCTTCCGCCTCAAATGGCGCGTGTGGTGATTGAGGTGCGAGATCAAGGCGAGGGTATTGCTCCGGAGAATTTGAGTCATGTTTTCGAGCCGTATTACAGCACGAGGAAGTCTGAAAATGCGACCGGCCTGGGGCTGACGGTTTGTGAATCGATTGCGAAAGCGCATAGCGGATCTATTTCGGTCCGGTCCAATCTGGGTGAAGGCACGGTTGTTCGCTTTTATTTGCCGGTGGACTCTGATGCCGAGGATATCGATGCGCTTGGGCTGGCCAAAGAACCTGAGATCGTTGAATCGACGGCTCCGCGAATTCTCGTGCTGGAGGATGATCCGCTGGTTCGCAGTTTGATCACCCGGAATCTTTCCACGCAGGGTTTTGAAGTGGTGGAGAGTGCCGAGGGAACTGAGACGGTGAAACTTTACCAGGAGGCGATGGGGGAAGGCCGAACCTTTGATTTGGTGATTCTGGATCTTTCAATTCCTAATGGGATGGGCGGTGTTCGCACCATGGAGAAGCTGCGCGCCATGGATTCCGATGTGGTGGCGATTGTATCGAGCGGTTACTCTGATGACCCTGTGATGGCGAAACCGGCCGCCTATGGGTTTACGGCCGTCTTACCGAAGCCATATGAACCGGTCGATATGCTGCGACTTGTGCGCAATGTGCTTTCGGCCCGAGGACTTCGTAGTACGGGATCTTGATGTGCATTGCAGGGGGGATCGAAAATTAGTTTGAATTTTTTGACAGGAATGGCGTCAATCACACCATGAACCGACTCATTCGCGCGCTAATGGCTCCAGCCATGGCTTTGTCTTTGCCGTCCTGCTACGATGCGGGGCTCATGTATCCTTCGGGTGGATATGCTGGGGGCAACTATGGTGGGAATGGATACAGCAATACGGTTTATCGGCCTGTGGGAGGATTTGGAAATCCAGGCTTGGGATACGGCGGGTTCGGAGGATTCGGCAATGGCGGTTTTTTGGGGGGTGGTGGCAATAGATGCTGCTCACGCTGCGGCTACAATCCGTGCCGTTGCTCGGGTGGGTGGAGCAATCATGATCATGATCACGATCGGGACCATCGATCGTCCTCCGATCGGAACAGTTCTTCGGAGCGGCAGTACCGAATCATTGCGGGAGATCTGAAAGGAAAGCAGAAGCCAAACGATTTTCATTCTCTCGATTGGTATCATGATCGCGGCTACAGCCTCGAAAAGGTCAAGATGGAGACCGACCGAGGAGCAGTGATTGATAAACGGCCAAGTTCGCAGAAGAGTTCGAGTCAGAAGAGTTCATCGAACAATCGCTCTCGTTCCGCCTCCTCCTCTTCGCGCTCGAGTTCAAGCCAGAACAAGTCCTCCAATTCGAAGAAGAAATAGACGTTTTGGGGTATCGCGGATTTGCACCTGCGGTGGATTGGATGAGTGTGCGGGATAATGCCCGGAGGTGTCCCAGTCTTACTCGCTCTCGAATCGTCGTGTGACGAGACGGCGGCGGCGCTTTGTTCGCTCGACGGTCGCATCTTGGCGGCGCAAGTGGCGAGTCAGGCGACGATTCATCGACAGTATGGTGGGGTGGTGCCTGAAGTTGCATCACGGAACCATGTGTTGCACATCCGCTCTTTGGTAGAGAGCGTGCTGAGTGAGGCTGGGTATGGCCTCTCGGATGTGGTGGCCTTTGCTGCGACTGCGGGCCCGGGTTTGGTGAGTTCACTGTTAATAGGCACTTCGATGGCGAAGGCACTGGCCGTGGCGGAGGGTAAGCCTTACTTGGCAATCAATCACATGGAGGGCCACTTGCTCTCACCGTTTTTGGACGGACAGGGTCCTGTGAGGCGGAGTGTTGCACTGATTGTCAGTGGAGGTCATACGCTGTTGGTGCGCATTCACGAGCCGGGGCGATATGAAATTTTGGGGCGCACTCGTGATGACGCCGCGGGGGAAGCTTTTGACAAGGTAGCAAAGATGTTAGGATTGCCGTATCCGGGAGGGCCTGAGTTGGATCGGTTGGCACGAATGGGGGATCCGACTTATTTGGCTCTGCCACGAAGTTTCATGGTGCGGGACAGTTTGGAGTTCAGTTTCAGTGGGCTCAAGACAGCGGTTCTATACGAGTTGCCACGACTTGATTTGACCAAGGCGGAGGTCCTTGCGGATGTTTGTGCCTCGGCCCAGGCGGCTATTGTGGAGGTGTTGGTCGAAAAGCTGGTGCGTGCTGCCAGGCACTGCCATGAGACGCTCGTGACCGTGAGTGGCGGGGTGAGCTGCAATAGTGGTTTGCGTGTAGCATTGACCGAGCGGTGTCGAGCGGAGGGATTGGAGCTTTTGCTGGCCGAACCCGAGCTCTGCACGGATAATGCGGCTATGATCGCTTTTGCGGCAGTACAGCGGTTCAACGCTGGCTTCACAAGCCCAATGGATTCGGAAGTAAACCCGAATCTGGCACTTGTATGAGCGAACATAGATCTCAATATTGTTGAGAAAGCAGCAGAGAGTTTCCCTTCTTTTGGGGTTATTTGTGCATGCTTCTTGCTTTACCGAACGCGCAGCCATCCATGTCGTCTCTCCCATCTCCGATTCAGGTTTACCTTCAGGAACTCCACGCACGCTTTCTGTCTTTGAGGGATGGCGAAGTGGCGACTTATATCCCCGAGCTTGGAAAGGCGAATCCTGACTGGTTTGGGATCTGCGTGGTGACTTGTGATGGTCAGGTCTATGAAGTAGGCGACACCCGGCAGGAGTTTACCATTCAGTCGATCTCAAAGCCACTTACCTATGGGATTGCGCTGCAAGATAGCGGCAAGGAAACGGTTCTATCGAAGATATGGATGGAGCCGAGTGGTGACGCGTTCAATTCGATCAGTTTGGATCCTGTCGGTCGACCCGTGAATCCTATGATCAATGCAGGCGCTATTGCGACGACGGGACTGGTCGAAGGGAAGACCACCAAACAGAAGGTAGCGCGAATTTTAGATACCTTTTCCCGCTATGCCGGTCGGCCACTCTTGATTGATCATTCGGTAGCGGCTTCTGAAAGTGAGACAGGGCACCGAAACCGAGCCATTGCCTACATGCTGCGTAACTTCGAGATTTTTGCGGATGATCCCTTGCCGAGTCTGGAGGCTTATTTTCAGCAGTGCTCCATTTTAGTCAATTGCCTCGATTTAGCCTTCATGGGGGCGACCCTGGCAAATGATGGTGTTCATCCTGTGACGAAGCAACGCGCAGTGGGCGGCGTTTACGTGGAGAGCATCCTAAGCGTCATGGCTTCGTGTGGGATGTATGACGCGGCGGGCGAGTGGCTCTATAATGTGGGCATGCCGGCGAAGAGTGGTGTTGGAGGAGGAATTGTTGCGGTTTTGCCTGGCCAGCTTGCTGTAGCGGTTTTTTCTCCGTTGCTTGACGCCCGAGGCAATAGTGCACGAGGCATCGCGGTTTGCCGTGAGCTTTCGGCTAACTACAATCTGCATCTATTCAACACCTCGAATCCCGGTATGTCTGTGATCCGGCATCGGACCTGTGCCCGAAGGATTTCGTCGAACCGATCCCGCCCCTCAGCTGAGGCGAAAGTGTTGTCCCAGTATGGTGATCGCATTCAGATAGTCGAGGTTCAGGGAAGCATCACCTTTGGGCCTGCGGAAAGAGTCATCCGGGAGTTGTATTCGCTCTCAGATGAGACCTTTGCATTCATTTTGGATTTCAACCGGGTGCAGCAGCTGGATCATGTTTCGAGTCGAGTGTTACTCGAGACGTTTGAGCAGCTCGCGCAAAAAGGTGTGTGGATTCATATCACCAACAGCCGTCACTTGCCTGTGTTACCGCGAGTTGCCCGGAAGCGTTTCGGGAGCAAATTGATGCCTTACTTACGGTGGGAACACGATTCTGACAAGGCGTTGGAGTTCTGTGAAAATCGGCTCATCGAATCGGTGGGGGAGCGGCGGTCTTCAAGCCATGCGGTGAAGTTGGAAAAGTGCGAGTTGGTCGAGGGATTTAGCGGGGAAGAGTTGGCCCATTTGGAGACCTTATTGATCCCGCGAAAGTTCGACAAAGATTGCGTGGTCTTTGAGGCGGGTGAGGCAGCTTCTGAGTTGCTGATTATTCTTCAGGGAAAGGCGAGCATTTGTCTGAATTTGCCAAGCGGTTTATCGTACCGCGTGACAACATGCACGCCGGGGATGACTTTTGGGGAAATGGCTTTACTGGATCGATCACCGCGGTCTGCCACGGTGCGAGCGGATACGGACATCGTGGCGCTAGCACTTTCCGTAGAACGCTTTGAGGAGTTATCGCAAACGGGAACCAGTGTATATGCAAAACTCTTGACGAATATCGCCCGGCACCTGGCGTCGCGACTCCGGAAACGGAATGCGGAGGTGATCGACAGCCACCTCTGAGATTATTCGTTCGTGGTGCTGGCGCTTCTTCGCTAGAAGGATTGCAGCCTCAATCGCTGGGAAAGAGTGTGCTCTTCGCCGGGGCCGAGGTTGATGATTTGATGCCCTGCATTCGCAGCTTCAATGCATACAAAGAAGGGATAAGCATCATCTGGCAGATCGTTGAGGCGTTGCGATTTTTCAATCCAGGGATTCCAGACCACGGTAGCGCGGCTGCCTCCCTTGTCGACGACAACGGTTCGCCTGCCTTTGCGATCCATCAAGCGTACCGTGTCTCGGGAATCATAGAGACGGTCCACTTCCCGGTCGAAGTAAACGGGGCCGCTCTGCTCGATCCGATCAGGTGACAGGCGACTCTCGACGTAGTAGCTGTCGTCGAGGCCCATTACTGCTGCATCACGCACGTCGTCGACGCAAAGATAGGTGTGTAATGCACCGGTCATTGACCACTCAGATGCTCCAGTGTTGGTGATGTGCAAGTCGACGCTCAGTGTCATGCCCATTTTGATCTCAAGACGGAGAGAGAAGGGATGAGGCCAACATGGCATGGAGTCTGGACCGTCAGAAAGCAAAAACTCGAGAGTAACGCCGGTCAGATTCTCAGAGACGTTGCCAACGGTCCACATGAGATTGCGAACGAACCCATGAGCTGGCTGGCTCGCGTCCGTTGGATGAGGGCCAAACCAAGGCCAACAGATTGGGATGCCTCCCCGAATCGCTTTGAATGGCTCAAGCACGGCCAGAGGACTCATGTAGAGAACAGGCTTGGAGCCTTTTGGTGTCCATTCCATGACATGGGCTCCGTTGAGGGCAATCCGACCCGAGGCCATGGGATGATTTACCTCGACAATGGGGTAGCCGGAAATTTCTTCGACTATCGAAACGGATGAAGGAAGTGTCATGAGATCCCAGTCATAGCGAAGTTTTCGAAAATGGCAACCGTGCTGACTCTGTGAGGACCTTTTCTGTTAGGAGTTTGTGGCAGCCCTACCGCTTGTAATGACACACGCGGCGGCAGCGATCCCAAAAACTGAGCAGAGCGTCCATAGAACTTGCGGACTCTCACCATAGAGCTGGAGCCCAAGGACTGCGCCGGTGCTACTTCCGATGCACCAAGACAAGCTGAGGAATCCAGAGTACCGCCCACGCATATCTTCCCGTGAAAGATGCGCCATGTAGGCTGACTGACGGGAAAATGCGAACATTTCTCCGAGAGTGAATACGATCATCACGAGGACGAAAATTGCCACCGTGCTTCCTGCGAAAAAGAGGAGGTAGCTACTCGCTAGAATAGCATAGCCAAGACCCATGAGTCCGCGCATTGAGCCTGTCCGAGTGAAAGAAAGAAGGACCAGTTCTAGTGTGCAGATTAGCACACCGTTCATGGCTTGGATCCAGCCATAGACATGAAGAGGGTGTCCCTGTCGATCAAAGTGAAGCGGAAAGGTGGTGTTCATTTGGCGAAAGGTGAAGGCAAAGAATACCTGTGCTGCGGCGAGTCCCAAGAAAGCCCGATTCGTTGCGATATCTTTGAGGGCAAGGCTCCAGCCGGCTTTTCCGGGCGGGGAAGGATTACCTTTGGGCAGAGCAAGCAAAGCGATGATCCCAAACACAGCGCTTGTGGCAGCGTCTCCCAAGAACAGCCAAGTGAACGAATGCTCCGCCAGCCAACCTGCGCAAGCGGGCCCCAGGGACCATCCAAGATTCACCGCAAAGCGCAGCACAGCATAGGCATTCACACGATGTTCAGGGGGGATAAGGTCCTGAATCAACGCGGAAGTGGCGGGGTTGCCGGATTCTTGAACGAGTCCCGTGAGGAGTGCGAGTGAGATCATCCAAGCGAGCGTTTCCGCCTGAGAAAACGCCAACATGCAGCCTGCGCCAGCCAGGGAGGCAAAAGCCATGGATACATTTCGTCCAATACGGTCTGCAAACCACCCACCTAGAATGGCTGCGCCAAAGCTGCCAACAGAATAGGCTCCTGCGGCTAATCCAGCGTCACTCTCACTGAAGCCCTTTCGTGTTGCGAACAGAGTGAGGAAAGGAATGACAAACACCCCGAATTTGGCCACGAACTGTGCGCACACGAGCACCCAGAATGTGCGCGGAAACGCACGAATACTGGAACGCAGACTGTGAGAGTGTGACATGCGATGGAGGTTTGGAGTAGTGACAAAAAACCCGCTCATGTTTGAGACGAGCGGGTTCAAGTGGATGTTGAGACGGATTGCTTCTTATTCAGTCCACCTTTTCGAACAATAGTCCTCAACGCGCTGATTCACGGAGATGGGAGCGGCCTGGATGTCTGGTTGATTGGAGGTTGGTAGCACTGCTCAATGAGAATGGGTGTGGCAGCTAAAGAAGCCAAGCAGCGGATAGGCCTTACTTCAGCACGGGGCGAAGGACCATGTTCCGGTAGTCAACATTGGTGTGATCTCCCTGGAGGTAGATTGGACCGGGTTTAAACTCATCACTGGTCAGTGCGCCACCTGTGCAACCAAGGACGGGCTGGTTGTCGATGATGTTTTGGCCGTTGAGGATGACCGTGAGATGGCGGTCAACCAATGTGATGTCAAGGGTCTGCCATTCACCAATCGGCTTCTCAGCGGCAACACTGGGAGTGATGCGACTGTAAAGCGCGCCCATGTGATGGGAATCGAGTTCTTTTCCCAAACTTTCCATGACCTGAACTTCGTAAATGCCGCGCAGGTAGATACCGCTATTGCTACCCGCCTGCGTGCGCACTTCGGTCTTCAGGTTAAAATCTTCGAACTCTGCATCAGTGCGCAGATTGCCGAAGTGCTTGTCTTTTGCCTTCACGACGCGGTTTTGCAGCACACCATCGACAACGCTCCAGCCATTGTCTGCTTGTTTGAGTAGACGCCAGCCAGCGAGGTCCTTGCCATTGAGAAGTTGAATAGGCTCTCCGAACTTGACCTGAGTCAGGTCGGGACGTGCCGGGAGTTCTGCAATGCGTTTGCCGGCAAATGCAGCCGGTTGCCCCATGTCCTTTCCGGCTGAGTTCCGTTTGAGGACGGTCAGCGAAAGAGAGTCGCCGTCGACTTTCGCGGTGATCGTCTCTGTTGAAACCTTACCCTCTTTGTTTTTTGATTCACGAGTCACAATCAAAGTGTCCCCATCCATTTTTGTGTTGGCCGTTGGAACCACACTGCCGCCACCCCAAAGCACGCTTGATCGAAGTGTTCCATTGGAGTCCTCAACTCCCAGCCAGCCTGCACCGCCTCCTGGGATGGTCAATGCCCAGCGGCCCAGAAAGGGGTTTTCAGATCCGTGCGAAAGGGAGCTCAAACTCATGAGCGCGAGCGCAGCAAAAAATCGGAAGGCGACGAAATTAGGTTTGGGTAGCAATGATGGCATAGAGGAATTCAAACGCGTTGGACACAAGAAATCATTCGCTGGATTGAGGAAAGTCAGCATGACCTTCGGAGGAGATCATCAGCGAAAGGTTGCGCGCTGTAGCATCCAGAAGCGAGATGGTCCGGCGGGAACTGATGCTTGGATGGCCAACCGCCTCCTGCGTTCAAAGTATTTCAGTTGCCGCAAAGTGGCAGTGAGTTGTGTTTGTTGATTCGCTGAAAGCGAAGACTGCTTTAGTGCCGTTTCAACCAGTTGAACTGCGTCCGGGGAAAAAATGTGGGCATAATCTGCCGACTGAGGAAATGCTTTTTCGAGCTTTGCAGCAGGCACACTGCGGTGGATAACCACTTGAGCAGCGCGCCCGAATGCTTTTTCGGCTCCAGCGAATCGAGCGACTGGAAGAACCATCACATGGGGTGGAGTGGCTGGAGGGCCCATGATTTGGCATTGGGTGAGAAGCAATGCTGTGAGGCCGACTAATCCGATTCGGCAGATAAAACGAGCGTTTGTGTGCATGCTAACTAAACGATTCGAAAGACGATATCATTGTTGAATTCGACGGTGAGCACGCCTGCCTGAATCCCATGACCTTTTTGGACTCAATGAGCCGCTTTCATCAACGATCTGAGCTTCTGTTCGGCGTTGATGCCCGTCGAGAGTGCCGCATGACGACCCCGGCGTGTTGAGTCTTGTTCTGCGTAGGCGATGATTTCGAAATGCTTGCCGTCCTCGGAGAAGTGGTAGTTCAAGAGGTCATCCGCACTTAGAGTAGGGTGACCACCGCGTTTCGCCAGTGGTAGTTCGATTCCGCTTTTGCCATCCAAACCGCGATAAATGACCTCAGTGCAGACTTGCCGTGATGCGTCAGCAAAATCGAACAAAAAATCATAGGGATCACCGTGAAAAGAAAAGATTTCGGCTAAAAAAGAAGCTCTCTCAGTTGCGCTGATTTTAGGTCTCAAAACAGTCAGACGATTCACATGGGTATCCATGATGTGTTCGAGGCTGTTGAAGATGACACCTTCGGCGACAGCTTCGATAACGTCAGCCTCTTTGCCATTGTCTAATTCGGCACGTTGCAGTGCCTGGGTAACTTCCGTTTGTTCCATCTTGGCCAAGCCCGGTAGGCGGGAGGCGTCCAGGCCTGCGGCGAGTCGCTGCTGTGGCGAGCCGATGTAGGTGATTCCATGTTTGAATCGGCCAGGAATGAAGACATCGCTCATGTAACCTGCGGTGTAGGTGAGGATGATGTCTCCGGGTTGCAAGAGGCTCTTGATTTCATCGAATTGGTCATGAGAAAAGTCGATCACCTTAATCAGAGGATTTTTGATTCGACTGACGTTCTTGAAGAGTCCACATCGGGCTTGGTACTTCAAGTTTCCCCAGCGTCCTTCTGCCTTGCGCACGAGGTCAGCGGCCTTGGAGTGGGTTAGGGAGCCTGCAAATACCTTTCCCTGAAGAACCTCCAAGGCAGCTTTGGCTCGCTGATAATAGCCGGGAATAGTTGCCGTCAATTTTGCATAGGACGGGCTTGTGGTCGTGAGTGATTTCATCTCCGGCTGTTCGCGCGACGCTTCGAAGATGACCCAGGAGGCTTGGAGTTTTTGAGGTACTTCTTTTGAGGTCACGTGCAGCCGAAGTTTGCTGAAGGTGCCCGACGGGATCTCGGATCTGGGAAACGCCTCATTCAACTTAGCCACCACTACTGGGTCCCCGCGAAGTTCAGCAACCACTTCGGCGCGCTGGGCGATCAACAAAAACTGAGCGGCTGTAACCAGGGTATGCGCGGCAGTCTTGACTTTTTCATCGGGGAAAAGCGAATCGGGTTGTTTGCCACCGAGGGCGCCTGCGAGGTCTGCCAAAGCATCTTGCGCTGACATGAAGCGAAACAACAAGGTCTCAATGTGATTGCTTTCCTGAGCGTTCATGTAACCCCGACTCCGCCAGAGGTCTCCGCTTTCCTCGTCGAACTTTCGAAAACTCTGCCGGATTTCCGACATTTGCAGGGATAGCCCCGCCACTTGTTGGGGTCCTGTTGCAACAGCGTCGAGAACTTCATGGGCGGCCGTGAAATGTGATGGGCTGACTTCCTTCGAGCCTGAAGTGCTACAACTCACAAGGACCTGGAGAATGCTGACGGCGAGAGCGCACCGAATGACGCCACCCAATTCCAGGCAAGCTCTTGATCGAATTTTCATAGATAATCGAAGTTGAGCAAGATAAGGCTTCATTCAGGATATAAAATGGAGTTGGATGCAACTGTTCTAAGAATTCAATGAGTGAGTTGCGCTTGGAGCCGCCTTTCCTGGCTAACCAAAAACGAACAAGGTTATGGGCTTTACTTGGCGAAACGCCTCTTGATCCTTGCAATGATGGGACCGATCACGTGATGGGCTAACGGATTGACAATGCTACCCACGACTAGTCCTAGCACGGCTGCGATGCTGGCGCTGACTGCCCAGTTTAGGGCGGCATGCAGTGGAGGGATCAAATTGGCAATGGACTCGGCGGCGTGGTGTATGGTCTCCTCCGGTCCATGCATCCCTAATTCATGCAGGCCGTGGATTAGAATGCCTCCTCCTACCCAAAGCATTGCAATCATGCCGACAAAACTGAGTGTTTTTAGAAACAGTGGCATGCCTTTGACGATGCCAGACCCGAGAGCGCTGACAGCCGATTGGGTTGATTTGGCAAGTGCCACTCCCGCATCATCCGCTTTAACAATGATAGCCACAGCGCCATAGACAAGCAAAGTCATTCCGACACCGACTACCGCGAGCACACCTGCCTGCAGCCACAAAGGAGAGGAGGAAACGGAGGCGAGTGTGATTGCCATGATCTCAGCGGAGAGAATAAAGTCCGTTTGAATGGCGCTTCCAACGCGCTCGTCCTCAAGTTGTTGTGCCGTCTGACTGGGCGAGGAATCCGATGAATCTTTGGCTCGATGTTCCGGGTGGATCAAATCGATGACTTTGTGGTAACCCTCGAGACAAAGGAAGGCACCACCTGCCATAAGGAGAGGCGTGATGACCCAGGGGGCAAAGAAGCTGAGAATCAAGGCTCCGGGTAAAAGCAGCAGTAGCTTGTTCTTGAGTGAACCGATGGCGATCTTGCGAATGATGGGTAGTTCACGGTCCGCAGCGAGTCCAACCACGTAGCGAGGTGTGACAGCCGCATCGTCAATCACGATTCCCGCTGCCTTACTGCTTGCTTTGGCCGCCTGGGCTCCGGCATCATCCAACGAGGCGGCGGCTACCTTGGTCAAGGCCACCAAATCATCCAGCAGAGCGATGAGACCTGTACTCACTGGGCGACCTTTCGTGGATTGGAGTTTTCGAATTGAGGACGTGTTGAAACCATGGATGTCAGCGATTCAGACTATGATAGCATCAGCATCTCCAGTGCCAAGAGTTTCTGGGAGGGCAAAGCGTTTGAGGTTTTACGGGGGCATCCCGCCTTGCTTGCTGGGCATTTTTGGGACTGAGTCTTGGCGTTGGGGGTGAGTGCTTCCTACCCTTGCGGATACGTTCCATCCGCACTTTTGGTGAATGAATGGCGCGATCGGCGCGATGGTTGGCTTTGCCTTCTGGGCCAAGATTAGCGGAGGGAGCGATGCACTGCCGAATTCAGCGCTTTTGAGGCATTCACGGCCACTGCTGCAATGTTTTGCCATTCGAGTCTGTGAGGCGGAGTCCCTCGATGCGCAAGCTGCCTGGACCAGCACATGGATCAAGTCGCAGGCCGTGAATGAGCCTGGTATCATCGAGTTTGATGGATAGCTCATGCCATTCTCCATCGTGAGTGACTTGGAAGACTTGGTGAAGGCCTTTGGGTAGGATGGTTTGGGCGTCATGGGTCCAATAGACTTCGCCTTTGCCAGCGGCATGGCTTTGCAGGCGAAACTTCAAGAGGTAGGGACCGGGTGATTCGATGGAGAGGTGCGCAAAAGCGAGTCCTGGGTCGGCGCCCGTGCTGGTGAGAATAAGTTGAGGGCCTTCGACGGTGAGTTTGGTGTCTTTACGGGCACGGGGAAGGGACTCTCCTGGTGGGGCTTTGCTAGGCTTCTTTTTGCTTTTACCTTTGATTTTGGCGGGCGCGCTCCTGTCGTATTGTGTCCAACTTAGATTGAGCTTTGGGGAGGCTGAAGTAGCGACCGGGGTGAGTTCTTTGCCTTTGGTCACCAGGATGTTTGCGGCCATGTCATGCCATTGATTGCTCATGCGAGCGACCATTTCGGGATGTTGTGCGGCGACGTTATGATTTTCGGTTCGGTCGGTCGGCATATGGTAGAGTTCCCATGGCTGACTTTGGAAACTGACAAGCTTCCAGTCGCCATCGCGCAAACCTCGATCGCTGGCGAAGAGAAGATGAATGGGAGGGCGGGCGGTGATTTTGCCACCTGCAATGATGGGGGCGAGTGAAATGCCAGCAAGCGGTGAGGGCTCGCGACCTGGAAAGGTGGCGGGTATGGTGGCTCCGGCAATATCGGCAAAGGTGGGCAAGACATCGACGAGATGGGCGGGACTACTGACAACGGTGCCGGGGTTCTGTTTCAAACCAGCGGGCCAGTGCAGGATGGCTGGCGAGGCGATGCCGCCTTCGAACTGGTTTTGCTTGTAGAAGCGGAAGGGCGAGTTGCGAGCCCAGGCCCAGCCGGTGCTGTCGCCCCAAGTTGTAGTGGGGAGGTAAGGTTCAGTCTGAGGTGTGGCACCGCCACGATGGAAGGGGCAGGCGCCATTGTCAGAGACGAAGAGAATCACCGTATTGGCGAGGTCGCCTGACTTTTCCAAGTCATCGATGAGGCGACCCATTTCCTGATCCATGCGATCAATGAGGCCCGCGTAAGCGGTCATGAGGCGTGCCTCGGACTTCCGTTGCTCTTCTGTGAGCTTCGACCATTCAGGGACATGCTGGGGGCGGGGAGATTCAACGGTGGCCTGCGGCAAGAGACCGATTTGCTTTTGTTTCGCAACCCGCTCGGCGCGGATGACATCCCAGCCGACATCGTAGCGCCCGAGGTATTTTTTGAAGTCCTGTTCCAGCGGTTGCAGCGGTGCATGAGGGGCGTTGAAGGCGATGTACTGAAACCAAGGCTTCTTCAGTGCTCTTGCCTCTTTGATGAATTCGATGGCGCGATCCACGTTTGCGATCGTGGTGTAGAATTCTTTGACTGGAATTGTGTATGGCTGACCATTGAGCCGAAAGCTTTTGTCGCCGGTAAAGTAATTGGTGGCTCCGGAGAGGTGGCCAAAGTAGCGCTGAAAGCCGAAGTCAGTGGGTTCCTTGTCGAGATGCCATTTGCCTGTCATCCCGGTAAAATATCCGGCGGGAGCCAGGACTTCGGGGAGTATGACGGCTCGATTCAAGGTGGTGTCACCGGCTTGTCGGCACCAACGACCACTGAGGAGGCTGACACGGGAAGAGTGACACTTGGCGGTGTTATAGAATTGCGTGAAGCGAAGGCCATTGGCAGCGAGTTTATCGAGGTTTGGCGTGTCGATCTCACTGCCGTAGCATCCAAGATCGGAGAAGCCCATGTCATCGACCATGATGAGCAGGAAGTTGGGCTTGGTGTCGGCTGAGCAGAGGGGAGGCAGAGCCAGAGCGCAGGCAAGGGTAAGCAGATGTTGTATTCTCATCATTTGAGTGCGCCAATTGTGAATCAGTCGAATGCAGCGTCCGAGGCTAGCGCCATTTCCCGATCGTGTTCGGCCTTCGTCTTGCCTTGGGAATTGACCTTTTTGCCTTTTTTGGCTGGCTTGCCTCGGGGGGTGAGCGAGAGGTCGAATTCATTTTTCTGAGCAACACCAGGGGTGCTGCGCCCGGTGCTGATGTAGCGCTGCATGAGTATCTCGAGGTCTTTAGCGATCTCGCTGTTTGCGGCCACAACGTCCTGGGTCTCACTCAAGTCAGTAGTCAGGTTGTAAAGTTTGCGGCTGCCGTCCTTCATAAAGATGAGTTTCCAAGGGCCCCGTCGAATCGCGAGGTCAGCGGAGGCGGACTGATGGATGGTTGCCTCACGAACTTCTGATGTGGCCGTGCCGAGGAGTTCAGGGATCAGACTCACACTATCTTCGCCTGCCTCGTCGGGAAGGGTGGCGCCTGAGATCTCAGCGGCGGTGGCCATAAGGTCGTTTAGACATACTGTGTGGTGGTTGATGGAACCAGGTTTTACTTTGCCAGGCCAACGAGCAATGAAAGGCACGCGATGCCCGCCCTCGTAAATGCTGCGTTTGGAATCACGTAAGGGCTTGTAGGAACGATGTTCGGCGCCGTTGTCACTGGTGGCGATGATGAGGGTGTTCTCGGCGAGGTTCTTTCGATCCAGCGCTTCAACAAGCTTTCCTAGCATCGCATCACCTTGGTAAAGCCAGTCGCCGTATTGGGGATCACTTTTCACAAGGTCTTGGGCACCACTTTTACCGACGAACTCTGCTGCCGGTTCAATCGGCTCATGTGGGATTCCCAGAGGGAAGTAGAGAAAGAATGGCTCGTCGCTCTTGCACTGCTCGAGCCAATCGATCGCTTTTTTGAGCATCAGCGGTTGATTTTCGACTGACTTCACATGGGTGACGACTTGATCCTGTTCGATGATCGTGCCGATGTTTCGGGCGTGGGTGAAGCCGTAGAAGTAATCGAAGCCGAGGGTGTTCGGGCCACCCGTCATGCGGGCACCGATGGGCACCTCTTTTTCACTACCGGGATTTTCCTTTCCCCAGTCCATGCCGAGGTGCCACTTTCCCACACAGGCGGTTGCATAACCTTGCTGTTTGAGAATTGAAGCCACGGTCATGCGGTTCGGCGGGATGATGGGTTTGGAAAAGGTGGTGAGAACGCCAAACTGCCCCAGTCGTGCGGGATAGCGCCCTGTAAGCACTCCGTAGCGCGTTGGTGTGCAAACGGCAGCAGCGGTGTGCGCGTCGGTGAACCGCATGCCCTCGGTCGCGAGTTTATCAAGGTTTGGCGTGCGCAGTGCTGAATTGGGTTGATAGCATTGTGGCTGGCTATAACCCAGATCGTCGAAAAGCACGAAGATGATGTTGGGCTTGGCTTGAGCCGATAGCTGCGAGGCGAATGCAAAGAAAAGAAAAGTGATCAGGCCGGAACGCATGGTGCGTGCGTGAAACGTAGGTTTTGTTCAGACATTTCATCAAAATGTGTGTTCATGGGCTTTCCATTGCCGAAACAGGGAAGGGTTGGGCACCGAGTGAAAACCTTATTTGGTTGATGGAACGATGAATTCGTTGCGAGTCAGTTTGCCGTTTCCATCTCGATCGAAGTTCTTGTAGCGCGATTCTAGGTTGGTTTCTCCTTTGAGTCCGGAAGTGTATTCTTCGAGTGAGAGGGTGTCGTCTTTGTTCGTGTCCCAGCGGACGAAGGCTTTTGCCCGTATTTCGGGGGTGGTTTTGAATTTGTTGGCGCTTGGCTTTGCTTGAGACGGCGTCTGTTCGACGGAATGCTTGGTGATGCAGTCGGGATTGGGCGACGTGGGTAATGTTGCTTTCCAATCGAGCGCGAGTTTGGTCAGGCGGGCAACGATGTCGGGATGGGTTTGAGACACATCGATGGACTCGGCGCGGTCATTTTTGAGCTGATGCAATTCAAGGCGCTGGGCATCATCCGACAGGACGAGTTTCCAATCGCCATCACGCACGGCGAGCCGGGGCCAATAGTCGGGTTCGGCCCGCATGCCGAGCCAATGCCAGAAAATGGGGCGGGTGCGGGGAGTGTTTTGACCCTTGAAGGTGGCGATCAGGTTCTCACCATCGCAGGCGTAGTCGGGGGGTAAAGATATGCCTGCGGCGGCGCAGAGTGTGGGCAGCAAATCAACGGCAGTAAAAACGGTGGTATTATTTTTGGTGTCTGCGGGTGTGTGGCCGGGCCAGCGGACGATGAAAGGCACACGCACACCGCCTTCAAACAAACTGCGCTTGCGACCTCGCAGGCCACTCGTTTCGCCAACGCTGTAATAAGTGCCGTAGCCGGTGACCTGGGCGTCCAAGTCAGCCTTTTGAGGCGAGTCTTTCGCCGCGGTGTGTTCTGGACCGTTGTCGCTTGAGAACATCACGATAGTACTTTCCTCTAATCCCTCTGATTTCAAAGCATCAAGGATCTGGCCAACAGCGTTGTCGCCATCAGTGATGACGGCGGCATAGACCTGTTTTTGAGGATCGAGATGCTTCCATTTTTGCATGGACTCAGATGTTGGAATGTGCGGTGTGTGGCTTTCGTGAATCCAGGCGTTGATAAAGAATGGCCTGTCGCGATTGGCCTTGATGAAAGCCACCGTATTTGCTGCTGTGGCATGCAAATCGGCAGATTCCCATTCTGCACCGCCATTAAAAACGGCCGAGGCATCATAACCATACGCTTCGGGCTTTGGTGCGCCTCGAGTCTCTCTATTGGTCAGGTGCCACTTGCCGAAATGCGCGGTTTGATATCCGGCCTGCTTTAAAAAGCGAGGCAGGGACGGTGCCTTTGGGTCCAGCCAGTCGGGCATGCCACGTTCGTGATTCTGCTCAGGCGTGGCGAAATGCTGGTGCACAGAGAATCGCGCTGGGTAGTTTCCGGTGATCACGGCGGCGCGACTCGGGGAGCAGACGGGATTGAGGACGTTGAACTGCTGAAAGTCGGTGCCCTCGCTGGCGAGTCGATCCAGGTTCGGCGTTTTTAGCCAGGTGCTGCCATGGTAGGAAAGGTCACCCCAACCCCAGTCGTCGGCATAGATCAAGACAATGTTGGGTTTCGTTTCCGCCAGGAGGGGCGCCGAGAGAGCAAAGATGAATAGGATGAAAGATCGCATGGATAAAGTTTTGAAACGCAGATTCGATAACCCAATGTCAGCGAATGCCTGGTCAGGGCGAGCCGATCATCCATTCACCAAGTGGTTAGGAAAGTCGGAAACGCGTTCACAGGCGATCTGTTCCATGACTTGCTGCAACTGACGTTTGAGCATGATGATGGTGTGATCGCCGCCACTGGCACCGAGGGCGCCGACACCATACATGAAGGAACGTCCCATGAAGGCGAATTTGGCTCCACTGGCAAGGGCGCAGGCGATGTCCGGTCCGCTGCGGACGCCACTATCGATCATGAGGGTGGTGCGGGTGCCGAACTCTTTGGCGAGGGAGGTGAGAGGTTTGATGGTGGATTGGCCGGCGTCGAGTTGGCGGCCGCCATGATTGGAAACGATGATGCCGTCGGCGCCTAAGCGGATGGCCTTCTCGGCATCGTCGGCGTTGACGATTCCCTTGACCACGAGCTTGCCTTGCCAGCGGTCTCTGATGGCTTTGATTTTGTCCGTGTTGAGGCGGCCGGAGAAGGTCTTATTCATGAACAGGCCGAGGTGTTTCATCGTGAGGCCTTTGGGGATGTAGGGCTTCATGGTTTTGAACTCGGGTGCTCCGGCTAAGAGTTGGCCGAAAGACCAAGTGGGGTGCATCATCATCTGGGTGATATTTCGCATCGACATTTTAGGAGGAATCGAGAGTCCATTGCGAATTTCCTTGGGGCGATAGGCGAAGGTGGGTGTGTCGGCAAGGATAACGAGCACCGGAAAGCCTGCGGCTTCGACGCGGGATAGCAATTTGTCGCGCAGTTCCGTTTCAGCGGGGTGATAGAGCTGGAACCAAGCGTTGCCTTCGGTGAGTTCGGCAACGGTTTCGATGCTTGCCGTGGCGACCGTACTAAGGATGAAGGGGATGTTGTGCTGGCGAGCAGCTTTGGCCAGGATTTCGGTTGCGCGCGGCCAGATGAGGCCTTGCAAGCCGATGGGCGCTATGCCAAACGGAGCGTCATAGGTTTTGCCAAAGAGTTCCGTTGTCGTCGATGCACCGGCGAAGTCATTCAGGTACCAAGGTTTGAGTTGGACTTCCCGAATTTCCTCAGTGTTTCGACGGAGATTGATCTCTGAAAAGCAACCGCCTTCTAGGTATTCAAAGACAAAGCGAGGCGTGCGTTGGCGGGCGCGGTCACGCAGGTGCTCGGTGGAAGGGTATTGAGAGTTGAAGGTGTCGGACATGCGCTGAATTATGGGGCGAGTTTAGTGGGAAAAACAATGCAGGGTTCGAGGCCGGGTGGCATGGCATGCGGGGGTGGCCTTAGTTGGGAGCCTTTTTTTGTGCGGTGGTTTGGAATGGCAGGTCGGTGTCCTGAGTAGAGGTGCGCCATTGGGTCATCTGATGCCGGAGACGTGCGACGATTTTGGCATGAGCGGCATCATCGATAAGGTTTTCTACGGCCCAGGGGTCGGCGCCGAGGTCGTAGAGTTCTTCTTTTGGGGCGTCGGCGAGACAGAGATGGCGTAGGAGCTCATACGGCAGAGGTTGGTCGGATTGATGGCGGATGGCATCGTCATGCAGGTCGATACCGTATTGAGGACCTGGATCACCGTATTCGCCGCTGCCGCTTCCGATGAAAAGGGCTTGTTCGGCCGGGCCTTTGAAGGTGTCTTGAAAGACGTTGGCGATGTAGTAGTAGCGTCCATCGCAGACGGCGCGGGCCTTGGTGGGCTTTTGCCCCTTCGGGGCGGAGGAGGAGCCATGATTGGTCTCAGTCAGGATGGTGCTGCGATCCGGCAGTGTATCGGACTTGCCTGAAAGGATGGGCCAGAGGGATTTGCCGTGGCAGACCTGTTGTGGCGCGATTCCGAAAGCTTCGAGGAAGGTGGGATTGAAGTCCATCTGTGAGATGGGGGTGTCGAGTGTGCGCCCCGTTTTGATGCCGGGTCCTTTGATGTAGCAGGGGACATGAGTGCCGGCGGGGTAGACGCTCGTTTTGCCACGGGCGACCGGGATGCCGTGATCACCGGTGAAGACCACGATCGTGTTGTCTGACTGGCCGCTGGCTTCGAGTTTTTTCAGCATGGTGCCGACAAAAGCGTCTATGTTAAGAATGCAGGAATAGTATTGGGCGAGGTCGATGCGTGAGGCGGGTGTGTCTGGCAGCCACGGGAGCATTCGAATGATGCTGGGATTGACATCCGTTGGGGCGGAATTGCGGTCCTTGGGATTGGTCAGTTTCTTTTGAACATGCCTCCAAAATGGAGCGTGGGTGTCCCCAGGATTGCACCAGAAGAGCCAAGGTTTTTCGCCTGCGGCTTTGATGACGGCGTCTAAATCACTGGTTTCGACGAAGGCATCGTACGGAAAATTGCGTGCGGGTTGCTGGTGCAGTTTGCCTGAGAGCGCACAATAGATGCCGTTCGCCTTCATGGCTTGGATAAAATTGGGAATGCCTTCATGCATTCCACCTGCCGCCAAAAAGGTGGGGTCATTTGCCTTGGTGATGGGATTTGGAAGAGGAATCCATTGCTCTGGTCCGCCGAGTTTGGGATGATGGTTGTGGCAGTTGCGCCAGATGCCGTTGGTGTGCGGGATGAGTCCGCTATAGATGGCGGATTTGCTGGGTGAACAGACGCTTTGGCCGCAGAAGGCACGTGTGAAATTCACACTTTCCGCCGCGAGTTTGTCGAGGTTTGGCGTCTTTAGTCCAGCGATGTGGGAGTTTGGCTCACGGGCAGCGCGCTCGCTGGTGTAATAGCCGAGATCTTCGACATAGATGAAGAGGATGTTGGGCTTTGCTGCAAGGAGTGAAGAGCAGAATGCGAAGAAGATGAGAGGAAGGGCGTGACGCATGACGTGACTTGAAACGGTCACTTTGGCCACACATTCCAGCAAAGAGTGTGTCAAATCTAGCAGATGAGAGCCCGTTGGGGTGGAATCCTGGTCGAGGTTACTTCCCGGTGACTGAATCGATCTCTGATAGTTCCTGCATTGCGCGTACGGCCATCAGTTCGCAATTGAACCACATGGTTGGCCCACCCGACTTCATGAGCCAAGTCAGGTAACGGCCCGGTGCTCTTTTATTACTCTGACTGCGGACCAACGTGCCGGCGAGCGCTTGAGCTTTTTGCAGGTTCAGGGCATCGCCAGTGACGCGATAGGCGGCGATGTAAGTGCGAATGAGCTTCGCGGAGCTTGCGCAGACTGGCGCGTAGCAGCGGTATTGCTCCAGCACGCAGGGGAGGAGCCAATTTTTCGACTTCGCGCTGGCTTGTCCATCTTCGTTCTGCCCGCCGGGGCGGTTTTCTGGAGGCTGATCCCAGATGACAAACTGATCCTCTGCAAAGCGCAACAGATCGAGCGCCAGCGTCTGCTCATCGGGTGTCGATTTGGCGCTGCTGAGCAAATGAATCGCGAAATCGCAGGCTTCGTGCTTCGTCAGGTTCTCATATGGCGGCAGTGGTTTCACGTCCTCGAACTGGCCCTGCCAGTTCCAGGTGCGCACCGGGTTTTGCATGATCCACGCTACTGCTTTGTTGCGCATGGCGTCAAAGCGTTGTTCCTGAGTGACTTTCGTGAGTTGATCGAGAAACTCGATGACCAACGTGGGAACCAACACGTTGTCAGTGGCTGCCTTGCCATCTTTCGGAGTTACAAAAAGCAGCCAGCTTCCGTCGTCGCGTTGCTGTTTTGCATAGGTTTCAGCGATCCGAATGGCTGCGTCGAGATACTTTGGGTCCTTTGTCGCTGCATAGACAACCAGAAGATAACGACCGGCCTCAGCGCCGCAGTTCGTCATGTAATTTGCTGAATTCATGTGTCCGGTCATGCGCTCACGGAACTTCGTTGGATGATACGTCGGTGGATGAAACGCCCATGCGGACTCCGCGGGCAAACAAAGCGCCAGCAATGTGTCCGCCGCACGTCGAGCAGCTTGCAAAGCCTCTGCCGCGTCGGGAGGCTCAGGTTTCTGCGTGGCATAGACAGCCAACGCTGAGGCAGCAGCTCCGATGATCTTCGACGGATAACGATAGAGATGAAACTGCTCGTCGATCTCGCCTGTTGTAAACCAGCATTTCAAGTCTGCCGAATGCACCAGCGCCTCCAGGGCTATGCGGGCGCTTTCGCCCCATCGTTGATCCGCATTGGCAGCTTCCGGCTTAAACACGGCTGCTCGATGAAACTCCCGCGTCATCTGTGCTCCTAGCCTCGTGCCCGCCGCGTTCAGTGCCTCGATACTCAGCGTCGTTTTGCCCGTCGGGATCTTTAGCCACACCGGTGAAAGATCTGCACTCGGAGTCTCTGCTTCGAAGACTAGCTTGTCACCGGACGCAGTGATCAGTTCGAAACGATACGATTTGGCATCTTTGACCTCCTGGAAATCAAACGAGGGTGCAAACTGGAACAGCACAGCGCTTTGATTCCAAAATGGCACCCCTTTACGCACTGGTGTTTCCGATTCCTCAAGGGCTTGCTCAGCGAACAGTGGCGATGAGGCGATGAGAGCGAGGAGGACGCGCTTCATGGTGAGGTCGTGGACTCGAGGTGGGCAGCGAGCCGCTCGCGCATTCTCGCCATGCGCTCGGCCTGAGCGGGTTGCTTGGCGAGGTTGTGGAGTTCTTCTGCATCGGTGCGGAGGTCGTAGAGGAGTTCTTCTCCGCCTTCCCAGGCGATGTAGCGGAAGGCATCGGTGCGCAGGCTATGGCCGGTTTGTTTCGTGTGCGGGGCGATCATGGTGCTGATGGCCACCTGCTTTCCTTTGGCGGTGGGATCGTCGAGCATGGGTTTGAGGCTGCGACCTTGCAGGTGCTTCGGCTTGGGCAATCCGGCGAGATCGCAGAGCGTGGGATAGATGTCCACCTGCTCGGCGAGGCCGCTGCGTGCTCCAGGTTTCACGCCGGGCGCGGCGATGATGAGCGGCACATGGTTCGCGCCTTCAAAGAGCGTTTGTTTGGCCCATAGGCCGTGTTCGCCGAGTTGGTAGCCGTGGTCGCCGGTGATCACGACGATGGTGTTTTCGGCGAGATGCAGTTCATCGAGCTTTCCGAGCACGCGTGCGATTTGCGAGTCCACGAAGCTCGTGGAGGCCAAGTAGGCTTGCAGCGCGTCGCGGGCTTCATCGCGAGTCGGCGGGGCGTAACGGAAAACGTTGTTGTTGGGCCGCAGCGAGGCTTTGGGAAGATGCGCGAGGTCCTCGCCACCGTCGCGATAAAACGGCGGCAGGGTGAGCTGGGTCTTGTCGATGGCCTCAAAGAACGACTTCGGGGCCACAAATGGCGTGTGCGGCCGGATGAAGCCCACGGCGAGGAAAAACGGCTTCGCCTTGAACTGCTCCAGCGCGGCGATGGCATCATCGGCGATTGCGTAATCGGTGAAATCCGCCGCTGGCCGCGATGAGGCCGCGTAAGTGCGGTTGTAGCCCTCGCCCTTTGCCTTCGTGCGCGGTTTGTCGGCGGGATCGTTCGCCGTTTTGGCCTCGGTGAGGATTTCGTTGTCCCGGTGCAGCGCGGAGCCGAGTTCGACATCGAGCTTCGTCTTTGGATCAGGCACATGGAAGACTTTGCCCACACGCCCCGTGGCATAGCCGTGGTCCTTGAAGTGCTGCGGCAACGTCACCTCATCCGGCAGCGCCTTCCGCAGGCTCGTGCTGAGATCCATCACGGCCGTCTTCTCCGGATAGCAGCCCGTGAGAAACGAGCAGCGCGAGGGATTGCACAGCGCGAACTGAGTGTAGGCATGATCAAACCTCACCCCACGCGCCGCCAGCGCATCCATCCCCGGCGTGCGGACGCTTTGATTGCCATAGCAGCCCAACGTCGTCGTGAGGTCATCGACGATGATGAAGAGCACGTTCGGCTGCGAGGCATGAAGCGAGGAGCCAAGGGCAAGGAGGATGAGAAGAGAGCGAAGATAGGAGATCACAATACTTTTGGGAACGTAAGGTTAATGAGCATTTATTGACGGCATACTTATGGCTTACTCTTCGCTTCGCCGATCAGCGGATACATCACGAAGGCGAAGTGTTTGCTGTCGGGAGACCAACTGTTGACATTAATGGTGCCTTGACCGCCGTTAAAGCCGATGATGTCGGCTTGCTCGCTGCCATCGGGTCTCATGCGGCGGAGAATGATGGCTTTGTCTGACGGGTGCTTTAAGGTGCCCGACGGGAAGCTTAGATAGACGATCCATTGCCCATCAGGCGAGATGTGCGGGAACCAGTTCACGCGCTCGTCGTGGGTGAGTTGCTCGATGCCGGTGCCGTCGGGCTTCATGCGGTAGCACTGGGAGTGGCCGGGGACTTTGGCGTTGAGTTCGGAGTTGAAGTAAAGCCACTTTCCATCGGGCGAATACTCGGGGACGTCGTCGGGCGCGGGCGTATTGGTCAGACGTGTGTCGGGACCGCCGGCGGCGGGGATGGTGTAGAGATCGGAGCGTCCCCAGGGATCATCGCCCACCTTGTTGACGCCAACGTAGGCCAGCGTTTTGCCATCAGGCGTGATGCCATGGAGGAAGTATTTGAATCCCATGTCTGCCGGATGCTCGTTGGTGAGTCGCTGCGGCGTGCCGCCCTCAAATGGCAACGCATAGAGATGGCTCTTTGCCGTGATGTAGATCGTTTTGCCATCAGGCGAGAGGATGTGGTCGTTGCTGGTGACCTTGATGTCGCCCGTGGGAATCTTTTCAGGCTGCGTGCTGCCATCAGCGGCGATGCGCATCAGCGCCTTCTCACCTGCCCAGGTGCCGTTGCAAATGAGCCATTTGCCATCGGGTGTCCAATTGGGTGCCTGGATGTCAGCGGTTTCGAAGAGCACACGCGGATCGGAGCCATCAATGCCGATGGTCATGAGCCGAGCGATGTGCTGAGGCTGAGCTTTGTCCTGTGCTTGCGCAGGAATGAAGCTGCCACTCAGCAGCGCTGATGCGGTGAAAAGTCTAACAAAGAAAGTGCGGTGCATGAGCGGAACTATTTGGAAGTCTTGGTGAGCGTGACGTGATCAAACACCGACGTCGTCAGCGAGTCCGTCGTGTGTGAGGTGGATGCGAGACCGATCAAAGCATCGGCTTTCAGATCGAGCTTGATCATGCCGGTGAGCCACCACGTTTCGCCATCGAGGGATTCGTAGCCGGTGAACTCATTGCCTTGGCGCACTAGCTTGAGCCAGCAGGGAAACTTTTCTTTGGGCACGCTGGGTGGTGGCGCGGCGGCATCGGGCATCACACGCACCGTCTTGTCGTCCGTCGCTTCGCGATACAGAAACTGAGTGCCGTCCACAGGCGTGATGGTCTGCGCGACTCGACGCGATCCGCCTTCGAGCGACTCACGGATGCAAAGGCTGGCCTTCGCGTGCTTGTTGTTGCCTGGGTTGCCCATGCTCGCCACTCGCGCGATAAAGACGAAGTCTCCTTGCATCGGTTGCCAGACGAAATGCCCTCCGTCCATCGGACCCCAGATGTCCATCGTGCCTTCCAGAGTGAACACGCCATCCGCGTGCTTCGCCGAGCCTGCGAGCGTTCCGCTTTTACCGAAGAGTGCGTTCTTGCCAAACTTCTCCACAGGCACAGGCGGCACAGCTTTGCCGATCTGCCCGCTGCCGATGTCTTGGTGCTTCCACGGCTTTGGAAACGCGGGCGTGTCGGCGGCGTGGAGCTGGGCGAATGAGCAAACTAGAAGCGTGAGCAGCAGGGCAGAAGAGAGAGCAGATTTAAGCATGGCAAAGGGGTAACGTCAGGAAGGACGCTGCTTATCGCCGTGCCTGCGAAATCTACCTCCGCAGCGCATTGCTCAGCTCATCCGCCTTATTGATCAAATCCTGCATCTGGTGGTGGCCACCGAAGGTTGCCTCAAATGGTTCCTTTCCCGTAGGGAGAGGGTGTTCCCTTGATGCCTCGAATCACAAAGACGTTGGGACGGGAAAAGTCGGCCACGGAACTGAACCGGAGGCTCCGGTCGAAAATGAGGTGAAGACGGATCTGTTGCTGCTCGGCGAGAGCCGCAAACGTGTTCCATGTTTCGTCCCGTTGCCGGATGTATTTCTCTTTGTTGCCCATATCTCCCGCGTCCGCGATGCGAAGGATCAGGTCCTTCGCGCCAAGCGTTGTCATCTTGTCAACGATTTGGCCGAACAGCTTCATGCCCGATTCATAATTGGGTATATGGGGATAAAACGCGATGCGGTCGAAGTGCATCTGATCCGGCCGCATATCCACGACCGCGTTTAGGTTCATGCCCGCAAGGGCCACGGCATCGTCGCTGAGGGCGATGGCCGTCTTCGCCAGGAGATACGTCGAGTCGATCTTGATGTGTTTGAATTTAGCCAGTTCGGTCCGATAGCCGCCGACCACGTCTTTGAGAGAGTAGAGGTTCGGGCCGGCATCGCAGACATCATCGCGCAAGTCGGCGGCGGCGGAGAGAGCGCCGCCAAGCCCGGTCGTCACCCGCGTTCCGCAGAGGGCTTGAACATCCTTACCCAGGGAAAAATGGCGCAGATCGCAGTAAAGATCTTCTTCGCTGTGGTAATGGAGATCGAGAATGTTCAAGTCGGCCTTTGCATCAAACGCATGCCCTGCCTGGGACAGTCGATTCACCGCAGAAGGAACGAGCACGCACACACCCGCGCGACCGCTCGATGCCAGCAACTCCGGCGTGGGTGAGCCCAGAACCAGGTTCTTTGGCGCCCGTTTCAGCAGCAATAGCTTGGATAAGACACCAGCCGCCTTCTTGCCGTCAATCCCCGTGCCGTCCACCACGACGCGCACGCCGCGCCGATCCAGCCAATGCGCCTGCTCCACGACCCAGTTGTCGTCCAACGACAGGAACGCATCGGCGTCCAGCTTGATCCCATCGAACCATTCGAAAAACGACGGCATCGCCTGAAGATAGCGGCGGATCTGTTCCAGCCCGTTCACCGCGAGCACTCGATTGGCAGGGCGGTTGGAGCATCGGATGGCGGGAAGTTCTTTGACGCCGCTTTCCTGCACGCGAATCCGGAACAAGCGGACATCGCGTCCCTCAATGTGCGAGGCGTCGGACAGGCCGCAGTCCAGGGGCAGGCGGGGGGAGTTTCGCAAACCGGCCGGAGCGTAGGCAGCGCCTCCAGCAGCGGTTTTCAACTCGGCTTTGCCGTCATCGAGCAGGACCTCTTCCATCGATGTGATGGTGCCGATGTGTGAAGTGATGTGGAAGGGTTCGCTGTTCAATGTGTCATTGAAGAGGCCCAAGACGTATTCGCCACTGCGCGGCCGGGTCACTACATAATGCAGGGTCTTGTTGTCCACGGTGAACAAGGTCTGCCTGGCCGCCTCGTCGGCCAGGAGCTGCGTCGCGTGCTGCAACAAGGTGTGAGGCAGGTCCTTGACCATCTGGTCGGATTGCCACCGCGCGGCGTCGGGGGAGATGTATTGAGCCTGGTTGAGACCGTAGTCGCTGAGAACCAGCACCAGCCCTCCCAGGCACTCGACGATCAGAGGCTTTCCCCCGACACTGCCAAGAACTCGGAGGCCCAGTGCCTTTGCATCCAAATCCTCACGGAGCGTCTCCAGCGAAAAGTCCGCTGATTCGGTGAAAGTGCGAGTGCCGCAGGTGATGACCGACCCCCGAGCCACGGTGGTGGGCGACCGGTCGGCAAACCATTCGGGGAACACGCTGCGCGCCACGGCACCAAACATGACGACTCGTCCTCGGTTGGTGTTGAGGTGCCACAGCACTTTGTCACGGACCACGGAAGGTGACTCCGGCGGCACGCCGCCCCAGACCAGCAATCCGTATCTAGCGAGCACCTCTTTTCGCGCATCACTCAGGACGAGATCAACGCTGTTACCAAAGGGAGTCGGGACGATGGCGAATTCTTCCCACATGCTCTTTTCATAAACCATCTCTGATTGCAGATAATGCGGATAGAACCAATCCACGAGCCCATGCATCTGGTAATCCCCTGGCGCATACGGGGCGTCTCCGACGATCTTGAAATCAATGCCGCCGTTTCGTTGGATTTCCGGTGGCCGCCAGGCATTGGCGAATTCGCTGAGGATAGCCATCGGCGTCTGGACGGGGCCGGTCGGACCGAAGCTGGAGATGATCCCCGCTGCCTTGGCCGTGAATGCGCCCAAGGGAGAAGGGATTTTTTGAGTTGGCGACACTTTGATAAACTCCCCTGTCTCCCACTGAAAGAAACGGACACCGTTGAGCCAGGATAAATAGAGTATCTGACGGTTGAGAGCATAGCTCTTCCCATAGTTTGGGCCCAATCTGAAAGGCGGAATGATGTAGTGGGCCGGCTCCCGTTTCGACACAACGGCCTCGGCGTTCTTCAGCTCGAGGTTAAGTTGTCCTGAAAACTGGACGCCAAAGGGATGGGGATACTGCCGGGAGGCCGATCGTCCTGCCACCAGATTGAGGACGATGCTCGCGCGGCTCCGATAGAACAGTTGGTTGGCGCTCATGCTCATGGCGCGTTGCTGCGCTACGTAATGAATGCCCCAGCCGCTATTGTGTTCCTGAATCATATACGGAACTGACGAGCGTTTGAGATTGGACTCGATGAAGTCGAAATACGCCGAGGGAAACACCTTTCCCCCAGGTCCTGCCGGAAGCCGACCGTAGTAATCGCTGAAGAATCGGGCAAAACCTTCATCGATCTCGGCAGCCTGGCCCCCGCCAAAGATGAGATTGCGATGCGGTTTGAGGAAGGACTCAATCTTCGCCAGGTCATGGGCCACGGCTCGTTCGCCATTTTCTTCGACCCGGTTGATCTTTCCGATCCCTGCGAATTGAATCACAGGGATAATGGGCGCATCCAGAATGGCATCTGTGTTGGCTTTCGGCGGCGTTTCATCGAAGGAACGATCCGCAAGCGAATAGAACGTGTAAGGGATCCTCAGCGAGTGTCGGTGTGCCGGATAATTGGTCGGGTATTTGGTAAGCAACCGAGTCTGGTCGCCAAAAAAGGACCACTTGAACTGCGGAGCGCCGGACCAGGCGTTTTCAGGATCGTCATCCACATCGCTGAGAGAGGACAACACTGGAATCCCGTTGGCCATGGTTTGGCTAGGCGCAGAATCAGCTCTGCTGGCACTGATGGAAACTCCATGAAACCACAGCCCTGCGCCCATCGCGCTGGACACTTTGATGAAATCGCGTCTTGGAATTCTATTCATGATTTTCAATTGAAAGGAAATAGGTTTTTCAAGCCCATGTGTTTAAGCCGGGGTCCGATCGGAAATGAGGGGGTGCGAAAGCAAGATCAGTTTAATGATGAGCGCGAACGACAAGGGGGTCATTTTTTGGCATTCGCCTTCCGTTTGGGTGCCTCTTCGCGCGGATAGCGCACGACTTCGATGTCGTTCTTTTGTGCCGCACCCAGCGTGCTGCGGCCATCGGTGATGAGCTTCTCCAGCAGCGCCTTCATCTCGGCGACTTTCTCCGGCATCGCGGCGGCGAGGTTCTTGGTTTCGCCGAGGTCGTCAGCGAGGTTGTAAAGCTGGACGGACGGGAGGTCTTTGGCATTCGAATCCGTGTCGGCTGCCATAATGAGCTTCCACGGTCCTTGGCGCAGCGACGGGGTTCCGGTCGCGCAGATGGCTTGTCCGCGGATGGGTTTGTCCTCGCCTCGCAGGAGCGGCAGGAGGCTAAAACTGTCCTCACCAGCGTTGTCCGGCAGCGTGGCTCCGACGACATCGGCGAAGGTGCGGATCAGGTCGGCCTGATGGACGAGCTGACCGCAGACGCCGCCCGGTTTCACCACCTCCGGCCAGCGGATGATGAACGGCACGCGGTGACCGCCCTCGTAAACACTGGCCTTGTAGCCGCGCAATGGCCCGGCGGGGAAATGGCCCTTCGCCTCCAGATTCTTGATGGGGTGGCCGTCTTCCTGAGAATCCCGGGGATTCTCGCTCACGCCGGTGCCGACATAGCTAGCTGGACCATTGTCGCTGCTGAGAATGACCATCGTGTTGCGGGTGGCTCCAGTTTCCTCAAGCGCTGCCATGACTTCGCCAACGACTGCGTCGGTTTGCATGACAAAGTCGGCGTAGTCGCCCAAGCCACTTTTGCCTTTCCATTCCTTCGTCGGGGCCAGCGGGGTGTGCGGCGAGTTCAGCGCCAGGTAGAGCAGGAACGGTTGGTTCTTGTGGTCTTTGATCCAATCGACGGATTTCGCTGCGAACGCGGGTAGCGCCTGAACGGATTCGAACCCCGGTGCGCCTGGGCCTTCTCTGTTGAAGCGGCGCTCACCGGACATCACCAGCGGATTTTTTCGGTCGTCGGAGAGGATCAGGAAGTTTTTCACCGCAGTGGGAGCTTCGGTGAAACGGTCGTTTTCGATCAACGCGTAAGGCGGCATGTCGAGCGACGCGCTGATGCCAAAGTAGTAGTCGAAGCCATGGTTTGTGGGTCCGTTCTGGATCGTCCCTTCTGTCAAAGGTTGCGGCATGGTCACTCCCAGGTGCCACTTGCCGACGCACGCGGTCGCGTAGCCCTGCTGTTTGAGCAGTCCAGCAATAGTCAGGCGGTCCGGCGCGAGCAACGGCGGGCTCATCCCGCCGAGCACGCCCCGCTGAAGGCGCGTGCGCCAGTGGTAGCGCCCCGTGAGGAGGGTGTATCGCGAAGGCGTGCAAACGCCCGATGACGAGTGCCCATCCGTGAAGCGCATCCCTTGCGCCGCGAGCTTGTCGATGTTTGGCGTGGGGATCTTGCCGCGCTCGGGGTTGTTGCACTGCACATCGCCGTAGCCGAGGTCGTCGGCGTAGATGATAACGATGTTAGGTTTAATGTCAGCGGCGGGCACTGCCGTGAACGGCAAGAGCAACAAGGCGGCGAATTGAATGGATTTCATAAATGGGATCAGGCTTCAACGCGGTCGATGACAAAAGCTTGCCGCGAAAGCACACCTTTCCACAGTGCTCCATAGTGGTCGGCCAGAAGCTCTTCAAATCGGCGGCGGTGATGAGTTGGAGGCCGGGAGTGGCCACGGCGGGGTTGCAGAGGATGTAGGGCTGGAACTTGTCATTCGGACCTTTGCCGGTGGTCTCGACGAGGATTGTGCCGTCCTGCGCGACATAGACGCCTGAGGGCAGGTTGAGTTTCCAGTCGCCCTCGCGGATGGCGAGCGTGTAGGAGCCGTAGTTCACATGCACCATGCCGTGGCGAATGGGCATCGCAGGAAGGCCTTCGGTGGGAGCTCCGTTTCAAGGCCGCCAGCGGGATCACTTGCGAGATCGGGCTCAGCGAGCAGCTTGATGACGTCTTGGTTCAGGCGGGCGGGGTCCATGAACCAGAAGACGTAGTTGAGCTGGAGTTTGGCTTGAGCCATTTGCAGGTGGTCGCGGACCGGGAATGGGATTTCATCGCCGGGCACGACCTTGCCGAGATGCACGCGACCCCAGCCGGACTGTTTCTTGGCGGCCAAGGAATAGTTTTCCTTTTGCACCGCTGCGCCCATTGGCACGGTTCCAGCCAGCTTTTGATACAGGCGATACACGCCCGTCTTCGGATCGCTCAGCCGACTCCCTTCGCGGGGATACACATCAGGGCCGCCCATGCCGACACCGATCTCTTTGGCATAGTCACTCAACTCATCGATGAGCGTCTCGGGGAAGTTCATGTATTGGATGACGACGGTGTTTGGAAACGCCTGCCGCAGGGCGAATACCTGCCGCTTCAGTGCCGCGAGATAGGCTTTCTCGTTGTAAGGTTCGATGCCCTTCGGTGGCGACTCCGCCAACTTGGCCAATTGCCCCGGTGGGCCGAGCGCGGTCTCCGGCAGATTGACGGCCTCCAGGTTCGGGTCGTGATCAAACGCCTTGCCAAACGCGGCGAGCAGTGCCTCAAAACGTGCGATCACATTGCTGTTCCAGATGACCAGTTCGGATTCGCCATAGACGCCACCGCCGTATTCATCGCCGGTCAAGTAGTCGGGCACACTGCGGCCTTTGACGAAAAACTTCTTGTATGAGAACTGCACGACGAGCTGTCGGCCATGCTTCTTTGCCAAGGCCAGATCGGCCTTCAGCGTGGAGAAATCATAGACGCTCTTCGCCGATTCAAAGTCACGCCAAGTATAGACCTTCTGCACGCCGCGAAAGTGCGGCAGCGTGAGCAGCTCCTCGGTCAGCTCGGATTTCCCGATGAAGATGTAGTGGCCAGGGTGCCATTTCACGCCGGGCGATTCATCGGCGCGGAGTAAGCCCGCGGCAACGAGGAAACAGAGGAGGATTGATCTTATGTTCACAAATTGTTTAGGTGCTGGGTTGAAGGCGGACCTTTTAGAGCGGCAGTTCCTTGAGACGCCACCACGCCGCCTCGACCCAGAAAAATTGCGAGTAGTAGAGCTTGGCATAGTCGTAGCGCACGATGACCCGTTCCACATCGGCGGCACGTTGCCGTAAGATGGCGGCATCCGGTGCGAGCGTTACGATCCACGCGGCAGCGGCGGGCTCGCGCACAAAGCGGCTTTCCATCCCGCGACGCGGCGATGCTTTCTGAAAGATGCTCAACTGCTGCATCGAGAGTTCCTGCGCTTCGGTCTCGGTCTGTTGCGGCCTCCAGAGCGGCATCATCGTAGCTCGCCAGTCCATGTTGAAGGTGCTCGGATCGTTGGGATCAAACTTCTCCGCCAGAGGCAGGCTCTTTGCAGCGAGATCCGCGCTCGCCTGCAGACCTCGGCCTAATGCGACACGCACGGCTTCTTCCTTCTCCATCTCCCACAAAGCGCGCATCGACGCGACGGAGACGCCTGATGTCCACGAGTGAGGCTTCCCGTCCTCGAAAAACATGCCCCGCTCACATACCTCGAGGCGAGTGAGCTTGTCCTTGCCACCGCGCTCGATCAACGCCGAGCGATAGAGAGTGTCCCACTTCGCATCGCCGGTGACCTGATGCATCATCTTCGCCACGAAGAGCAGACGCGGTGCACCTTCGAAGGAGAAGCCGGCGAAGCTGCCACGCTTCTCGAACGGCGGTTCCGCAGGCATCGCCCACTTCAGGTCCACGATCACATCGGCGGTCTCAATGAGTTTCTCCACGATGCGTTCGCGCTCTTCTTTCGTCGCGAGACCCGCATTCAAATAGCGCCAGAGCCCAAGAAACCATGGCAAGGTCTGGTCGTTCGATCCCATCGCGTAGTGCGATTTCCCATCGGTGCTGACGCCACGCCCGACGAAGCCCTTCACTTCGCTGATGGAATTGAGAAAGAGCAGCCCCTCCATCAATCGCCGCGCCTCGGCCGCGTCGGCGGGAGACTTTGTGTGCCGCCAGCGGTTCACCGTAGCATCCATGTAGAGGCCGTTGAACATCGCACCGTTCTCGATGGGTACCCACCAACCGAGTGCGTTTGGCTTACCTTCGCGACACTCCTCAGGTGTGGGCAAGCTTACCGAACCATCGAGGTCAGTGAAGTCCAGAATCACTCCATGCTTGTCGACAAACCTCCGCCACATCTCCGAGTGCGCCTGCTCCACGCTTTGGGTCGCCTCCGTCAATTCGGCAGCGTGTGACAGAGGATTACAGGTGAGGAGAGACAGGATGATAAACGTGTATTTCATATGGGTTACGGGATCAAGGTTGGCTCGTATTCACCGATTGTTCTTGGTGGTAGTATTGGCATCCGCTGTGGTTGATTTGGTTGGAGGTTCTGGAGGTTCCTTGGCGGATGAGAGCTACTTCTTCAATTGCTGCTGCAAAGGCTTCACGGCGGCTTTCAGGTAGGCGTCGTAGCGCTGGCGGAGTTCTTTGACCTTCTCGGGGTGCGCGACGGCGAGGTCTTGGGTTTCGCTGGGGTCATCGCGGAGGTTGAAGAGTTCGGTTTTGGGGGCTGTGCGGTTCTCCTTTTTCGACTTCCTGATGCCCTGCTTTCGCTCGCCGGTTTGGAGATCGACGCTAGGCGTGACGCCGTCGTTGCCGTTGAGGATGAGTTTCCAGTCGCCCATGCGAATCGCTCCGTCGTTGGAGGTGATGGCATTGAGCAGGATGTCCTCGTGAGGTGAGGGTTTTCCCTCGGTGAGCACGGGCATGATGTCGCGACCATCGAGCGGGAGTTTTTGCTCCAAGCTGCCGCCTGCGGCGTTCACGAAGGTGGGGAAGAGATCGACGATGTGCAGTGGCTCGGTGATGACGGTGCCGGGTGGGATGTGACCCGGCCATGCGGCGAGTGTGGGCGAGCGAATGCCGCCTTCGTAGAGCGAGGATTTGAAGGCCCGGTAAGGCAGATTGCGCCCTGGTGGCATGCCGCCGTTATCACTGGAGAAAACGATGAGCGTGTTCTCCCGGCGACCCGTTTCTTCCAGCGCGGTGAAGATTGTGCCGCAACCGTCATCGACTGCGGTTAGCGCGGCGGCGAGTGTGGCGCGTTGCTCGTTCATCGCGGGCTGATACGCGGCGACGGCTTCCTTGCTCGGTGCTTGCAGCGGTCCATGCACGCCGGTGAAGGGCACATAGAGGAAGAGCGGCTTGTCCTTTGGCTGTCGACGTATGATTGCAGCTGCTTCGTCGGCCTCTAATGTGGTCGCATAACCTTCCTCGATGACTAGTTCGCCATTTCGACGCCAGTCCAGCTCGCCGTTTTTGAAGTAGTTGTGATGCGTGAAGTAGTCGATGCCTTCGAGGTGGCCAATCGAGTGATCAAAGCCGCGTGCCTTCGGCCAATACGCTTTGTCGAAATGCCCGACATGCCATTTGCCACAGATCGCGGTGGTGTAGCCCGCGTCGTGCAGCGCATTGGCGATGGTGCGCTCCTCTAGCGGCATGCCTTATTTCGATTGCTGCCGCAGCACGTTCAACTGCATGCCTGAGCGGATCGGATAGCGCCCCGTGAGAAACGCCACCCGCGTCGGCGTGCAAACGGGCATCACATAGAAGTGCTCCAGCTTTGCGCCACTCGCCGCGAGCTTATCGAGGTGCGGCGTCTTGATGTCACTGCCATGCCAGCCGACATCCGCATTACCCAGATCATCGGCGAGGAGGAAGACGATATCGGGAGGCTGCGCTGCGAAGAGCGTGGAGACCAGGGAAAAGAGGATGAAAACGAGGCGATTCATGATGGCTCACTGCTTTGGTTTGCCACTAGCCCGATGCAGTCCCTCGCACTTCGCGATGGCGGCTTTCAGGGGCGTGAGGATGGGCTCGATGGGGCGCTCGTGATCATCAATAAAACCTTCGCGGTAGAGCACGCCGCGTTGCTCGTAGCTGGCGATTTCTTTGGCGTTGCCTTTCTTCATGGCGTCGATGTAGGGCTTGCGCAGGCCGCGCATGTAGCCGCAGTGATGCCAGCCGATGAACCAGGGTTGGGCGAAGAGCTTCGTCAGCGTCTCGTCGTAGGTTTGGTCGAGCGATTGAAAAAACGCGGGGTTCTCGCCGCGCAGGGAGTTGTCGGGCCAGAAGGGCTTGCAGGTGGTGTCGCCATTGATGATGGGCAGGCCGCTCTCGCGATGCACGGTGGCGAGCGTGGCCACCTGCTCGTCGGTGGGGCCGTAGTATTGCACGCTGATGGCATCCACGAAGCCGCGCATGGCCTTGAGGCTGTTCGCGAGCTGCACAGGGAACTTGCGGTCGCGATTCATGTTCAGTTTGTCGCCGAGGATGAGATGCGCGGTGTCGTGCTGGCGGATGCTTCGGTGCCGCGCCTCATACCAGCGGCGCATAAGGATGGAAAGGAAGGCGCGGCTGTCCGCACCGGCTGCTTTGGCCTCGCCAAGCTGATGCCACTGCGTGCAGGCCGCGAGTTCCTCCCACGTCGCCGCTTTCACCGCATAAACCGCTGCTGCCTTGGCCGGATCGGCATGGCGCTTCTTCAAAAGCTCGATCCACGCCTGCTTTCCCGCCGCCGTGGCAGGCAGCGACATCAGCGTATGAACCCACGGATGAAGCTGCTGCTGTGCAGGCGAGAGTTTGGCAAAGGCCGGGCTGCTCGCATCGTCCTCCACCGTCCACGGCGGGCCGTCGGTGTAGGCATAGCCGAGCAATCGCGGATCATTCGCACGCGGCTTCACGAGCTGATCGGCCACCTCATCGAGCTGCGCCCGAAACGCCTCGCTAAAAACATCCATGGGCCGTTTCGCAAAGCTGGCGACGAGTTCCGACCGCTTCATGTTCCAGCCCCACGACACCGGAATCGCCAACTGGCATACATAGTAGCCGCCGATGGTCTCCTGCAGGCTGCGCGAGAGCGGATTGTGAAACCCAAGCGTATTGAAGCCCCAGTCCTTGAAGTTCTCCGCCACATTCGCCGACCACTTTTTCACCGCCACCGACCCATCATCGAAAGAGCCATCCTTGGCAAAAATCTCCCCGCCATACGTCTCGCGCACAAACTCCGCATTGCGCGGACTCTGCCAATAAAGCGGCTCCACATGATTCGCCCCGATGGAGAGGAAGTTCGCGCCTGTGGGCGAGCGAAACCACCACACGCCATTGTCTTGCTTGACGGTGACTGCTTTGTCCTGAGCACTGACAGACAGTGTGAGGGCGATGAAGATGGTGAGAGCTTTCATAGCGTGGTTGCCTTCGATTTACTTGGCTTGCTGACGCCTTTTGGGATGCTCGAGTTTTGGTTCGACGGCTTTGGGCCAGCGTGGGCCTTCGTCAAAGAAGTGCGCACCAGTGCCGGGGCCGGTGAAGTCGCCGAGGTCGGCGCGGGATTCGTCGGCGAGTTGGGTGAGGAGCTTCACGACGGCAGGCTGTTTTGCGGCGAGGTTGGTGGATTCAGTCGGGTCGGTGGAGAGTTGGTAGAGTTGGGTCTTGGGCAAGAATTCGATGTGGCTGGTCACAAAACTTGGCATGTAGGGCATCTCGCCGCCGGCGGGGCGGGCGAAGACGAGTTTGAAGTCCTTGTGCCGCAAGGCGGTGAGGCGTGCGCCGTTGTGGTAGAGGAAGGTTTCTCGCGGGCTGGGAGCGTTGGGTTGGGTGAGGAAATCGGTGAGGTCGAAGCCGTCGAGCTTAGCGCCCGGGAGTTTCGTTCCGGAAAGGGCGGCGAAGGTGGGCAGCAGGTCGATAGTGGCGGCGATGCCGTCGCTGGTTTCACCGGCGCGGACTTTGCCGGGCCAGCGCACGATGCCGGGGACACGCCAACCGCCCTCCCAAGTGGTCATTTTGGCTCCGCGAAAGGGTGCCGGGCTGCCGCCGTGGTCACCGATTTGTTTGTCGGTCCACGGGCCGTTGTCGCTGGTGAAGACGACGAGCGTGTTGTCATCGAGGCCGAGTGTTTTCAGCTCGGCGAAGACATCGCCGATGGCGGAGTCGAGTTCTTCGATGGTGTCGCCATACAAGCCGCGCTGTGACTTGCCGCGAAACGTCTCCGACACGCCGAGCGGCACATGCGGCATATGGTAGGCGAGGTAAAGGAAGAAGGGGTCGTCTTTGCTGCTGCGGATGAACTCCAGCGCCTCGCGGGTGCAATCGGCGGTGAGCGTATTCATATCGGCCTGGGTCTTGATGGTGCGCACGACCTCGCCGGGTTTGCGCATGAAGGGCACGACGGCCCCGGGTTGGATGTCGCGGGTGGCTCCATTGAAAGCGGGAGTGAAGTAGCTGTGCTGAAAGCCTTGTGCGATGGGGTCGCAGCCCGCGCTCATGCCGAGATGCCATTTGCCGACGATGCCGGTGCGATAGCCAGTATCGCGTAGAATCTCGGCGATGAAGATTTCCTTTGTGTGTGGCAGCGTGTGGCCATTTTTGCCGTTTTGCACCTCGCCGATGCGAAGGGGATAACAGCCGGTCATGAGCGCCGCGCGACTCGGACCGCAAATCGGCTGCGCATAGAAGCTGGTGAGCTTCAAGCCCTCCGAAGCCATCTTGTCGAGATGTGGCGTGCGGATGTCTTTCGCGCCGAAGCTGCCGAGATCACCGTAGCCGAGGTCATCGGCGAGGATGATGAGGATGTTTGGCTGCGCTGCCTGGAGCGTGCAGCACAGGGCGAACAGGATGAAAAGGACGCGAGTCATGAGATGAACCAATCTGGGCTATTTGGCACCTGCGGACATCCACCAGCGCTTCTCATTGAAGTCGGGATTTGGGGTGGGGAGCTTGGCTTTGGTGCGTTTTAGCCAGGCGTTGAGGGCGTTGTTGAGGTGGGTGGTTTTTTTTGGGCGGTCGGTGGCGAGGTTGTGGGTTTCGTTGGGGTCTTCGCGGAGGTTGAAGACTTCGGTGCGGGGGCCGACGACCAGTTTGCCGTAGGGTTTGTCGTCGGGCGTGAAGCCGGTGGTGTCGAGGTAGTCGCCGAACCAGTGGATGAGCTTCCAATCGCCCTCATGGATGACGGCGCAGGGCGTGCGGCCGTAGTTTGTGGTGTAGGTGGGCATGTGCCAGAACAAGGCGGGGCGCTGGAGCGGGCCTGTTTGCGTGAGCAGAGGGAGGAGGCTTTCGCCGTCGAGTGGATGCGCTGAGGTCGGTGGCGCTTCGGCGAGTGCGGCAAACGTTGGATAAAAATCCACGGTATGCACAGGCGCATCGCATTGGCTGCCAGGCTTGACCTTTGCTGGCCAGCGCATGATGAGGGGGACGCGGATACCGCCTTCGTAGGGGGAGCCTTTGCCTTCGCGGAGTGGGGCGTTGTTGGTCACGCGGGAGAGGCCGCCGTTGTCGCTGGTGAAGATGACGAGGGTGTTGTCGCTGAGCTTGAGTTCATCGAGTTTTGCCAGCAAGCGGCCGACTTCGTTGTCGAGATGCTCCAGCATGGCGAGGTAGTTCGCGATGGGTCGCTCGGTGGAGCTGCCTTCATCGTTGGCCGATCGCTTGTAGCCTCGGGCGACATGTTTCGCAATCAATGCCTCCGGCGCTTCCAGCTTCGTGTGCGGGCTGAAATGGGCAGCGAAGGCGAACCAGGGCTTGCTTCGATTCGATTCGATGAAGCCGATGATGTCGTCGGTGATGGCGGTGACGGTTTTGTCTTCGTGATGTTCGTTGCCATTGGCCGGACCGGCAAAATCGAAGCCGTAGGAGTCGAAATAGCCTTCGCGCTTTCGCAGGGCTGCGACGGCGTAGTTTTGCGCGATGTGCCATTTGCCGCTGATGCCGGTCGTGTAGCCTGCTTGGCGCAAGGTGGTTGCCAGCGTGGCTGTTTCCGGTCCGAGTGTATCCTTGGCTTCGGCAGAGCGCATTGGTGCAAACGACGGCTCCTTCTCGTTCAGGACTTTGAAGACACCTGTGCGAGCGCCGTATTGCCCGGAGAGAAAGGCGGCACGCGTCGGCGAGCATTGCGCATCGGCATACGCTTGGGTGAAGCGCATGCCTTGGGCTGCGAGGCGGTCGAGATGCGGCGTTTGCAGGTCTTTGTTGCCGTAGCAGCTCAACGCATTCCAGCCCATGTCATCGGCAAGGATGTGGAGGATGTTGGGCTGCGCGGCGAAGAGCGAAGGGCAGAGGGTGAGGAGGATGAGAAGGCGGCGGATCATCGGAAGAGGGAAATAGCTGACAGAAAAAGGGGGGTAGCCAACATCAGAATCCATTTTTGCCCCATTTGCTGTCAGTTGTTTTGAACGCTGACAACCACAAGCGGACGGATCATTGCCAGCGGACTCGTGACTGCGGTGACGGGTATGGGCTGGCCAACGACGTGAAAATAGACAGTGAGGTCGCGGCGTGTGGAGGCGATGTGGATGCGACCCTCGGCGGTGAGTTTCACTTCGGTATCGTGGTCAGCCTTCATGACACCAAACGCCGCGACTCGCTCCGCATCCGCGAGGTGACCACAGCCGTCGAAGGTTGGAGCGGTGGCGAAAACTGTGGCGGGAGCAGTGAGGATGTCCCAGGTGCTGCTGCGATGTTGGATCATCACAGTCTGACCTAGCTGGCTCATGTTGCCATACAGCCAGCTTCCAGTCCCGAAGTCCCAGAGCAACGGAAGCTTGGTGAGGTTGAAATGCGCATCGACAGCGAGTTCGCGTTCGTCATCGGCATGTTGGGTGATTTTCACCCAGGATTTGGTGTTTACGTATTCGAGCTGCACGGGGCCGAACTTCAGCGTGACGTTGAAAGGGCCGCGCTTCACGATCTCGACATTGCCGGGTTGGAGAGTCGTGCAGATCCCATCGGGGCCGATGAACTCGTTTTCACCGAACGCGATGGAGGTGAGGAGAGGCTTTCCATCGCGACGAATGCGGTGACAAATGGCTGCGGAGGCTACGACGATTTCGTCGTCTGTCTCGGTGACGGATAAACCTGCGCGGAGTGTCTGCTTGGGGTCTTTGCCGACCTCCACACGGTAGGTCAGCGTTTCCAATGGCCCGGGACTCGGCGAGAAATCGACATCGAGTCCACGCACGCTGCCATCGGGCCATTTTGACATCGCGGTGAACTGCGCGGGCACTTCTTGGCCATTAGCGGCGAGCAACCGGACCTTCTCCGCATCTGCGATCATGCCTTCGGCACTCTCCAGCGAGGCCGTCACCGGATACCCAAAGCGCCGCAAACCTGCCGTCTCGCTCACGGTGAATGTGATCGTTTGCGTCATGGTGGACGTGGCGAAGGCGAAGAGGAATAGCAGGCGGTGGATCATCGGAAGAAGAGATGAGCTGACAGAAAAGGGGGTGAGCACATGAGAGACATCCATCGGCTGTCAGCTACGCTTTTGTTCATGGCTCAAAAGTGTTCCCGGACTCGTGCAGCTCTCTGGGCAGTTCGCCACTTGAATCATTGGCGATAAAATCAAAGGCGCTGCCATTACCCATGCCTGCGAATACATTTTCGCGCACGATGATGTTCTTCGGCAAAATCGGATACTCTTTTCGGGCGTAGATGCCGACGGCGATGCGCTTGTCGCAGTGCTCGAAGCGATTGCGGGTGATGAGAATGTCGCGCGTGCGACCGTAGCCGCTGAGTTGGTCGGTTTCGCCGTAGGTTTCGAGATCAGCGGCCATGAGGGAGATGGGCCAGGCGTAGTAATCCTTGGGCTTTTTCAGATCGCGGAAGGTGTTGCTGATGAGAACATGGCCGTCGCCTTGCAAGCGCACGCCGCCGGTGTTTTCGCGGCTCTGTCCGTCGAAGACATTGTCCTGTACAAGCACCCGACGAGCGGTGCGCAGGCAAAGCACGCCCTGGCTGGCGATGAATCGATTCCCGCGCACGACGATGTCGGAGGCCTTGAGCGTAATGAGTTCGTTCTCGCCATCGCAGCGCTCAAAGGTGTTTCCCTGGATGAGCGAGCCGGTGGCGGCCGCACGCTCGCCGCTCCAGCCAATTTGCAGGATCTCGTAGCCGTTTTGATCGTCGATCTTGGGGCGGTCGATGAAGTGGTTGTTGAGCACGTGCAGTTGTTGCAGCCCGTCTTTCGGCAATTCCGCGGCGCCAAGCATTTGCCCGATGTGCTTTAAACCGCTGAAGGTTGAGTTGGATACGGTGTTGCCACGACCACGCATACTCATGAGCCAGAGGTGCAGCTTGGGCCAGTCCGCAGGGTTGGTGGAACCACACTTCTCAAAGCGAAGACGGTTGAAGACGCAGTGATTGGCTGGTTTTTCCGCGCCATTGCCCACCCGGAAGAGCACCTCGTTGTTCTTCGTCACCGTCACGCCCTGAAAAGCCAAGTCGTGCACGATGAGATGCTGGCCATGAAACGTCACCGCTGATTCGCCAGTGAAAACCACGCCTCCCGGCTTCTCCGGACGAATGACAATCGGCTTCTCCTCCGTGCCATGACCTTCAAACGTGAATCGCGCATCTTTCCAAGCCGTGCCCCCGAGCACGAGCTGATCGCCTGGCTTGAGCTTGCCGGACAAAGCTCGCACTTCGACGGCAGCGCGGGCCACATGCTCCTGACCGTTTCCAAAGTCGCCGGATTCGAGCTTGGCGAGTCGCGGATCAACGGGGCGCTGAAGATCCAGTCGGAGTGTCTTTGGCAGTTCGGCTGACAGGACACTGATGCTCCAAAGGGAGAGGCAAAGCGCGGCTCTCATGGCTTCACTTCAGCGTTGAGTCTCGTTTTGTTCTTCGCCCAGTCCGCATTCGGCAGCGCCTCCCACACACGGAGATTGCGAAAGCTGGCTTCCGTGCCCGCGCCGAGCATGAGGCTGTGCTTGGCTGTGCTGATGAGCGGGTTGCTCAGCGTGATGCTTTGACCATCCAGCGTGCCAACGACCTCATCGCCCTTGATTTCCAGCACGACGGTGTGCCACTCGTTGAGCTTGATCGGCTTTAACAGCTTCACCGTGGGGCCTTTCTCCCGCTGTTTGGTGGCTGGATTGATCTTCTCCGTGTCATAAGGTGTCAAAAAGAGCCCGCCTTGCCCAAGACTGAGTGAGACGACGTAATCCTTGGCGTCCGTGGCCTTCAGAAACAGCGAGCGATACTTCCGCCCCTCGTCCGGCACGTCGTTGAGACGCACCTCACACTGGATGATCACATCTTGAAACGTCATGCCCAACGAAGCCGTGGCTGGATGATTCGCGCCGGGCGTCTCGATACCGCGAAACGCCCCGTTCACGATCTCCCAACGTCCGCCTTTGCCACCCGTGACGCTGCTGTTGTAACGCCAGCCTTTGAATCCACTTGCAAAGCCCACCGGTTTGCCCGTGAACGGCGCTGGTGCCAGGCTAAAATCCTCGCTAGCGAGCAGGTGGCCCCGCGTCGTGCTCAGCGTGGCCGGATCGCTCGAGAGAGCGAGGCGGGTGAGCATGAAGAAGAGGAGAAGGGAGCGTTTCATGGGATTCAGATCAGTGGTAAGCCAATCAGAGTGCCGATTTATCCATGGAAGCAAGGACATGCATCGCCGTCTCAGACCTAAATTTGCCATGACAGCACCGCGTGGGAGGGTTCTGCATCACCCAGAACTGAGCCCGAGATCCCTGAGTGCGCTAGAGCAGTTGAGAGCATTTTAAGGAAAGAAGAATGGCCGAGCTGCCGAAGCGATGGCTCATTTGAGAGCTGATGTGAAGTCGAGGGTACGAAACTCTGCTGCACCTGGAGGAAGATGGACGCGAACGTGGATGATGCGGCCGGTGGTGGGGATTTGGAGGGTGTGGGTTTGCCAATCGGGAGTGGTCTGGAGAGGGAAGGTGAGGCGGTTGGCGGGGAGGAAGTCCTTGTCGTCGTTCAAGCGCCAGGCGATGGCGCCCTGGCCGGTGGCGGCGGTTTTGAGGGTGATTTGGGCGGTGACGGGACCGGCGAGCTTGAGCTTGGATTTGGTGATGAAGGTGGGTTTGTCGGCTTTGTCCGGGGTGAGGATGAGGAGGCCGTCTTTGGCGGTGAGTTTGCCGCTGCGGGCTTCCCAGCCTTTGGTTTCGGAAGCGGTGGTGGTGGGTTGTTCGGCGCGTGGGGCGATGGTTTTGCCTTCGAGGTAGTGATCGAAGTAGTCGTTCCAAGTGGAGGCCATGGGGCCGAGTGCCATGCCGGGTGGGTTGAGGGTGTCGGCCCAGGTTTTGAGCTTGGAGCGGAGGCGGGTGGCGATCTCGGGATGCTGCGCGGCGAGGTTGTGCTTCTCCTCGCGGTCGGTGCTGAGGTTGTAGAGGTATTCACGCTCGCCACCGCGGAGGAGTTTCCAGTTGCCTTCGCGAACGGCGCTCTGGGCCATCCAGCGCCAGAAGAGGGCGTCGTGTGGAGGAGCTTTGTTTTCGCCGGTGAGGTGGGGGAGGAGGTTGATGCCGTCGAAAGCACTTCGATCGCCAATCGAAGCTACGGCAGAGGCGGTCGCGGCGAAGTCGAGCGCGGTGACGGGATGCGCATAGGTTTGACCGCCGGGGATGGTGCCGGGGTAGGCGATGAGGAATGGGGTGGAGATGCCGCCTTCGGAGAGCATGCCTTTTTCGCCATTGAGCGGGGTGTTGAGGCTGCCGTCCCAGCCGCCGGGATCGCCTTGGAGCGGTGAATCGACTTTGTGGATCTTCAGTGGGGCGCCGTTGTCGCCGATGAGGAAGATGAGCGTCTTTTCGGTGAGGTTGTGCTTCTTCAAGGTGCTGGTGATGAGGCCGACGCCGTCGTCGATGGCGCTGAGCATGGCGAGTGCGGCGCGGCGGCGCTCTGGCATTTCGCCGGGGAAGCGGTCCATGTAGCGCTTTGGCGCATCCAGCGGCGTGTGCGGGGCGCGATAGGCGACGTAGAGGAAGAAGGGCTGGTCCCTATAGCGTTCGATGATGGATGCGGCGGCTTTGGAGCAGCCTTCGAGGTGATACTCGGTTGGCGGCAGATCGGCCATGGGGCGGTCTTTGCCATCGAGCGTGATGTTGGCGGAAAATGGACGTTGCGCGTTTTGGGAGAAGACGTGCTTGAAGCCGTGCTTGGTGATCGCTTCCGTGGGTCCAAGGTGCCATTTGCCGAATTGCGCCGTGGCGTAGCCTGCGTTTTGCAGGCGTGTGGCGATGGTGGTTTCTTTGTTGAAGCCGTCGAGCGCGGAGCCGTTGTTATCGAGATCGAAGCGGCCCTGGAAGCGTCCGGTCATGACGCCGCCGCGCGAGGGCACGCACTGCGGGGCGGTGCTGTAGCCATTGGTCGCTACGACGCCGCTGCGGGCCAGGGCATCGAGATGGGGTGTTTTGATATCGTTTACCACACCATGGATGCCGAGGTCGGCGTGGCCATGGTCGTCAGTGTAGATGAGGATGATGTTGGGCTTTGCCGCGAAGAGCGCGGGGCAGAGTGCGAAGAGGATGAGGTGGAGAACAGGACGCATGGTGCGGCGTGAAACGTTGCCGTGGGCGGAACATGTCAGCAAATACTGTGTCTGATTTGGCAGGCTACTTTTTCTTCCCTTTCTTCGGCGATTTGGCTTTGGATTTAGCGTTCGGATCGAAGTCGGGATTGGGTTTTGGCATGAGGGCACCGACTTGAGTGCGCCAGGCGACGAGTTTGGCGTGCAGTTCTTTGGTTTTGTCTGGTTGCTGCGGGGCGAGGTTGGTTTTTTCGCTGAGGTCTTGGGAGAGATTGTAGAGTTCGAGGGCGCCATCTTCATACCACTCGATAAGCTTCCAATCGCCATCGCGGATGACGCCGTTGGGTGAGCCGCCTTGGTTGGCGTAGTGGGGGTAGTGCCAGAAGAGGGGTTGGCTGCGGGAGCGGGTTTCGCCTTTGAGCAAGGGGGTGAAGCTTTCACCGTCGAGATGTTGATCGGGTTTTGGAGGCAGGCCTGCGAGGTCGAGCAGGGTGGGATAAAAGTCGGTGCTGATGACGGGTGAGTCGCAGGTGGTATTGGGTGGGGTGGTGCCCGGGGCGACGACGATGAGGGGTTCGCGCACGCCGCCTTCATAAGGCCAGCCTTTGCCGGCGCGCAGGGGGAGATTGGAAGTGGGGGAGCCTTCGGCGGTGGAGAGGCCGCCGTTGTCGGACATGAAGACGACGATGGTTTTGCCGGTCAGGCCGTTCTTTTCCAGGGAAGCGATGACCCGGCCGATACCGGAGTCGAGTTGTTCGATCATGGCGGCGTAGGCGGCGTGATTCTGGACGAGGCGGACTTGGTTTTTGCCTTCCTGGCCCCACTGGTCGGCGGGGGCGTGCCGGGCTTTTTCATTCCATTTGGTGATCAGATCGGCGCGTGCACCGATCGCGACGTGGGGGGCGTTGAAGGGGAGGTAGGCGAAGAAGGGGCGATCCTTGTTTTGTTCGATGAAGGCGATGGCGTCGTCACAGATGCGGTCGGTTTTTTTGGGATCATCCGCGCGCTTTTCAGCGTTCGTTTTGGGTCCGGTGGCAGCGCTGGCATCGGTGGTGAAACCTTGATCCTTGGGCAGGAAGCCTTCGTTGCCCAAGTGCCACTTGCCTGACATGAAGGTGGCATATCCGGCCTCTTTGAAGGCCTCGGCGATGGTGATTTCTGAGAGGGCCAATTCGTTGGCGTTGGCTGCGGGCAGCAGCTTTCCGGCACGGCCACCGGGGATGAAGTTGGTGATGCCGAAGCGTGGTGGATACTTGCCGGTCATGATGCTGCCGCGAGTGGGGGAGCAGACGCAGCAGGCCGCGTAGCCACTGGTGAATTTCATGCCGCGTTTGGCGAGTGAGTCGATGTTGGGGGTATCGTAGAAGGTGTCGGGATTGAACGCGCGAATGTCTCGCTGGCCGAGGTCATCGGCGAGGAGGAAGAGGATGTTGGGTTTATCCGCTGCAAGGATCGAAGAGCAGAGAGTGAGGAGGACGAGAGAGGTGAGGCGTTTCATGGAGCGCCGTCTCCAACGAAGGACTTGGATGGAGTGTTGCAGAGAGCTTGGTTTTCGTGCAGGAAGCGACTTGATGACATAGGCGGAGTCCCAGAAGGTGGCGATTTGGTGCTCTCTGAGAGCGCGAATAGTATAGCACGAAATCAACGAAATGTCGAATTGGTGCTGTATTTTTTGAGGGAAAAGGGAGCACGAAATTGACGGAGTGTCGAATTGGTGCTGTAATGGAGGTGGTTTTATTGAGCACGAAATCGACATCTGATCTTACCATGCCTGCGCTATTTCCCTTCCATGGACGCCGCTATTATGCGGATCAGTTTGAGCGTCTGTTTCGGAAACCCAAGGCATCCCTGGTGGTTGTGCAGGGGAGGAGGCGTATTGGAAAGAGTGCCTTTGTCACGCACTGTGGGCAGACGTATGCGCAGCACTTTCTGAAGTTTGAAGGACTCGGTCCTCGAGAGGGCGGTGGTGTGGTCGAGCAGTTGGCGGCTTTTGCTGAGCAGCTTGCCGCCCAGACAAAACTGCC
>JARXAL010000050.1 GCA_029865835.1 Verrucomicrobiaceae bacterium
CATGCTGGCGGATAATGTGGTGCTAAAGATGGCGGCGCAGACGGATGGCAAGTTGGTGCTTGTGGGGGTATTCAGCCGATATGGTGGGGTTTCGCGCAATGGCATCGTACGTGTGTCTGCGAATGGGGTGCTGGATGAGACATTCACACCGGGGACGGGAGCGAACGGGGCGGTTTTTGATTTGGTGATTCAGACGGATGGCAAAATCGTGATTGTGGGCGCGTTCACTCAGTACAATGGGGTGGCGAGGAACCGGGTAGCGCGCTTGAATGCGGATGGGACTTTGGATACCACGTTCAATGTGGGGACAGGGCCGAATGCGACGGTGGAGTGTGTGGCTCTGCAGCGGATGGACACGGAAGGCACGGATGTGAGGGTGGTGATTGGCGGGCAGTTTGGAACGGTGAGTGGGTCGACACGTTCTGGGGTTGCCCGGTTGCTAGCGACGGGGGCGGTGGATACGGCGTTTAACAATGGGGGGACAGGGACGGATGGGATCGTGCGGTGTGTGGCGGTGCAGACGGATCAGAAGATTTTGATTGGGGGAGATTTCACGACTTACAGAGACAGCGCAAACACGCACACGCGGACCCGCATCGCGAGATTGAATAGCACTGGGACCATTGACTCGACCTTCACACCGAGTGCGAATGGCACGGTTAGGACGATTGTTCTGCAACTGGACAACAAGATTCTGGTGGGGGGTAGTTTCTCGGCTTTGGTGGGAGTCGGTAGAAACAATGTGGGAAGGCTGCTGTCGGGTGGTGGAATTGATACTACCTTCAATCCTCCGGGAGGCGCGAATGGGAACGTTTTTTCCATTGCACGGTTAACAGAAGGCAAGATTGCTGTGGGCGGGAGTTTTTCCCGCTTCAACAGTCCGTCCGCAGACAATCGGAATGGACTTGCTGTGGTGACAGATACTGGGGGGCTTGACACTGCTTTTGTGCCGCAGGCGGGGATTGCTGCAAACGGAGAAAATAACTCGGTTCGGACGCTGGTTGAACAGGGGGATAATTTGGTCGTGGGAGGTTGGGTGAGGTTGCGGTCGGCTGGGCCGAGGGTCATGTGGCTTCCTTCGGATGCCAAGAATGATGCGACGGTGACTTTCACGCAGGGCAAGTTGGCGGGGGCGCCGCTGCCAAGTCCGTTGGCGTTGTTTGATATTTCGACCCGGAATACCGGGGTGGCGAAGACGGGGAATACGGGAGGGGTGACCTGGTCTTACAGTTCTTCGACGGGGATTGTGAGCGGGCAGTTTTCTCCGGATCTGACGGGGACGAAGCGGATCGCGAAGTATACGGGTTTGCTGATTCCGGTGACGCCGAGTGATATTCGGGGGATGGGGAGTTTTGATCTTCCAGAACTGCCGAATGGGACGACGATTACGACGAAGAATGCGCCGATTTTCACGGGCAAGGTCTTGATTTCGCCTGAGCCTTGAGTTGAGGGCTTGTCAGGGGGATGTGGTTGTCATTAACTGGCGACTATGAAAAGACTGATGAGCTTGATTTTGGGGTGGGTCGCTGTCGATGGCGCAGCGATCGGGGCGGGGCATTCGTTTCGCGAGCAGACGGTGGATGACCAGATTGCGATCGGGTATGGGTTGGCGGTGGAGGATGTGAATGGGGATGGGAAGCCGGATGTTCTGTTGGCGGACAAAAATCAGTTTGTTTGGTATGAGAATCCGGTTTGGACGAAGCATGTGATCACGGATGCTTTGACGGATCGGGATCATGTGTGCCTGGCGGCAAGGGACATTGATGGGGATGGCAAGTGTGAGATCGCGGTGGGGGCGGAGTGGAATCCGGGGGACACGGTGAATAGCGGGGCGGTGATTTATTTGGTGCCACCGGAGGATAGGCGGCAACGGTGGACGCCAGTGAAGTTATCGCATGAGCCGACGACGCATCGAATGCGCTGGGTGCGGAATCGCGAGGGGACGTTTGATTTGGTGGTGCTGCCGTTGCATGGCCGGGGGAATGTGAAGGGAGAGGGGGAGGGAGTGCAGGTGCTGGCTTATCACATGCCGAGTGATCCGAGAGCGGAATGGAAGACGACCCTGGTTCAGGGGACGATGCATTTGACGCACAATCTGGATGTGATCTCGAATGGTGCGGGGGAGGCGGAGGAAGTGCTGCTTGGAGGCCGGGAGGGGATTGTGCGGATGATTCAGACTGAAAAGGGATGGGCGGAACGGTGGATTTCCCGGCATGGGAAGGACAAACCGGAGTTGCAGGGAGTAGGTGAGGTGAGGATGTCAGCCCTTGGCGGAGGGAAGATTTGCGTGGCAGCCATTGAGCCGATGCACGGCAATCAGTTGGTGCTGTATATGCCACCGCCGAATGGGCCCAAGGATGGGGAGTGGGAGCGGCGTGTGATTGATGAAAGCCTAGTCGATGGTCACGCGCTGGCGTGTCGTGATTTGTTGGGGATGGGGAATCGGCAGATTGTGGTGGGTTGGCGGTCAGCGCAAAAGGTAGGTCCTAGGGTTGGGGTGAAGATGTGGTGGACGACCAAAGAAGATGGCAGTGGCTGGCAGAGTGAGCTTTTGGATGACAACACGATGGCGTGTGAGGATGTGGTAGTTCGGGATTTGAATGGGGATGGGAAAGCTGAGGTGGTGGCAGCGGGGAGAAGGACGCAGAATGTGAAGATTTACTGGCAAGATTGATTCCGCGGCGCGGTGTTTTTTTTCTTGATCGAAAGGTTGGATTTCTGGTTTCGTTGTATTCCTGTTACCCACTTTTGCTTTTGAGTCCGAAGGCAGGGGTCAACGCCACCATCAATGCCATTCAAATCCATGAACTCGTCCCCTTCATTTTCATCCCGTCGCCGCTTTTTGGGCGGAACCTTGGCCGGTGCGGCCGGTTTGGCTACAATGTCAACTTGGAGCCGTGCTGCGGGTGCCAACGGTGATGTGCGGGTGGCGGTGATTGGCTTCAAATCGCGTGGTAGAGGGCATATTGGCAGCTTGTTGAAGATCCCTGGGGTGCGGATTGTGGCGTTGTGTGATGTGGACAGCGATGTGCTCGAGGGCCAAGTGAAGGAATTGGCGAAGAAGCAGATCAAGGTGAAGGCCTACAAGGACTTCCGCGAGTGCTGTGCGGATCCGGAGATTGACGCCATCACGATTGCGACACCGAATCACAGTCACACCCTCATTGCCATGACCGGGATTGCGAATGGCAAGCATGTGTATGTGGAGAAGCCCGTTTCCCACAACCTCTGGGAAGGACGTCAGTTGGTTGAAGCCGGTGCCGTGGCGGAGAAGAAGGGACTGGTGGTTCAGCACGGGATGCAGCGTCGGTCGGACTTGGGGTGGGCGGCGGTGATGGAATGGGTGAAGGAAGGGCACATTGGCAAGATGACTTTGAGCCGGGGGATTAACTTCAAGGCGCGCCAAAGCATTGGTAAGGTGGCTGCGCCAGTGGCGCCTCCTGCGACGGTGGATTACAAATTGTGGTCGGCACCGCGGACTGAGTTGCCAGTGAACCGGGAGAAGTTCCACTATGACTGGCACTGGCAGTGGGCTTACGGCAATGGTGACATTGGGAATCAGGGGCCACACCAGCTGGATGTGGCGCGCTGGGCGCTGGGGAATCCGGCACAGTTGCCGACACGAGTGATGAGTTTTGGAAATCGCTGGGGCTATGATGACGATGGTCAGACGGCGAACAATCAGATGGCGTTGTTTGATTATGCGGGTGGTACGCCATTGCTTTTTGACAATCGGGGATTGCCGATGAAGGACATGAACTGGGCCAAGGGTTATGAGCCGGTGTTCCGGATCAATGGCAAGACAGGGGCGCCGCGAATTGGGAACGTGATTCATTGTGAAGGTGGGTTTGTGGCGGAGTCGAAGGCTTATGACAAGGACGGCAACGCCATTCATAAGTTCGAGAACTTCCAAGAGGGTCCTGATCACATGAGCAACTTCATTGAGTCTGTGAGGGCCGGGAAAATCATCAAGGATGTGCTGCATGTGTCCCATGGGGAGCAAGCGGCGGGTCTGGCTCATCTGGCGAACGTGTCTTATCGTTTGGGCAAGAAAATGAGTGTGGGCGAGGTCAAAGAGCGCCTAGCGGGGAACAAAGCGGCCGAGGAGACGCTGGCGGATTTCGTGGCCAACCTTGAGGCAAACAAGGTAGATCTGAGCAAGGACATGCCGTCGGTAGGCCCATGGTTGGATTTTGATCCGGTGAGTGGGAAGTTCGTGGGTGAGTTTGCTGAAGAGGCGAACAAACTGGCGATGGACGAGTATGCGTCCGGATTTGAGCTGCCGAAGATTGGTTAGTTGGTGGCTGATGTCTGAATTCCGGGTGAAGTCCTGCTTGGGTGCGCTGAAAAGCCGCCGGGCGGGATGAACCCCGGGAGACTCTATAGAGGGCATCAGGAGCTGGCTTTCTCAGGTTATTAACATTCCCTAGATTTATTTTGAAATTTGGATTGACTCGGGGGGGCTTACTGGGTTGAACTGCGATGGATTCTCCCGAATTTCTGCACGCATTCAGGTCAGCGTTGACGTTTTGAATTGTTGCCAATCGCCTTGGCAACGATTTTGCTTCAAAAAAGGACAGGAAATGTGAGCGAAGTAGTGTAGGATCGTCCTCCCCCTCGAATCCAAAAGCGAGGTGGGGAACTGCAAGTTTCCTTTTGGAAAGACTTTATCAATGTTGAACATGGAATTGGATGGAGGCATCAAGATCTACCTCAGGGAGATCGGCAAGACGGATTTGCTGACCCCTGACCAGGAGGTCGAACTGGCGGAGCGTATCAAAAGAGGTGACCCGGAAGCTCGGTCGCACATGATTCGCGCAAACTTGAGGTTGGTGGTTAAGATCGCGCAGGATTACGCGAACTATGGCCTGCCGCTGCTGGACTTGATTTCTGAAGGTAACATCGGCCTGATGAAGGCGGTGGAGCGTTTTGACCCGAATAAGGGGGGTAAGCTTTCGACTTACGCGGCGTGGTGGATCAAGCAGTCGATCAAGCGGGCTTTGGCGAACCAATCGAAGACGATCCGGCTTCCGGTCCACATGGTGGACAAGATCAGCAAGATGCGCCGGGTGGCGATGTCGATGAGCGAAGAGCTCGGGCGTGAGCCGACTGATGATGAGTTGTCGGAGGAGATCGGGATTGACCGGGCGAAGCTTTCGCAGCTGAAGGTGGCGTCGATGCGTCCGGCCTCGTTGGATGCGCCGATCAGTGAGGATGACAGCACGGAGTTTGGTGAGATCGTCGGAGACGAGAGTGCGCAGACGCCATTTGAGCTGTTGAGTCACAAGAACATGCACGGGCAGTTGGACGGTTTGTTGACCGTGCTGGATGAGCGTGAGCGCAAGATCATTGACGCGCGATTTGGTTTGAACGGTCAGAAGCCTCGGACCCTTGAAGAAGTGGGTCAGGAATTTGGTGTGACGCGGGAGCGGATTCGGCAGTTGCAGAACATTGCCTTGCGGAAGCTGCGCCGGGCGTTGCAGAAGAAGGAAGATCCGATTCCGAAGGCACTGCGCAATGCGGGCTCGAAGAAGAAGAAGAAGGCACCGCCGCCGGATGAGTTTGAAGATGATTGATGGCAACCGGAATTGGGCGCGTGAATTTTGATCGGGAGCTGCGAGTCGGCGTTTTGGGCTTATGAAATCGCTGACTGAGGCGATGGATGCGCTGGTTCACATTGTGGGCCAGATTGAGGGTGAGGAACCGGTGACGGGAAAGGTGCTGGCCGTGAACGTGATCGCGGATCCGGCGCTGGAGACGTGGCGGGAGCGGATGACGTTGGTGCACTGGCATCGCGGTGCGGCGATGGCGCTGGAGGAACAGGGGTTTAAGGTGAATCGGGAAGAAGCGGTGGCGGGGGGGCGATATGCTGAGGTTTGGGTGCTGCCGGATCGCCAGAGGGAGAGTCAGTTGGGGGATGTAGCGAAAGCATGGGATCAGGTGGATGAGGGGGGGCGTTTGATTGTGTCAGTGCGCAACGATTGGGGTGCGAAGCGATTGGAAGATCAGTGGCGAGAGATTGTTGGGGTGACGGTGGAGACGTATTCGAAGCATCACTGCCGGGTGTTTGTGGCGCGCAAGCGGGCGGGTGCGTGGAATGAGGCGAGGGTGGCGGCGTGGCGGGAGGGGGCGGCGATGCGGCGGATGCCGGAGACGGGGTATTGGTCGAGGCCTGGTTTGTTCAGTTGGCAGGGAGCGGATGTGGGGTCCCGGATCCTGGCTGTGGAATTGCCGAAGACGTTGGAGGGAGACGGGGCGGATTTGGGGGCGGGATGGGGTTGGTTGAGTATG
>JARXAL010000087.1 GCA_029865835.1 Verrucomicrobiaceae bacterium
GCCTTGTGAAACCAAGCACGGCACCATCTTCATCCCTTTCCATCTCCGTTTCTAGCTTAAAATGTTCGGGTTGATCCGGGTGTGCTGGGGGGTTGCGTGAGAGAGAAGGCTGGGCAGAGTGGGTGCCTTGAAGAGATTGAACCCAGATTCAGATGAAGAGATCCCGCCGCCGATGGGTGAGCCGGGGGATGAGGAGACGATGGCGGTGCTCGGGGAGGAGGCGCGGAAGGGGCTGGGGAAGGAGCGGCGGCAGATCGTGATGCTGGTTCTGGTGGTGGCGGCGGTGATGCTGGTGGCGCATTTCACGCCGATGCGAGCGTGGCTTCAAAACGCGCAGGAGTGGAAGCGGTATGTGAAGGAGTTTGGGTGGATGAGCCGGGCGATTTTTCTGGGGGGGACGGCGCTGGCGGTGATGATGGGGCTGCCGAGGTTGCCGCTGTGCGGGGTGGCGGGGCTTTTGTTTGGGTTCACAGAGGGGGTGATACTGTCGCTGGTGGGGTCGACACTGGGCGCGTATGGGGCATTTTTGGGGGTTCGGTATGGGTTTCGCAAGGGAGTGGCGGCGCAGGCGGAGAAGCGGCCGTGGCTGGGCAAGATGTTGAAGAAGCCCTCGCTGCTGAAGGTTTTCTGGGTGCGGCAGTTGGTGCTGCCGGGGGTGGTGTTGAATGCGGTGCTGGGGGTGGCGGAAACGCGGCACCGGGTGTTTTTGGCGGGGACGTTTTTGGGTTACATTCCGTTGAATGTGGCGGCGACGTTGGTGGGGAGTGCGCCGGGGAAGGCGAGTTTGTCAGAGACGGTGATGCAGTTGATGGCGGCGCTGGCGGTGATCAATGTGGTGGTGTGGCTGTTGTGGCGGCGGTTTAAGAAAGTGGGAGGTGACGTTGGGCGATAACGTGGGAGGGTGCAAGCCAGCGGCTTGCACCACGGTGGGCTAGCGGCCGAGGGCTTTTTTGAGGGTGGGTTCGAAGATGTCGGCTTGGCGCATGAAGCCGAGGTCGCTAGCGTGGGAGGCGTCGGTGGCGCCTTCGGTATCGGTGCCGTAGAGGGCGTTGCCGGGGATGTAGTGGATGTTGGGCACTTTTTCCTGGGAGAGGGTGGTGAAGGCGGCTTTGAGGGCAGCGTGGTTTTCGTCGTGGAACTTGCTTTTGGCTGGGGTGATCCAGGCGTTGGTGAAGCGGCGGTCTTCGACGAGGACGATTGGGGTGGTGGGGTGGGCGGCGCGGAGTTGTTTGACGAGGGGGATGGTGCGCTCGGTGACCATTTCGGGCTGCATGTTGGGGAGGCAGTCGATGACGAAGACAGCGGCGTCCAGGCGGGTGAGGAAGTCGCCGACAGCGGCGTCCATTTTGCCGTTGCCGGAGAAGCCGAGATTGACGACGGGGAGGTCGAAGCGGCGACCGAGGATGGCGGTGTGGACCATACCGGGGCGGGAGGCGGAGGCGCCGTGGGTGATGGAGGTGCCGTAGAAGACGATGGGTTTTTCGGTGCGAGGGGCGAGGGATTCGAATTGGGCATCCGGGGGGACGCCGATGGAGAGGGTTTCGATGCCGTTGTAGAGGGGGAGGTAGGCGGCGTATTCGCGCAGGCCGGGGCGGAGGTCGGTGATGAGAGCGGCGCGGACTTTTTGACCGGTGGGTTTGGTGACCTGGACCCATTTCCATTTGCCGCCGTCCTGTTCGTCTCGGGCGTAGAGGTCGACGCCGCTGACGCCGGTGGCGGGCATGTGGGCTTTGCCAACGATTTCGGAACGCAGGGTGTAGTCGACCCAGATGGTGTCGGCGTTGGTTTTGAAGCGAGCGACCATGCCGGCGCTGTCGCGGCTTAGGTCCCAGACGGGAGTGGTGACTTTGCCTTCGGCGGAGGCGGGGAGGCGGTCGAAGTAGAGGAGGCGTTTTTCGTCAGGCCAGGCGCGGCCTTCGACGTTCCAGGCGCCGGTGCCGACGGGGTGCCAGGTGAGGGTGGGTTCTTTGGGTGGAGTGGGGGCTTTGGTAGGGGCGGGGGTTTGGGCGTGGAGGGAGGCGGCGAGGAAGAGCGGGACGAGAGTGAGATGGCGCATGATGGGAGAGGAACGTGGGATTTGGGAGGATTTGTCAGGGTTGGGTTGGAAAAGGGGGTGGGGATTGGGAGGGGAGGGTTGAAGGGGCATCACGCGGAGCGATGAAGGGTACTTTTTTGGTGCATCACGCAGAGCGGTGATGGGTACTTTGGTGGGAACGAAAAAGGCACCTTTCCTTGGGGGGAAAGGTGCCTTGTGGGGGTGGTTTTTTGAGTTTAGTGGGTGTTCAATTCGGAGGCGAGCACATCGGGTTCGATGATGCCGTATTCGCCGTCTTTGCGGCGATAGACGATGGCGAGTTTGTGGGTGTTTTGATTGTGGAAGGCGACGAAGGGGCGGTCGCTGAGAGCGAGGTCGACGATGGCTTCGTCCGGGTAGAGAGGAAGCAAGCGGTAGGGTTCGGCGTGAACGTAGGAGTGTTCGACGTGATCATCCTCGGTGTTGAGGGATTCCTCGCTGTAGACTTTTTCTTCGAAGGTTTTGATGCTGCCATTTTTGCGCGGGCGATGACTTTTGAGCATGCGGGTTTTGAATTTGCGCATGCGGCGGGCGATCTTGGAGATCGATTCGTCGATGGAGGCGTAGATGTCGTCGGAACTGGAGTTGACCTCGATGACGATGTGGTTGGCGCAGAAGAGGATGATTTCGGCGCTTTGGATGCGCTGTTGGACATCGAGGATGACCTTGGCTTCCATGATGCGAGGGTAGTCGAGGTGAAGGCCTTCGACTTTCTTCAGGGCGTAGTCACGCATGGCTTCGGTGATGTCGACATGACGGCCGGTGACGATGATGGGTAGGTTGACGTTATGTACTTGCATGGGTTTTGTCCTCCTTGGGTTTTGGGTTGAGTGTTTGTTTTGGATTCGTGATGAATCGAAAGGGTTCCATTACATGGTGAAGTCTTCGCCGAGGTAGAGGGTGCGGGCGACTTCGTCGTTAACGAGAAATTCTTTGGTGCCGTGGCGTTTGACCTGGCCTTCGTAGATGAGGTAGGCGCGGTCGACGATGTTGAGGGTTTCGCGGACGTTGTGGTCGGTGATGAGGATGGCGAGACCGGCTTTGCGGAGCATGCGGATGATGTCCTGGATCTCGGAGACGGCGATGGGGTCGACGCCTGAGAAGGGTTCATCGAGCATGAGGAGTTTGGGCTCGGTGACGAGCGAGCGTGCGATGGTGAGGCGGCGTTTTTCACCACCGGAGAGGGTGAGGGCGAGGTTGTCGGCGACGTGGTCGATGCCGAACTTTTCCATGAGCGACTGGGTTTGGTCTTTGCGCTCTTTGGCGGTGTAGTTTTGGGTTTCCATCACGGCGAGGATGTTCTCGCGGACGGTGAGTTTGCGGAAGATGGATTCTTCCTGGGGGAGGTAGCCCATGCCGAGGCGGGCGCGGACGTACATGGGTTTGGTGGTGGTTTCGTTGCCGTCGAAGACGACGCGGCCGCCGTTGGGACGTACGAGGCCGACGATCATGTAGAAGGTGGTGGTTTTGCCGGCGCCGTTGGGGCCGAGGAGGCCGACGATTTCGCCCTTTTTGATCTCGATGTCGACGCCGTTGACGACGGCGCGACCATCGTAGACTTTTTTGAGACCTTCGGTGTAGAGAAGGCGTTCGTCTTCAGGGGGAGTCATGGGTTCGAATGGGGACGACGGCGCTGGTCTTTCCCTGGTGGTGGTTGATTTCACGATGGCACTCCTCCCGATGACACTTGGTATGAATACTTTCACTGATCCGGCACGCGGCGCAAGCCTTTCGTTTTGGGTTTGGCGGCGTCTCCTTGGAGAATTTCGGTGCGGGTGCGGCCATTGGAGGACTTGAAATTGCCCTCTGGTGTTATGGTCATGACCGTGCCGGGTTCGTCGGCAATTTGAAGGTTGGCGCCGCGCTGCACTTGGGGCCAGATGCGAAGGGTGACGATTTTGGTGACGCCGTCGAAGGTGAGGTCTTTGCATTTGCCGACCTGGATATCGCCGGTTTCGGTGTATTTTTCGACGATGACCATGGCGCCACGGGCGCGGATTTTATCGATGCCGCTTTCTTCGGCTTCGCTGGCTTTTTCCGGGGTGGCGGAGGTGGGGCCTGATTTGGTGGTGGCGTTTGACTGGAGGGGTTCGGCAGGAATTTGGGTGTTGGTGGGGGTGATTTTTGGGGTGGCGGAAGTTTTGGAGTCGGTCTTTTTCATGAAGACTTCGAGGTCGTCGCATTCGACATAGAGGTCGGTTTTGCCTCCAACGATTTTGAAGACGCGGACGTTGCCGGTGAAGATGCCGATGGCGCGGTTGGCGTCGAAGAAGGAGTCGTCGCTGTAGATGAGGGTGCGGTTGGCTTCGACTTTGGCGTCCAGGAGAGGGGTGGGTTTGAGGGGAAGGGGTTTTGGGGATCCGGGCGAGGCTTGAGTGGCAGGAGGAGGGGTGGCGGGGTTGCCAGCGGGGGTGGGTGAGGACGGGGCAGGGGTGGTGTTTTGCGCGACGATGACGTTGGCGGCGGTTGGGGGAGAATCGTCTTCGACGGTTGTCGCCTTGCGGATGGGTTGGTTGAAGGCTTTGCGGCCTTCTTCGCTGAGGTTGGCGAGGGCGGTGGAGAGTTGGGTTTCGCCAGCGATGGAGCGGGCTTTTTCCATGAGGGAGGCTTCGGGTGGCGTGGCGGTGGCGGCGCGGGCGGCGAGGGGGTTGGGTTGGGTGGAATCGGTGGCAGAGCGGGCGGCTTCGGCGAGTCGGCTGGCGGCGGCTTGGGCGAGGCGTTTTTGGGCGGCCTGAGCGGATTCGGTATCTTCTTTTTCGCGGCGGCGATTGGCGGCATCGAGGATGTCGTTTTGCTGGGCTGAAGCCGGGGCGAGCTGGAGGTGCAGGGCTAGCAGGAGCAGCGGGAGGAGATGGAGATGAGGAAACTTCATGGCTGAGGTTTGGCCTGGGGAGCAGGAGCGGGCTGAGGGGTGAGAGAAGGGGTGTAGGGGATGGCTTTTGGAGCGGGTTTTTCGGGGATTGCAGCGGGTTCTTTTTTGGCTGCAGCGGGCTCTTTGAAGAGCGAGCCGGCGTCGTGGATGATCATGCGAACGTTGCCGGTCATGCGGCCCTGGGAGGAGTGGGTATCGAAGACGAGAGAGTCGCCTTCGATTTCGTAGTCGACGTTGGTGACCTTGCTGCGGTCGTCACTGCGCAGGATCTGGTTGGTCATGTTGTAGATGGCGGTGGGCATGGTGACGACGACATTGTCTTTCGGGGTGTCGCCAAAAAGGCGGATGGTCATGATTTCGGCGCGAAGGCGGGTGTCGTCGATGCGGGTGAGGACATCTGCTTCGACGATGGAGCTGGCTTTGCCTTCTGAGAAACTGGGGATGTAGACGCCGAGGTTGGGGCGCTGGGCGGGGATTTTGCTGCCGAAGGCGGAAAGGCCGGAGCCTGCGGAGGAAGATTCGGCTGCGGCGGATTCGGAGGAGGATTTGGGCTTCTTTTTTGGCTTGGGTTTGGAGTCGACGGCATGACCGGGCAGCGTGGCGAGCAGGAGGCTGGCAGCGCAGACGAGGAGCCTATGAAGGAAGGACTCAGGCAGCGGCATGGACGAGTTGATGAATTTGGGTGAGTTGCTGAAGGAGGGCTTCCAATTGGTCGAGGGGAATCTGATTGGGGCCGTCGGAGAGGGCTTCGGCGGGGTTAGGGTGGGTCTCGATGAAGACGCCGTCGCAGCCAGCGGCGACGGCGGCGCGGGCGAGGACAGGGGCGAGGATGCCGTCGCCACCGGTGCTGGTGCCTTGTCCGCCGGGGCGCTGGACGGAGTGGGTGGCGTCGAAGATAGCGCGGTGGCCGAGTTCGCGCATCCAGTAGAGGGATCTCATATCAGCTACCAAGTTCTGATAGCCAAAGGTGGTGCCGCGTTCAGTAAAAAAGAAATTCTTGCAGCCGATGCTGAGCAGTTTGTCGGCGATGTTTTGGACGTCCCAGGGGGCCATGAACTGGCCTTTTTTGACGTTGACGGCGCGACCGGTTTTGCCGGCGGTGAGGATGAGGTCGGTCTGGCGGGAGAGGAAGGCGGGGATTTGGAGGAGATCGATGAATTCGGCGGCTTGCTCGGCTTCTTCGGGGCTGTGGACGTCGGTGGTGACGGGGACGCCGATGGAGCGACCAACGTCTGCGAGGAGGGCGCAACCTTTCTTGCAGCCGAGGCCGCGGAAGCTTTTGCCGGAGGTGCGGTTGGCTTTGTCGTAGGAGGCTTTGAAGATCCAGCGGAGGTTATTGCGGTCGGCGATGGTTTTGAGGCGGGCGGCGATGTCGCGAATGAAGGGTTCGCTTTCGATGACGCAGGGGCCGAGGATGAAGACGGGTTGAGAGCCGTCCATAACGACGGAACCGATGGTGATCTGGGGGAGAACGGGCATGAAGGGGGGAGATGGCGCGGTATCAGGGGCCCGGGAAGGGTTCTGGTATTGATTTGTTGTTACAGAAAATCAAGGGGAGCACAATCTTCAAGCGTTTAATTTTAGGGGGAATCCGGGGTCAAACCAGTTTGAGGCGGGTGAGGTCCTGGGTATCGACTAGGCCGACGGGGGTGCCTTCGGCATTGACGACGACGATGTCATCGACACGGTGGTGGTCGAGGGTGGAGAGGACCTCGACGGCGAGTTTTTCGGCTTGGATGGTGACGGGATGGGTGGTGAGGTAGGTGCTGACGGGGTGTTCGGCGATGGCGGGGTCTTTTTGGAAGGCGCGGACGAAGTCGCCATGGGTGAAGACGCCGGCGAGTTTGCCGGAGGGGGTGGTGGCGATGGCGACGCCGGAGCGGGCGCGGGTCATGGCTTCGAGGGCGACGCGGACGGTGGTTTCGGGGGTGATGAGGGCGAGTTGGAGGTCTTTGCGCATGACGTCACCGACGCGAGTGAGGAGAGCGCGACCGAGGCTGCCGCCGGGGTGTAGGGAGGCGAAGTCTTCGCTGCGGAAGCCGCGGGCTTCGAGAAGGACCATGGCGAGGGCGTCGCAGAGGACGAGCATGGTGGTCGTGCTGGAAGTGGGGGCGAGATTGAGGGGGCAGGCTTCGCGTTCGACCTGGACGTCGAGGGAGACGTCGGCGTGGCGGGCGAGCATGGAGTCGGCGTTGCCGGTGAGGGCGACGAGGGTGATTTGGCGGCGCTTGAGGTGGGGGAGGAGTGTTAACAATTCGGCGGTTTCGCCGCTGGCGCTGAGGGTGAAGACGAGATCGCCTTCGGCGACGATGCCGAGGTCGCCATGGAGGGCGTCGCCGACGTTGAGGAGGACGGTGGGGGCGCCGGTGCTGTTGAGGGTGGCGGCGAATTTGCTGGCGATGTTGCCGCTTTTGCCGACACCACAGACGACGAATTTTTTGCCCGAGGCGAGGGCGGCGAGCATGTGGTCGATGGCGGAAGTGAAGTCGTGGCCGACGCGGTCCTGGAGGCGTTGGAGCTCGCGGATTTCGAGTTCGATGACGCGTTGTGCTTTTTCGGGATAATTCATGTGACAGAGAGAGACGGAACGGCAGAATGGGGGTGCCCGGTCCGGGAGGTGCCCTGTGAGAGGTCCGGCTAGGACTTTAGACGCATCCCAAGCCAGCATCAATGCCGAATCCCCCGACTGTCGCCGTGTATGTGCCCGAGTTTTTGAAGCTCGACATGATGCATGTGTATCGGCAAATTTCGGCGTTTGAAGGGGTGAGTTGTCATGTGTTCACGCACAAGATTGAGAACACGGAGCACTTTAATTTTCACGTGAGGCGGTTGCATGTGTTGCCGAAGCCGAAGTTGAGGTGGTGGCGGCGCTGGGTGGCGAAGCATGTGAAGAAGGAGCCGTGGGAGTTGTTTGACTGGGAGTTGCGGCGGTTTGTGCTGGAGTTGACGCGGGTGGATGCGGGGTTGCTGCATGTGTTTTTTGGGCATATTGCGCCACAGTTTCGGACGTTGATGAAGGTGTGGCCGCATCCGGTGGTGGTGTCGTTTCATGGGGCGGATGCGGGGGTGAATATGAACAAGCCGGGGCATTTGAAGGCGATGCGGGAGGTGTTTGAATTGGGGGATCGGATGCTGTGCCGGACGGAGAGTTTGGGGCGTGATTTGGTGGCTTTGGGGTGTCCGCCGGAGAAGATTGGGATTTGGAGGACGGGGGTGCCGTTGGCGGAATGGCCGTTTCAGCCGAGGGTGGGGCCGGAGGATGGGGTGTGGCAGTTGCTGCAGGTGTGCCGGTTTGTGGACAAGAAGGGGTTGGATTTGACGCTGAAGGCGTTTGCCGGTGTGAAGAAGCGGTATCCGGGTGCGGTGTTGACGCTGGTGGGGGACGGGCCGAAGATGGCGGAGATGAAAGCGTTGGTGGGGGAGCTTGGGTTGGGGGATGCGGTGGTGTTTCCGGGGTTTGTGAATCAGTGGGAGGTGAGGAAACTGATTCTGGCGGGGCATGTGTTCATTC
>JARXAL010000107.1 GCA_029865835.1 Verrucomicrobiaceae bacterium
TGTGGTGCTGAGGCCGCCGAAGTGCCGTGCGGTCATGCCATTGAACAAAGTGGTGATTTCAGCCGGAGCGAGAGCGGTGTTGAAGACGGCGAGTTCGTCAAGTTTTCCATCGAACCAGCGGGGTGCAAAAGTCGCCGACACATCGGTGTGGCCGCCGAAGATAAGAGGAGGCACCTGAGCTGTGGCGAGTGTGAAGGTATTGTCACTGCCGACGAGTGCTCCATTCAGATACAGGCTCATCGTGCTGCCGCTGCGCACCACGGCGAAGTGATGCCACACACCTGGAGTGGCTGCGGTGCTTTCGATGTTCACATCTGGACCGGGATAGTGATGCAGTGTGAGAGTAGAGGTGCCGCGGGCTATTAGGTAGAGCTCCTCGCCGCTGCCAAAGCCGTCGCCATTGTTCAAATGCCAGATCATGTCCTCGCTGCCACTGTCGCGGCGTTTGAACCAACCGGTGAAAGTCCAGTCACTCGTGTCCCAATCGATTTCGGTGGTGGTGACGACGCGGCTGAGACGTGCGGCATTATCGCCTCCGTTTTCCGCCAGATCGAGGCTACGCCCATCCCGTCCCAGCGCTGCAGGAACATCGCTTTGCAGGGTGAAGGTGCCGGTGCCGATGGCGTCAAGTGTGCCGTTGTGACCATTGCCTGAGACATCGGGTTGTTCGGTCGAAACCGTTGGATCTGGGAGATCAAAATCATAGGCCAGGATCATGCGAGGATCAGCACCTGTATCTGTGGCGGTGAAGGAGAAGCTGGGCACGCCGGTGTAGCCGGGATTGGGTGTGAAGCGGGCGGTGAAGCCATCGGCGAGCAGTGTGATGGTACCGTTCACCGGGTCGCTCACGCTGAAGCGCATCTGTGAGGAAGGGGTGGAGTCGTCGGTGATGTAGTTGCGCAGATCGATGTCCACCGGGTTTTCGCCGTTGCTGGTGGCGACGCTGCTGATGGCCACGGGAGCGTCATTTGAAGCGGCGATGTTCCAGGTGTTGAGTGCGGTGACGGTGGGTAGCGTTGTGGGGATGGGTTCGCCGGTTTGCAGGGGCACGAACCACACGGCGAGCGTGGTGTTTGTGACGTTCGTGAGATTGATGGCGAGCTTCTTGTGGCCGGTGTTGGCGTTTTGGGCGGGTGTCGTCACCGGATTCGCCGAACCGGGTAATGGCACGGCATCCATGATTTGAAACTGGCCGCTGCTACTGAGGATCTTGCACCACAAACGCTCTGCGCCTTGGGTGAGCGTGGCGCTGGTGCCATCGGGAGCAACGACGATGCTGGTGGTCGGATGCGTGTAATGCGCGAACCACCACACCGTCTTGCCGGTAGCCGCCTGGATCTCGTCTTGAACGATCACTTCATCGCGAGCGCCCATGAGCCGCACGCCGCGCCAGACCTTGCTCATGCCCGTGTAAACCGGTGTGAGATCGTGAATTGAGAAGGATCCGCTGCCGCCTAGCTCGCTTTGATACGCTGTGAGGGGTGCGACGGCACCCAGCACCATGCCAGCGGTGCCATCGGTATTGATGGCGAGGGTGTTTTGACCTTCGGGACGCATGCGGTAGTAGTCCCAGCGGTCCACGCCGGAGGCATTGGGCGTGTCGTTGAAGTAATTGGTCAGCGCATAGTTGTCGCCGCCGAGATCGTGAAACCAGCGTTTGCCGAGCGCATCGAGCACAAAGGTGCCGGCGTCGAGATTGCCATGGTCGGCACCCATTTGACCGCCTTTGGTGCCGACGAAGGTGGCACGGCTGTCGGCCCATTTGCCACGCATGGTGACCATTTCCTGCGGTTGGAAAGCGGTTCCGGCATCGCCATGAAAGGCCATGTCTGCGGCTGAGCCATTGTTGGCGACGGTGATGCCTGCGTGATCATTCCACCACAAGGCGCTTAGAGCACTGCCGCTGCCTGAGTTCTCCCAGCCATCATAGGCGGCGATGCCGTAGCGACGAGCCATCCACTGAAACTGCGGCCCGCGAGTGCCTCCGCCGGCGCCTGCATCAGCGTAGTTGAAAATGATGTTGGAGGTGCCAAGCGAGTTGATGGGACCATAGCCAGCCTCGGAGACGTGCTGTGTGTTGCTGATGCCGAAGTCACTGCCAAGCACCCACTCCAGACCAGCAAGCATGCGCATGCCATACTCGGTGGTGTAGCCCCAGTAGCCCGGGCCTTCGTACCAGGCGCCGTTGTCCGTTGTGAAACGTCTCCAGCAGGGGCGGGTGGAGTTGATGGAGCGGTTGAGGATGTTTTCCACCAGCGTCTCGGATTCGGTGCCCACCACGAGGGCGCCCATGCTTAGGCCGCCGGTGCAGACTTGGTTCCAGTTGTTGCCATCGCTGCGGGACCAACCGACATTGCTGGTGAACTGCGAGAGTCCGGGTGTGAGGCCTTTGTTGAGGATGGCGTTGCGAATGGTGGTGCGGCGTGTGGCATCCCAGTAGTGGTAAAACCAATCGTAACCGATGGCGCAGCCGTGGGTCATTTCAGCGGTGTCGAGGAAGTGGCTGGGGTTCCAGTTTGGGAAGAGCGTGTTGTCCGCAACAGTGCTTAGTTCCGTCCAGGCACGTTCGGCATATTGCGAATCGCCGGTGAGTTGCCAGGCGAGACCCAGTTTGTACATGCGGTCCACCACTTTGCGCGAGTCGCCCAAAATGACGCTGCGCACATCCGGCGCATAAACCACCGGTGGCGTCGTGAGAAGGCCATTGGCCGAGTTGATCGCATTTTGCGCCCAAGTCTTCGCCTGCGAGGGCGTCGGGCTCAGGTAGGCCGCTTTCAGCTTTGCGAAGCGTTCCGCTGTGGCAAAGAGGCGAGGGTGATCCTGTGCCATGGTGTTGAGCAAATTTGTCTCGGTTGGTTGAGCTGTGCCGAGGCCCGGCTGGACCAGCGCGGAGCCGGGAACGACGGTGAAATTCGAATCGCCCGGTTTTCTCCAACCGACGGACCAGTGATCTGTGCCGGTGCTTTCTTTGTGGAGCAGTTCCACGAAGTAACGCTGGCCCTGGATGAGGGTGCGAGCCGTTGAGGATGTGCCCCAGGCGCGGAACGCGGTGGAGGAGGCCACGCTTGCAGCGAGAGATTTGTTTGCGCTGGTTGCATCCGTGCTGAGATACAGTTCCACCACGTCATCGCCACTCACGGCGAAGGTGTAGTCGCCCGTCACTGGGGGCACGATGAAGCCTGTGACTCGCGTGCCAAACGAATCCGCCCAATCCTGTGCCAAGCACTCGAACGAGGTGATGAACTCGCGACCACCGGGTTTGTTTGGGTAATTCGTGTTCGCTGTGAGGGAGGAGATCAAGGCTCCGCTGATCCCGCTCCAGTGCTCCCGTAACAGGGAACCGCCTGCTTTGTCCACGCGAGCCGGGAACAGCCGAGCTGTTGGGATCACCTCCCGCGCCCGGGAGGCGCTGGACCATTCGAGTTTCACGGAGGCGGAGCCTGTTTGCTCGATGTATTCCAGGCGGATGTTGACGCGTTTTCCGGCAGTCAGATTGACTTGACCGCGCATCTCCGGCCCCGCCGCTGCAAATGTCCGGCTGGCGATCATCTGATCATTGACCCAGAGTCGAGCCCCATCATCGGCTGTTACATAGAAGGTATAAAGACCCGAGAACTCGGGTTCGACCTGTCCGCTCCAGGCGATGGAGAAGGTGTCTGCACCGGTGATGGCGGTGCCGGAGGGAATGGCTGAGGCGAAGTCAAAACTGATGGAGGCATCCGTGCGGTTGGTTCTCAGGGTGCCGAAGGAGGCGGTGTCGTAGTATTGCCCAGTGAGGCCGGTGCCCTGAGAGAAGGCGGAGATCGCGGAGGCGAAGAGTAGAAGGAGAGCCTTGCGGAGCATTTGGAGGGTCCCAGGGCGAGGTTGGAGATCCGTGGGATTCCCTTTTATCGAAAAATGAGTCGGACTGGAATAGAAAAATGAACTGTTCGCTAGGAGAGGATGCGGAGGGAGTCTTTTTCGGGGTCGTAGTCGAGGCCGCGGGTTTTGAGGCCGTTGCGGGTTTGCTTGTGGATGTGAAGCAGGGTGGAACCGAACTGAAAGCGATCGGTGAGGGGGATGGAAACGGAGGGGATCCAGGTGAGTTGGCACCAGGAGGTGCCGGCCTGGGGGCCGGTGGCGCAGCGGATGTAGTCGAGGGAGAGGACGTCGTCGGGATGGTCATCCCCTTCGAGGCCTTGGCGGGCGTCGAGGTAGTCGGCGAAAGCCTGGGTGTAGATGAGTCCGCAGCGGTGGCGTTGGAGGACCATGATGAAGGCGTGGGGAAAGGAGAAAGAGAAAGCGCGGAGGGGTTCGTCAAGGGAACCCGCTCCGCGCTTTGGAATGCGGTCAGAGACGCCTGAGCGTCAGGTGGCTCAGGCAGCGGCGGCGAAGCGGGCGGCGACGGCGTCCCAGTTCACGGTGTTCCACCAAGCGGCGATGTAATCGGGGCGCTTGTTTTGGTATTTGAGGTAGTAGGCGTGCTCCCAGACGTCACAGCCGAGGAGAGGGGTGCCGGAGTCGTCCATGAGGGGATTGTCCTGGTTGGGAGTGGAGGTGACGGCGACTTTGCCGTCTTTGGCGACAAGCCAGGCCCAGCCGGAGCCGAAGCGGGTGGCGCCGGCTTTGGCGAAGGCTTCTTTGAAGGCGTCGAAGGAGCCGAAAGCAGCGGTGATGGCATCGGCGAGGGCACCGGTGGGGGCACCGCCAGCGTTGGGGGCCATGACGGTCCAGAAAAGGCTGTGGTTGTAGTGACCGCCGCCATTGTTGCGGACAGCGGCGCGGATGTCTTCGGGGATGCTGTTGATGTTCTTGCAGAGGTCCTCGATGGAGTGGGCTTCGAGGTCTGCTTTGCCGGCGAGGGCGGCGTTCAGGTTGGTGACGTAGGCGTTGTGGTGGCGGCCATGGTGGATTTCCATGGTCTGCTGGTCGATATGGGGTTCGAGAGCGTTGTGGGCGTAAGGGAGTTCGGGTAGGGTGTGGGCCATGATGTTATAGAATGAGGGTTGAGCTTGGAATACGTGCGGTAAACGGGGATGGGTGGAATTTCAACCTCGAATCGGGTAGGGATTGATGCGAATTGATTGCGTTAATTTTGTCCTGTTCCGTTAGACATTCGATAGGGACAGCGTTTGGAATCGCACGATGCGTTTGTTTTGTCGATCTGTTGCAGTGGTGGGC
>JARXAL010000122.1 GCA_029865835.1 Verrucomicrobiaceae bacterium
CATTGACATTCTCCCTTCTCCGTCGAATCCTCTCAGCCTTGAGTCCGTCCCGCATCGCCCGAACCCTCCTCGTCCTGGCCCTCGCCGCCAGCATCGGACTGCACTGGATGCTCCTCCAAAGCGTCGCTTGGGTCAGCATGATCGCCGACTTCAGCCAGAAGAATTCCCTCCAAACCGCCGTCACCATGACCTTCGACGGCAATCACCCCTGTCCGCTTTGTCTCGCGGTCAAAGCCGGTGAAAACTCCGAGAAGCAATCGGACAAGCCCGATCTCCTCAAGGGCAAAGACCTCGGTTGCTTCGCCCTGAACGAGATCTTTCATTATCTCCCCCCCTGCCCGAAAGGATCCGAACCCAATCCCACCCCGGCACCTCAAGACATGCCGTCAGTGCGCAACAGCCGCCCGCCCGTGCCGCCCCCGCGCCTCCAGGCCTGACAGCCCCACCCCGCCGCTGCGCTCCGCGCTTTCGGCATGACTCCGAAAAGACACTTTCGGGTCCCCTCGATGGCTCAAGCCATGTGCTTGTCCTCTTCACACCCTCCCACCGCCGCGTCGTGTTCTGACCCGTCTCCCATTCAATCTCACTCATTCCATGAAACTTACCCTCTCCTGCATCGCCCTCCTCCTTATCGCCACCCCCACCCTCCGCGCCAGTCACGGCCAAAACTTCCTCCTCTTGGAAGACTACGACCTCCCTCGCTCCGGCCACGGCCAAATCCTCGGCGCCTTCGACTGGGAACGCCAAAACGGCATCGACTCCTACATCTCGGAGCCAAACTTCATCCTCGGCGTCGCTCCCTGGCTCGCCTTCGGCCTCACCGCTCATTTCGCCGACGAAGCCGGCGAAGGCTGGAACTACACCTCCGCCACCCCACGCCTCTACTTCCGCCTGCCCACCTCCGATTCCCTCCCCTTCAACCTCGGCTTCAGCACCGGTTACCAGTTCGCCGAAGGCCAGGACCCCCAGTCTGACTCCCATGAAGAAGAACACCATGACGAACCCGAACATGGTCATGAAGAAGAGGACCACCACGCCGAAGAGCATGACTCCGGTCACTCCCATCACGCCGGCGGCATCGACGACCACGACAACAACCTCTGGCACACCCGCCTCCTCCTGGACGCCGACCTCTCCTCCTCAACCAAACTCGTCCTCAACTTCATTGGCGTCTTCCCCGAAAGTGGCAGTCCAGCCTGGGGCTACGGCATCGGCCTCCGCCAAAAACTCATCGATACTGTCGCCCTTGGCCTCGAAGCCCGCGGCGACCTCGACAGCAACGGCCAGCACGAACTCCTCGCCGCCACCTACTGGAGCCCCATCCACGACCTCACCTTCCGCGTCGGCGCCGGCTTCGGCCTCACCGAAGCCACCCCGGACTTCGTCCTCCGCACCGGCGTCATCTTCCGCTTCTAAGCCGACCTCATCTCAAAAACCTCAGCCACCCATTGCGCCCCACCCGCGCAATGGGTGCTCTCTACAGGTCAAGACCGCGCAAATTACCGTTCAACGGCATTATCTCTGTCACCCACCCTCATGGCCTGGACGATCCCCCAAAACGGCTCCTCCGACGCGTCTTAGCCCGCCACCGCCTCCGACTCCACGCTCAGCCAAAGCATGGGCACTTCACCCCATAGCGCGCCCACACCCCCGGGCTCTATCCTCGGGGTGATGAAAACAAAACTCTCTCACACCCGCAACAGCCTCCCCCAAAAGGTCCGTCTCGAAATGACCAGCCTCCTGCAGCAGCGCCTCGCCGACTCCATCGACCTCATGCTGCTCGCCAAACAAGCCCACTGGAACGTCAAAGGCCCAAACTTCATCGCCCTCCACGAACTGTTCGACAAAGTCTTCAACGCCACTGTCGGCTACGTCGACACCATCGCCGAACGCATCGTCCAACTCGGAGGCATCGCCCATGGCAGCGTCCGCATCATCGCCAAAACCTCCAGTCTCCCCGAGTACCCCGCCTCCCTCCACAGCGGCGGAAAACACGTGGCCGAACTCGCCCATGAAATCGCCTTCTACGGCGAACTCATCCGCTCCGCCATCGTCACCGCGACTCAACTCAAAGACGCCGACACCGCAGACATCTTTACCGAAGTCTCCCGCAGCGCGGACATGAACCTCTGGTTCGTCGAAGCCCACGAACAATCCGAAGAATAGCCTGCCACCTCCAACTCCGCCACTCCACCTCCCGTCCCCAAAACGCATCATGAACCTCCTTGTCATTCTCCTCATCATCCTCCTCATCGGCGGGGGCGGCTACGGCTTCCGCACCGGCAACCACTACATGGGCGGCGGCGCCTCCCTCATCGTCATCATCCTCCTCGTCCTGCTCCTCACCGGCCGCATCTGACCAGCGTCAACACCACTCGTCACCCATGAACTTTCCGTCCTCCTTCTTCATTGCCGAGTTCGCCCTCTGTCAAAGTGGCAAAGCCTCCAGTTCATCAGCCTCCCCAGCCAACGCCGAGGCCTCCCAGTGTGCCCCATCCTTCAAAGTCTAATCCAGCCTCACCTCCCTCCTCACCACCTGCGGCCCCGAACCCCCAACCAGAAAATGCCCAGTCATCATCGCGATCCTCATCGTCTGCCCCAACATAGCGCCCACGACGTCAGAGACACCCCCGAACTCAACACCGCCCTCGCAGCCGAAATTCATAAACCTGCGCACGCCGAACTCGGTGTTTGCGAAGACCTCCTCGACTGGGCCCTTCACCTCTATGATGACGAAGCCTCAAAGCCCCCCATCGCATTGATCAACCTAACCAGGAGACCCGCAACACTCCCGCCCCCGACTCCCCAACCCGTGCCCCCCACCGGCTGCGCCACCCGCGACCGCTTCGGCCACCTCCTCCGCCTCACCAGTTAGCCCATCCTATTTGACAGGCAGAAGCGGCGTTCGTGCCAAATCAGACTGCAGCACGAAAATCCCCTTCGGCGGACCCCACCCCCACTCCGCCCCCACCCGCCGAGAGGCCCCGGTTGTACCCTTCTCGCGCCCCTGCGCCTCGATGCCGTTCCAAAGCAACCAAAAAGGCCGCCCTGGTCTCCTTGTGAATCGATCCAATCGCCCGCGTCAAAGACCGCCGCAACTCCAACCGCTCCCCAAGTGTTGTCACCTCCAGCATCGCGAATGGCTGCAATTTCACCCCATCCACCGCTCCAATTTCATTCCCCACCTCCTTTGCCATCGCCAATCCTTAGGTGCGTTCCTGATTCATCTCAACAAGCGCCGCAAAATCACCCTCCTTGGCCATCTCCAGAATCCGCGCGTCAATCTTCGCGAGATACCTCGAAAGCAACTCTTCCGTCTGCCGCCTCCTCTCTGCCCAAAGCTTCTTAACCTCCATCTCAAACGAGCCAACCTCTCCCTCCGCGTCCAACCGCTCAACACCTGGTTCCTTCAACCTTTCATACTCAACGACAATCCAATAAACACTCCCCCCTATCGCCAGCAGACTCGCCACACTCAGGCACCCCAAAATTCTCCCAAAGCGCCCCACCCGCTTCTCAAAAACCTTCTCCTCTATACCTGGGTTCACCATGTCCACCAGATCCAACCACCGCATGTAATAAAAGTGCGGCTGCAAACTCGCCCGCCAAGTGAATCCAAAAAGAAACACCAGCGCGAATGTGACTAATCCAATTTTGTCTACAGTCATGGATTCAAATCGTCTAATGGCCCACATTAATCTCTATTCGCGCATTTTAAAATGGATTTTATCGGCATAATCTTAGCATCTATTGTGCAGTGATTGAGTTTCGACTTGATCCTAAATTAAGCCATTTGCTTAGCCTTATTCGGTCGTCACAAGCGCCGCCTCCACCAATCCCACCCGACCCACCCCAAAAACCTCAGCCATTCGTTGCGCCTCACCCCCGCAAATGCTAGTTTTTATAGCCTCCGACCGCGCGTTATGCCGTTCAGCGGCGTTATCTCTGTTACATACCCCTCATGGACTGGCTTCTCTCTCTCGGCACCTTCGGCAAAATCCTCAACACCATCATCCTCGTCATCGAGGTCCTTCTGGTGTTCAATTTGATGATCCTCGTCCACGAATGGGGCCACTTCCTCGCCGCCCGCTGGCGCGGCCTCTACGTCGACCGCTTCCAAATCTGGTTCGGCAAACCCCTCTGGAAAAAAACCATCAACGGTGTCCAATACGGCCTCGGCTGCATCCCCGCCGGCGGCTTCGTCTCCCTCCCCCAAATGGCCCCCATGGAGGCCATCGAAGGCAATGTCGACACCAAAGAACCCCTGCCACCCATCACCCCCCTCGACAAAATCATCGTCGCCTTCGCCGGTCCCCTCTTCAGCTTCTGCCTCGCCGCCCTCTTCGCCTTCCTCGTCTCCTGGCTCGGCAAACCCGAAACCGAACCGCTCGTCACCACCACCATTGGCTACGTTGCCGAAGACAGCGCCGCCTCCAAAGGCGGCCTCAAAGTCGGCGATAAAATCATCGAAATCGACGACCAGCCCATCAAACGCTTCGAAGGCTTCGTCGACTCCGTCCGCTGGGCCATCATCGCCAGCGAAGGCACCAACATCGTCTTCAAAGTCGACCGCCCCGGCCAGGGCCTCGTCGAGTGCCCCGTGCCCGCCGAAGCCGCCCGCGTCGCTCCTGAAAAATCTTCCTTCTTCAGCAGCATCTTCAAACGCCCCCCTCTCAAAGATATCGGCATCGCCGGCAAAGAAACCCCCATGGTCGGCCAAGTCCAGGAAAACAGCCCCGCCGCCGAAGCCGACCTCCAATCCGGTGACCAACTCCTCACCCTCAACGGCCAACCCATCTACAATCGCCTCCAAATCAGCGAAGCCGTCCAGGCCTCCGACGGCAAACCCATCGCCCTCACCATCCGCCGCGCCAAAACCGAGCAATCCATCTCCATCACCCCCCGCCTCCCCGACAAACGCCCCGAGGAAATCACCAAACCCATGCTCGGCATCGTCTGGCATGCCACCGGCAAACGCGAGATCAACCACCCCGGCGTCGGCGAGCAGCTCTCCGCCGCCTCCCGCAGCATGGTCAACATGATCCAAAAACTCTTCTCGCCCAAGTCCGACATCAGCCCCGCCCACATGAGCGGTCCCGTCGGCATCGGCCGCGTCTACTACAACCTCCTCCAGGACCCCGACGCCCTCCTCATGGTCCTCTGGTTCTCCGTCGTCCTCAACGTCAACCTCGCCATCATGAACATGCTGCCCTTCCCCGTCCTCGACGGCGGCCACATCACCATGGCCATCGCCGAATGGATCCGCCGCAAACCCCTCCAAGGCCGCATCCTCGAAGCCTTCCAAACCGCCTGCGCCCTCATGCTCTTCGGCTTCCTCATCTTCGTCACCCTCAAAGACGCCGGCGACCTCTTCCTAGGCGGCAGCAAAAAAGACAAAGCCTCCCCCGCCAAACCCGGCGCCGAAATCCAGTGGCTCCCCAAAGCCGACCGTAAGTAGCACAGGTTTTCGCTCCGCGTAACCTGTGTCCTCTCACCGCCGCCGCCACCAAGCCGCCAGCACACTCCCAATCAAACTGTGAAACACCGCTGAAATCGCCGACGGCACCGCCGTCAGCGGATCACTGAAATGCGTCGTCGCCAGCTTCGCCCCCAGCCCCGAATTCTGCATCCCGACCTCGATCGAAATCGTCCGCGCCACCGAGTCCGTCCGTCCCAACACCCGCGCCGCCAGCCACCCCAATCCAAAACCCCCGGCGTGCAGCAAAAACACCGCCAGCAGCAGACTCCCCGCTGACGCCGCGATCGCCTCCTTCTTGTCCGCCACGATCGCCCCCACGATCAGCACAATGAACAGCACACTCATCACCGGCATCGCCCCCGCCAGCCGCCCCACCACCTTCGGCATCACTTGGTTCAGCCCCAGCCCCACCACCACCGGCAGCACCACCACCATCATCATGTCCAAAAGCATCGCCCCCACCGGCACCGGCACATAAGCCCCTGCCAACCAGGACGTCAGCAGCGGCGTCATCACCACCGCCGCCAGCGTCGAACACGTCGTCATCAGCACCGACAGCGGCACGTTTCCACCCGCCAGATGCGTGATCACATTCGACGCCGTCCCCCCCGGACAACTCGCCACCAAAATCAACCCCACCGCCAGTGGCCCCGGCAACCCCAGCCCCTTCGCAACCGCCCACCCCAGCAGCGGCATAATGAGAAACTGCGCCACCACCCCGATGAGCACATTCACCGGCTCCTTCAACGCCCCCGCAAAATCCTCAAACCGCAAAGTCAGCCCCATCCCCAGCATGATCAGCCCCAGCCCCGCCGGAATATGCGGCAAAAACCACGTGAAATGCCCCGGCACCACCCAGGCCCAGGCCACCCCCAGCAACAACCAAATCGCAAATGCATTCGTGATCCTCGCAAACATCGCTCTTCTTTGACAGTTCCCTCTCTCTTGTGCAAGCGCTCAGCTCCCCGCACTTGCCTCCCACCACATTTCCCTTCATCCTCCAGAATCATGCACCGCCTCCTCATCTGCCTCCTCGCCCTCACCCTTTCCACCTCGGCTCAAACCGTCAAGCCCCCGAAATTCCAACTGGTCAAACCCGCCACCCCCGCCGGCTTCACCCTCAAAACCCTCGACGTCGCCGCCTACCCCGAACACACCGTCCAACTCCTCGTTTACGTCCCCGACAAACCCGGCGCCTACCCCTGCATCCTCGACATCCACGGCGGCGGCTGGCAAAAGCGCCAAATCGAAAGTGACAAACCCATGATGGAACGCCTCGCCCAGCGCGGCTTCGTCACCGCCCTCGTCACCTACCGCCTCGCCCAGGAAGCCCAATACCCCGCCGCCATCGAGGACGTCAAAGCCGCCCTCCGCACCCTGCGCGCCAAAGCCCCCGAACTCCACATCGACCCCGCCCGCATCGGCTGCATCGGCGGCTCCGCTGGCGGCCACCTCTCCGGCCTCACCGCTATGACCTCCGGCATCACCGACCCCCAGGAACCCGGCCCACACCTCGACCAATCCAGCGCTGTCCAAGCCGCCATCGTCATGGCCGCCACCCAGGACCTTGCCGCCGCCAACAAAGAAAAAACCAGCGAGAACGCCATCGCCTTCTTCGGCGGTACCTACGCCGAAAAACCCGCCCTCTACGTCGCCGCCTCCCCCATCACCCACGTCCGCCCCGGCGTCCCCCCCACGATCTTCATCGAAGGCGAGCGCGACACTCTCAAAATCGGCCGCGCCGAAATGATGGAAAAACTCAAAGCCGCCGGTGTCGAAACCGCCCTCCACACCCTCCCCCAAGCCCCCCACCCCTTCTGGATGAGCCAACCCTGGCTCGATCAAGTCATCGACATCGCCACCCCCTTCTTCAAAAAACACCTCGGCGAACCCAAATTCACCTCCACCAAAGCAAAACCCGCCAAACCCAAATTCACCGCCTACACCACCCCCGAAGAAGCCACCGAAAAAGACCCCGACTTCGCCATCCAGGGCGAGTTCACCGCCGCCATCGAAGACAAACGCTGGGGCATCCAAATCTGGGCCCTCGGCAAAGGCGAATTCGAAGCCGTCGCCTACCAGGGCGGCCTCCCCGGCGACGGCTGGGACCTCGACCGCGCCGCCATGTCCCGCACCCTCGGCCGCCGCGACGACGCCCTCGGCAAAGTCGTCTTCGAATCCGCTGACAAACAACTCCGCGCCGAAGTCACCGCCGACACCGCCGAAGTCTTCGACGGCCAGGGCACCCGCATCTTCGAAATGACCCGCGCCCACCGCAACTCCCCCACCGAAGACGCCCCACCGCCCGC
>JARXAL010000142.1 GCA_029865835.1 Verrucomicrobiaceae bacterium
GGTTTTGCCTGACTGGCGAGCCACCTCAGCAGCCATCTCGCTCAGGGTGTAGGATTCATCACCGGCGAGTTCGTGGATGGTGCCGGTGAGGGGTGCGGGATGTGAGAGCACGAGAGCGGCGGCTTCTGCGTAATCGGCACGTGCTGCGGAGGCGATGCGACCTTCGCCCGCGCTGCCGACCAGAGCGCCATGGGCAATCGCTGAAGGAATTGAGGCGGTGTAGTTTTCGGTGTACCAGCCATTGCGGAGGATGGTGAAGGAGAGGCCTGAGGCGGTGATTTGTTGCTCGGTGGCGAGGTGTTCTTGGGCGAGGTCAAGGGATGATGAGTCGGCATGGAGCAGACTGGTGTAGACGATCTCTGAGACGCCTGCACGTTGGGCGGCGGCGATGACTCGCCCATGCTGGGCGGTGCGTTGGCCGAGTTCGCTGGAGGAGATGAGCAGGAGGCGCTGGACGTCTTTTAAGGCGGCAGTCAGGGCAGCTTCGTCGGCATAGTCTGCTTGGCGAACCTGGAGGCCCTGGGCGGCGAGGTTTTCCGCTTTGGCAGGGTTGCGAAAGATGGCGACGATCGATGAAGGATCGACGTTTTGGCGAAGGAGGTTTTCAACAACGAGGTGGCCCAGTTGGCCGGTGGTTCCAGTGAGTGCGATCATGAGATTTGGATGAGAGGGATTGCGTTTTGAGCGGGGTTGGTTATGAATCCGCTGTCAGTTCCCTTTGTATACCGAGGTCGAAAATCCTGCAAGAGGGGTCATTTTTGTGACTCAGTAACCCGCAAGTAACCGCTCATGATGAAACTTCATTTCCTTCCTGTTCAGCGTGGCACAGACCACGCGAAGTTGTGTCCGGTGCGTGATGTGCTGAACTGCATTGGTGATCGCTGGAGTTTGCTCATCTTGCTGACTCTTGCGCAAGAAGGTGTGTTGCGGTTCACCGCCTTGAAGCGTGCCATTGGTGACATTTCGCAACGCATGCTGGCGCAAACGCTGCGCGGGTTGGAGCGGGATGGCTACGTCACGCGCAAGATTTATCCGACTATTCCTCCGCAGGTGGAATACCGGCTGACGAATCTGGGGGAGTCGTTGTTGGCGAAGATTGAGCCTTTGGTGGCATGGGCTGATCAGAATCACGACCGCGTTCGAGAGGCGCGGGAGAGCTACGAATCACGGCCTTCAGCTTTAGAGGAAAAGGAGTGATCAGTCGGGGGTGTTGGGGAGGGTGATTGCGATGCGTTCTTCGAGGCGGTCTTTGAATTTCCAGGTACCGTTGAGTTGGACGGCGTCGTCGATGCTGATTACGATGGGGGTGCCGTCGGCGGTGGTGAGGTCGAAATCGACGTCGTCGTAGGTGGGTTGGTCGGCGGGGGCGTCGTCATCGAGGTCGAGTTCGACCTTGGTGAGTTTGAGGGCGGCGAGGTCGCCGAGGTTTTTGGTGATGAAGGCGCGGATGCTTGTGGCGCGGTGGAGGATGACGGCGTGGTCGCGCTGTTGGTTTTTGATTTCGCGCTGGTAGTCTTTGGCGGCTTCCTCAGGGGTGGAGCCTTCGGCGAGTTCCTGGGCTTCTTCGAGTTTGGCGAGGGTTTCGGGGGTGTGCCAGCAAGCGAGGAGGGCGGTGTCGTCTCCGGATTTGAGGGCGGAGACAAAGGCTTCGGCGAGGGCCTGGATTTCTGGGGGGACGGGCGTGTCGTCGTCAGCGCGGAGCGGGGAGAGGGTCAGAATCGCGAGGGCCGTGAGGAGGGAGCGTTTCATAGGTTTGGAATGAAGTGAGAGGAAAGAGCAGAGGGCAAGTGAAGATTTGGTGACGTGATGTCGGGGGGTGGTGTAAAAAAGTTAGGGTCTTGGCTGGTAAGGTGAGCTGGGGTGTGGTAGGCGTTCCAGTTCGCGCTGGGGGATTGCCCGGGGCGGACTCGTTTCTATGCCGGACCTCGCCACTGCCATACCAGGACTCATGCAATTGTTCACGCCGGAAACGAGGCGGGAGGCGGAGCGATTGGTGGATGATGACGCGGTGATGTCGCTGGATCTGGATGAGTTTGAGGCGGTGGCAGAGGTGGCGCTGGATGACACGACGGTGGGGGCGCGATGGGTGAAGATGGATGAGGGTTGGCGGGGGCAGACGGATGCGGCGGAGTTGGTGAAGGAATTGGTGTTGTGTTCGGTGCTGGTGGCGGTGGGGCGGCGGGCGGTGGCGCCGACGGAGGCGGACATTGAGGCGGAGGAAGAGGATTTTGTGGAGTGGCTGGAGCGGCATCTTTCGCGCAAGGTGACTGAGGCGGAGATGGGGTATCTGGAGAAGGTGGAGAAGCGGTTCCGGCGGGTGCGGCAGACGGGGGAGATTTTTGACCAGGACATGGTGCGGTTGCATCCGCGGTGGAATATTGAGTCGATGGAGCCGCTGACGCTGTGGCCGAATCGGCCGAGGACGTTGCGGGAGTTTTGGGGTTACGTGGCGTTGGCTTTGGATGAGAAGGGGTTGGCGATTCCGCGGTTTTTGCTGAAGGCGGCGGAGTTGGATCGCGGGAGGCGGCGGTTGGCGGATTGGAAGCGGTCGATGGAGTTGCCGAGGTGGACGGAGCGGGTGCGGGCGTTGGCGAGGGCGGCGGTTGCGGTGGATGAGGATGAGGTGACGGAGGGGGATGAAGCGGTTTTGATGGCGGGGAAAGAGGCGAGATTGATGGTGACGACGTCGGAATTGAGGGTGCAGGTGGCGGGGGTGTCGGGGGTTTTTGTGACGGTGATGCCGGGGGATTTGGCGGGGTTGGTGGCGAGGTTGGAGACGGGGCGTTTGGCGTTGGATGTGGTGTCGGCGTTGTTGTTGCGGATGTGTTTGGATGGGCAGCGTGGCAGTGGGGCGGCGGCGTTTCGGTTGGATCATGGGGCGGCGGTGAGGCTGCTGATGGCGGTGCTGGCGCAGCCGGAGATGGGGGCGCGGGTGGTGACGCTGGATGGGGTGGCTTTGAGGCAGGAGGTGGAGGCGCTGAGGTGGGCGGCGGCGGAGACGGCGCGCGGGGATGAGTTGAGTTTGAGTTTGGTGCGGGCGGATGGTTCACCGGCGGCGATGCCGATGCGGGTGCTGGCGGGGGTGCCGACGTATTATTTGAGTGATGAAGCGGTGGTGCCGGGGCCGGTTTGGTTTGGTGAGGAGAATCGGGTGGACGGGCCGCTGCTGGTGCCGATGAAGGCGCTGAGTTCGGAGGATGGGGTGTTGTTTTTGGAGAAGCTGGGAGTGGAACTGCCGCAGACTTTGGCGGAGAAGGTGGTGCACGAGCCGCTGCAGGTGCGGGTGCGGGCGGGGTGTTTGGCGAAGTCGGCGACTTCGGGGGCGGAGTATGCGGTGATGCAGGTGGAGGCGGTGGATGCGGAGGGGCGGCTGGTGGAGCGGTTGAGGGGAGATGGGTGGGGTGAGACGGGCGCGGAGTTGCCGCCGACGGAAGGGAAGATCATTTTGCGGGATCGGGAGATGCTGGCGAAGGCGGAGAAGGCGTTGGAAGCTTTCCGGTCAACGTTTGACCCGGAGCATCAGGGGTTTCGGGTGCGATTGACGAGGCAATTTCCGGATCAGTTTCATGCGTGGGCGACGTCGTTGCCGGAGGGGATGCAGCTTGAGCCGGATGAGCGGTTGCAGACGATTTTGGCGGATCCGTTGATTGCGCGGGTGAAGTTGGAGGCGAGGCAGACGGAGTCGATCGACTGGTTTGATTTGCGGTTGATGTTTGAGATTGAGGGGACGGAGTTGAAGGCGGCGGAGATTCGGCGGTTGGTGGCGGCGCGGGGCGGGTTTGTGAGGTTGGCGGACGGGACGTGGAAGCGGGTGGAGCTGCAGTTGAGCGAGGAGCAGCAGGCGATGATCGATCAATTGGGGATCGAGCTGGAGGAGTTGGGGGATGAGGCCCACCGGTTGCATTGGAGGCAGTTGGCGAACGAGAAGGTGGCGGAGTTGATCCAGCCACAGGCGTGGCAGTCGGTGTCGCGGCGGTTGGAGGCGGCGGAGCTGATGGAGAAGCCGGATGTGCCGAAGGAATTGCAGATGACACTGCGGCCTTACCAGGTGGAGGGGTTTCACTTTTTGTCGTATCTGACATTGAACCGGTTTGGCGGAATTTTGGCGGATGACATGGGGTTGGGGAAGACGGTGCAGAGCATTGCGTGGTTGCTGTGGTTGAGGCAGGACCAGCCGCCGGGGGAGCGGCCATCTCCGATTTTGGTGGTGTGTCCGAAGAGTGTTTTGGATGTGTGGGGGGCTGAGTTGGGCAAGACGGCGCCGCATTTGCTGGTGCAGGTGCTTCGGGATCGAGATGAACTGGACATGACGTGGCTGACGGAGCGGCTGGACGTGCTGGTGATCAATTATGCGCAGTTGCGGGGTTTGATTGAGGACCTGAAGCATGTGCATTTCCTGGCGGTGATTTTGGATGAGGGGCAGCAGATCAAGAATCCGGACTCGCAGGCGGCACGGGCGGCGCGGCAGATTCATGCGCACAACCGGCTGGTGCTGACGGGCACGCCTTTGGAGAATCGGTTACTGGATTTGTGGAGTTTGATGACGTTTGCGACGCCTGGGGCGCTGGGTGATCGGGCGTACTTTCAGAAGCATTTTGACAGGCGGAAGGATGGGCGTGCGGCAGCGCGGTTGTCGGCGCGATTGAGGCCGTTTTTGTTGCGGCGGACGAAGGGCCAGGTGGCGGGTGATTTGCCGCCGCGGAGTGAGGAGGCGTTGATTTGTGAGATGACGCAGGAGCAGGAGAAGGCGTATCAGGCGGAGTTGGCGCGGGCGCAGCAGATGGTGCTGACGTCGGCGACTTATGACGCGCTGAATAAGAATCGGTTCGCGATTTTGCAGGCGTTGACGCGGTTGCGGCAGATTTGCTGTCATCCGTCGCTGGTGGGTGCCGGGGATGATGACGGAGCGAAGTTGACGGCGGTGTTGGAGTTGATTGAGGAGCTGCACGCGGAGGGACACAAGGTGCTGCTGTTCAGCCAGTTTGTGCGGATGCTGACGATTTTGAGGGAGCGCCTGGAGGGGATGAAGATTCCGTGTCACTGGCTGACGGGGGCGACAAATGACCGGGCGTCGGTGGTGAAGGCGTTCCAGGAAGATGAGAATGCGTCGGTGTTCCTGCTTTCGCTGAAGGCGGGTGGGTCGGGCTTGAATCTGACGGCGGCGAGTTATGTGATTTTGTATGATCCGTGGTGGAATCCGGCCGTGGAGGCGCAGGCGATTGACCGGGCGCACCGGATTGGGCAGACGCAGCCGGTGATGGCGTATCGGATGATCACGAAGGGGACGATTGAGGAGAAGATTCTGACGTTGCAGCAGAAGAAGCAGTTGATGTCGGCGAATATTCTTGGGGAGGAAGGGTTCTCGAAGTCGCTGGGTCGGGATGACTTTGCGTATCTGTTTGATTTGGAGCGCGAGGAGGCGGCGTGGCAGGAGGAGTTGAGAGGGACGGATTTGAAATAGTGGGACCTTGACTTTAGGGGGCGGCTTGGCATTTGATCCGCTCTCCTTTTTCCCGATGCACCTGTCCTCTCATTTGATGTCCGCTCCTTTGCTGTATGAAGTTCGTGAGTCTGAGATTCACAACACGGGGATTTTTGCCGCTGCCGACATGGAGCCCAACACGCGGATCGTCGAGTATGTGGGGGAGAAGATCACGAAGAAGGAGTCTGCGAGGCGGGGGATTGAGTTGATGGAGAAGGCGAAGGAGACGGGAGACGCGGCGGTGTATATTTTCACGTTGAACAAGCGCTATGATTTGGATGGGGCGCAGGGGGAGAATCCGGCGCGTTACATCAATCATTCGTGTGACCCGAACTGTGAGGCGTTCATCGAGAGGGGGCGGATTTTTATTTATTCGAAGAAGGCGATCAAGAAGGGTGACGAGTTGACCTACAACTATGGGTTTGATCTGGATACCTGGGAGGATCATCCGTGTTTGTGTGGATCGGAGAATTGTGTGGGGTTCATTGTGGACGAGAGTCACTGGCCGAAACTGCGGCGGATTTTGAAGCGGCATGCGGCGAGCCGGCAGAAGTGGCTGGAGGGGGAGGCTGCGAAGGCGGCGAAACCGGTCAAGAAGGCGCGCAAGGCGGCAAAGATTTGATTGCCGGGGTGGCGAGCAGATTTTTATGGTCATTTTAATCTGGATGGGATAAGATCCTGAAGCTGTGTTTGGTCAGGGGATTCTGATGTTCAGAAGGATGGGCTGAATTCGAGTTCATTATGTGCCGATCCCTTTTTTGATTTATGAAAGCTGCGAAGATCCTGATAGCGACGGTCGGTTTGTGGGCGGGAGAGATGGAGGGGCAGGTGGCGAGGATTGTGGGTGGGGGCACGACGACGCTGGGGGCCTATCCTTACATGACGGCGTTGATTGAAAAGGGCGCGACGCCATCGGCGAGTCAATTCTGTGGTGCGGCGCTGGTGGCACCGCAGTGGGTGTTGACGGCGGGGCACTGTTTGGAGGGGACACCTGCTTCGACTCTGGAGGTGTGGATTGGAGGGCGTGATTTGAGGAACGCGGCGGAGGGGATTCGGGTGGGAGTGAGCCAGGTGATCACGCATCCGAGTTTTGGTGAGAACGCTCAGGGGGCACTGGTGTATGATTTTTGTTTGTTGAAGTTGGCCCGGCCGGTGACGGAGCAGGCGGTGCTTCCTTTGGTCGAGGCGGTGTCACAGGTGGCGCCTGGGGTTAGCAGTCGGGTTTTGGGCTGGGGAACCACTTCTGAGGGGGGATCGAGTTCGGCGATATTGAAATCGGTGGATTTGCCATTGGTGAGTTTGAGTGTGGCGGGCGGAACAGGGGCTGGGCTGGGGGTTTCGCATTTGGCGGCAGGGTTTGCGGCGGGAGGAGCGGACTCGTGCCAGGGAGATAGCGGGGGTCCGCTGATGGTTCGGAATGCGGGAGGGGCGTGGGTGCACGGTGGGACGGTGAGTTACGGGGACGGCTGCGCACGTGCCGGGGCGTACGGGATTTATGGGAACACGTTGACTGTGAAGACTTGGATTCAGGGTTACATTGGAGGTGTGACACCGACGGTGGATGATCATGGGAACACCATTACGACTGCTTCGAGTCTTGGATTGGGAGCGACGGCTGGGGGGAATTTGGAAAAGGGAGGCGACTTGGATCTGTTCGAGGTGGTGGTGACGGGGCCTGGGACGCTGACGGTGAATTCGACGGGAAGCACGGATGTGGTGGGAACGCTGCTGAGTAGCAGTGGGTCGGCGCTGCTAACGGACGACAATGGCGCGGGAGGGGTGAATTTTCGGCTGGTGAGGGCGATCACAGCGGCTGGCACTTTTTACGTGAGGGTGGCGGGGAAGACGACGAGCACGACGGGGAGTTATGGGGTTGCGACGTCCTTTTTGCCGACAAAGGAAGTGGCGGGTGACATTGTGTTGCGTCAGGGGACGGCGACGTTGGCGATTAATGGGACGCTGGGTTTTGGGGCGGTCAAGGTAAGCGGAGCGGTGGTCACGAAGACGGTGACGGTGGCTAATACCGGGCTGGGTGCTCTTTCGATTCAGGAAGTGAGGCTGTTGGGAGCGAGTGCGAGCAGTTTCCGGATTGACACGCAGCCAGCGGGGACGATTGCGGCGGGCAAGACGACGTCGTTTCGGGTGAGTTGTGCGGCGGTTGCTACGGGGGCTTTGCAGGCCGTGTTGGAGGTGGTGAGCGACGATCCGGATGAGAGTCCGTATCGGGTGAATTTGACGGCGACTTCAACGGGGTCGGTGGGAGACGATCATGGGAACACCCTTGCTACGGCGACCCGAGTTTCGGTTCCGGGGTCGATGGCTGGGAACATTCAATCGGGGACAGACTTCGATTACTTTGCGTTCACGCTGGCGACGGCAGCGACGGTGACGATCCAAACCACTGGGAACTTGGACAGTTATGGCACGCTTTATTCATCGAGCGGCAGTGTATTGACTGAAGCGGACGACACGGGATCGAACTTGAACTTCACGATCAGGCGTTCGCTGGCAGCGGGGACTTACTATGTGGCAGTCGAGGGGTATGACTCTTCTTCGACTGGAGCGTTTACGCTGGTGCTTTCGAGGTGAGTTCCGGGTTTCGAGTGAATGAAGGCGCTACCGCTGAAGGTTTGGATTGGGGTGGTTGTGGTGGTGGCTGTGATGGTGGGGTTGAAGTTGGGTGGGCCGGGCAAGGGAGCGGTGGTGGGTGAGGTGGGGGAGCGTGAACAAGACGCGGTGGTGGTCGAAGTGGATGGGCGGCTCAGGGAGAAGGTGAGCGAGTTGAGCGGGCCTGATGTGGGGGCGTTGATTGAGAAGTGGGAGACGTCTGGCACGTTTGAGGAGTGGGAGGTGTGTGCGGCAGGTCTGGCTCAGGCGGACAGCGTTGAGTCTGTGGGCGCGTTGATTCAGGGGATTTTTGAGACGGCAGACTGGGGGGTGCGCGGCAAGTTGGCCGAGCATTTGAGGGCGGTGTCGAATCCGGAAGTGTTGCAGGTGCTATTGGGAGCTTTGAAGATGGATTTTGGCCGGGGTAGCCCGGTGGTAGGGGAAATTTGCGATGCGATCAGTCGGATGGCTCAGCCTGACACGGTCGCTGCATTGGAGGCGTTGCATTGGGGGGCCAGCGGGCAGGGGGTGGAGAGTCACCGGATTTTGAGGGCCGTGGCGGGGATTCGGAATCCGGCGGCGCGGAGGGCGTTGGGGAAGTTGGCGAGAAACGAGACGGTGGCGGAGGGTTTGAGGTTGGCGGCGGGGGAAGCGTTGGCGGCCATTGAAGCTGGGAAGCGCTGAGGCGATTGGGCGGACGCGGGCGAGTTGAGGGGGTTAGAAGGCCGCCAAAAGGTAGGTGCGAGGCGAGTGGGGATCGGGATTGGCTCGAATCAGGCCCTTTTTTGAGCTGGAAATGCGAGGATTTTCGGTTGCATTCCGGGAATCGAGACCCATACTGCCCGCCCTCCGCGAGACAGACACTATCGCCGTTGGTCTTTGAGCCTGCCCTTCTTTTTGGAGGGAGCGGGGACTCGCCTCAAAGGTAACCCGGCCCAAAAACACATCCTATGCCCATCCGTTTAGCTCGATTCGAAATGCCTAACCGACTTGTGAAAGTCGAGGCGACTGCAACAGACACGTATGCCCAATTTGTGGCTGAACCTTTTGACAAGGGTTACGGACACACGATTGGAAACTCGCTGCGCCGGGTTTTGTTGTCATCGCTTGAGGGTGCATCGATCACCTCCGTGAAGATCAAGGGAGTGCAGCACGAGTTTTCGACGCTGCCAGGGATTGTTGAGGACGTGGTGCAGATTGTTTTGAACCTGAAGCGCGTGCGTTTCCGGCACAACAGTGAGAGCAAGGAAGCCCGTGTGCTTTCGGTGACGGTGGACAAGCAAGGTGTGGTGACCGCTGGTGACATCAAGGATGACAATCATTTCGAGGTGATCAACAAGGACCAGATCATCTGCACGCTGGACAAGAAGACCAAGTTTGAGTGCGAGTTTGAAGTGCGTGTGGGTCGTGGTTTCTCGACCTGGGAAGACAACAAGCGCGCGGACACCCCGATCGGCGTGATTCCGATTGATTCGATTTTCTCCCCGGTGACCCGGGTGAAGTACACGGTTGAGACGACTCGCGTGGGTCAGAACACCGATTACGACAAGCTGGTGATGGATGTGTGGACGGACGGTCGGGTGAGCCCGAGCGATGCGATGCTGCAATCCGCCGCGATCTTGCGCAAGCACTTGGATGTGTTCGTGAATTACGACGACTCGGCTGTCGAGTTTGAGGCGGCGCCTGAAGCGCAGTCCGAAGAGAACAGCGAGCTGCGGAAGCTGCTGAACATGAGCGTCAACGAGATCGAGCTTTCGGTGCGTGCGGCGAACTGCCTGAACAACGCGAACATCACTTCGGTGGGTCAGTTGGCGCTGAAGAGCGAGGCGGAGATGCTGCGTTACCGCAACTTCGGCAAGAAGTCGCTCACTGAGATCAAGGAGAAGCTGGCCGAACTGGGTCTTTCCCTTGGTATGAAACTGGATCCTTCGTTGTTGGAAGCCACCCCTGGTGGTGTGTCCTTGCTGGGTCGTCAGAGTGCTCTGATGGGAGACGATGATGATGAGGCGGATGCGATGGACTTCTCGAAGCTGGTGGACAGCCACCTGCCAGACGAGGACGATGAGGACTAGGAGCCTGCCGGAAACGGATTTTTGACTGCGATAACTTGAACGATTTGAGACAAAGGAAACTGATATGAAACACGGAATGAAAACTGCCAAGCTGCAGCGTGACGCTTCCCACCGGAAGGCGCTGCTGGCAAACCTGACATGCAGCTTGATTGAGCACCGTCGGATCCGCACGACCCTGGCCAAGGCGAAAGCGCTGCGTCCGGTGGCCGAGAAACTGGTGACGCTTGCGAAGCGTGGGGATCTTCACTCCCGTCGTCTGGCGGTGGCTGATTTGCACCAGCATGACGCGGTGAAGAAGTTGTTTGAAGAGATCGCACCGGCGTGCAAGAACCGTCAGGGTGGTTACACCCGGATTGTGAAGCTGGGTCAGCGCGCTTCGGACTCGGCGCCGATGGCGTTCATTGAGTGGGTTGACTTGGCGGTGGT
>JARXAL010000249.1 GCA_029865835.1 Verrucomicrobiaceae bacterium
CGATGTTAGAGGGCGGTTCGATGGGGATTTGAATTTCAAGTTCGAGACCCACGGGGTCGATGGGGTTAGCTTCAATGGTGCCGCCGTGGAGATGAACAATGACAAAGCAGGCCATCATGTTCACTCCAAACTCGTTGGGTTGACCGCTGCGAACGAAGAATGGATCGAACACATTCGAGGTGCGTTCGCGGTCGGGCCAGTCGGCATCATCGCGAACTCGGAAGATGATCTGATCCGGTTTCCCCGGAACGGATGATTGCGATGCCTCAATGGAGAGGGAATCTCCTTCTTTGAGGTCGATCAGTGCCTGGGTCAGAATGAGGTGCCACAGTTGTTGGAATCTTTCTTTGTTTACCACAAGGCCAGGCAGATCTTTGTCGACTTCCACTGAGACATCGATGCCACGCGATGTGAGTGCGTCAGAGTATTTGTTGATTGAGTCACTGAGAATGTCGAGCAGGTGAACGAAGTCGGTCCTTGGAACGCGTTTGGCATGAGAGGCGGCCGACAGGTGGCTGAGAAGCGTCTGGATGCGGTCCATCTGTGAGAGCGCCTGACTTTGCCAACCGTTCCAGAACGAATCGTCGTGTGGTTGACGGCCGACGACTTCTTCCGCCAGTTTTTGCGGTGCCAATTCGATGAATGCGCGAATGACCGTCAGGGCGTTGCGTACGTGATGATTCAGGCCTTCAGCGAGGATGCCCATGCTGGCCACGCGGTCACTCATCATGGACTGGCGAACCGTTGACGCCTTGCGAACGAGGAGTTCCTCTCTTTCGACAATGGTTTGATAGTATTGGAGGCCGTGATTGAGAGCAGTCGACAATTCTTCGGGGTCCCAAGGTTTATGAAGGTAACGAAAGGCATGGCCGGAGTTCACTGCATCGACAGCCGTTTGATACTCTGCGTATGCGGTGACGAGGATTCGGACAATGTTGGGATTGAGTTGCCGAGCCTTTTCCATGAGTTCGACGCCACTTTCTCCCGGCATCCGCTGATCAGTGAGGAGTAAGCCGATTTTGTCTTTGTGATCGACGAGGATCTGATAGCCATCCCAAGCGTTGCTGGCAGTGAAAATGATGAAGTCGTCCTCGAAAGCCTCGCGAAAGTACTGAAGAGCTTTCAATTCGTCATCCACATAGAGCACTCCGTAGCGTGTGTTGGAAGGTGGTGTGCTCATGCGGGTGTGGTAGTGAGTTCGGAAGTGGCAGTTGAAGTTGATGGGGAAGCCGTTGCTGACCGGAAGATCAAGGTAAAGCGAGTGTATTCACCGGGTATGCTTTCGACTTCGATATCGCCCTCCATTTGTTGCATCATTCGATAGCAGATACTCAAGCCGAGCCCCATCCCTTTTCCGACTTCTTTGGTGGTGTAAAAAGGATCGAAGATCTTCGAGGCCTGGTCTTGGGTTATGCCTGTGCCGTTATCGGTGACACTTAACTGGACAATGGTGCCGACTTGGCGACAGGAGATTTGGATGGTGGGTTTTGGACGTTCCTGGAGGGCGTCAATGCTGTTCTGGAGAAGGTTGATGAGGACTTGGAGTATCTCGCGGTCATCGGCGAGGATCTGAATTCCTGTCGATGATTGAATGGACAGTTGAATGTTGTGATCGCTGATGTCGCGTGCGAGGAAGCGTTCGGCCTTTGATAGAACGCTTTCCACGCTGACTGGATGGAGTGAGCGCTGATCAGGGTGAGCGAAGGTGCGCAAGTCGGAGACGATTGCGACAACGCGATCGACCCCTTCGCCAACGTCACGGGTGATGTTGGTGACGCTTTCGGCCAATTCGGGCGGCATGGTGCGGGTTTTTTTGTTGAGGACGTAAAGGGCGGATTTGACGAAGTTTAAGGGATTATTGATTTCATGGATGATGCCGGCGCTGAGGCGACCAATGGAGGCTAGTCGGTCGCTGTGATCCAGTTGAGCTTCTGTGTCGCGAAGGCGATTGATGGTTTCGAGCAGTTCGTCGTTTTGAAAGCTCAATTGGTGATGTCGGCTTTCGGCCTGGCAGCGGGACAAAAATTCGCGGATGCGAATGCTGTTGTGCTGGAAGCTCGTCGCGACAAGGACGATGCAATTGAGGATGATGAAGGTGAGGTTGGACAAGTACATGATGGTCACATCATTGCTTGTGTTGTGCACCATGTGGGGCAGCGTCGCTGCGAGGTAGATGATGACGATGAGGGAGAGTGTTGCTAGGATTTCCCGGAAGGTCCAGTTGAAGACAAAGCAGGTGGAAACCATGCAAAAGCTCAGTCCTGCGTAGTAATGGGAGCCAGGATCCTTGGCGTAGTACATCATGTAGGAGACGCAAATCGACGGGATTAGAGGCAACAGAGCAGGGTAGAATCTGAAGTACTTTTGGCCAAAAGCCCGATCGATCCCGAGCAGAAGGATGACACCAACCAACGAACTGATGAGTCGGAGCGCTACAAAAACGTGGAGGTGCTGCGGGTAGGAGAGGACGTCCAGGATGGTGCACAAGGGCATCAATAGAATCACAAACCAACAGCCGACCCTAGCGTTGCGAAGAGTGAGGATTCGATGCTCATCATTGAATCGTTTGATGAGCACAGGGTCGTTGGGGAGGCCGTTGTGGGTAGCGCCTCCTGATGAAATGTCGTTGTTCTCATGTCGCCAGGCCCGTACGGCCCCGCGCCAGAATTCGGCGAGAGAGAATCCACGGATCTGTGTTTGAGTAGCCAACATGAAAAGCTGACATAGATTATGTTAAATATGATAATTATCCACTGTTTTTTATCAAGATTTGTGGATTGAAGTGCCGTTTTCGGTCTTTCGAACGTGTTCGAGGTGCTCGAACGGAGGTGGTTGGCTTTCGTTGCCTGTGCCGGATTGTTTGGTGCGCCGTGGATATGATTTGGCGACGACAAGCCCGAGATAAGGGTCAACTGGCAAGAGCGGTTTCCGGATGAGAGCGATGGGCTTTGGCAGGAGACGAAGATCCTCCAAGTTGTTTGATGGTAAGTTGCAGCTGTGACAATTCGAGAGGCTTCTTGATGACCATGACTGGGCCATAGGCCAGAATGCGACTGAGAATCTCACTATCGGGAAAGCCGGTGACGATGGCGATGGGGAGATCTGGGTGGCTCGATTTCAACTGGCTGAAGGCTTGGTCGCCCGAAATTTCGGGAAGATGAAGGTCCAGGAATACGAGGTCTATCTGTTGGGTATGAGCAGCTGAGACTGCGTCTGGAACCGATTTGAATCCAATGTAGTGACAGCCGATGCTGGATAGGAATTGCTGGAACAGCGAATGGATGGCGGAGTCATCGTCAACGATCATCACGCGCAGCTGGCGGTTGGATGGCGGGTTGAGAAGCGCGAGGGAGGAGAGGATTTTACGTTCAATGTAGGAACGACCGTCATTTTGGACGGCTTGTAACTGCCCGTTCTCGATGAAGTGGTAGAGTTTGGAGAGGGGGATGCTGAGGTGGGTGGAGGCTTCCTCGACTGTGAGGTGATCCAGCAGGAGAGGATTTTGGACGCGCGACTCGGAGGTGACGTGACTGAATGGGAGCCAGCGGTGTTGGGAGTAATCGTAGAGCTGGCATTCCTGCAAGATTTTTCGAAGGTTGGGGAAGGAGAATGGAGAGACAATGACATCCGAGGGATAGGAGTTCTCCATTGCGACCTGTGCGTCGGGGAGGTGGTAGAGGGGGATGCGAGGATCGACGTGGTGAGCGGTGTGATCCATGATGTGGTGCAAAATCATTCCGACAGGCCACGGGAATTTGATGTGAACGGTACCTTTGACTTGGCCATTGAAGAAGCTCCACTCGTCGAGGTCATCAAACCAACGAACTTTAGGGTGAGTATGGTGGAGCAGGATTACGAGTCCCATGAGTTGGTTCCACAGAAGCTGAGGGAGGACGACTGCCAGCAGTATGGCGAGCCAAATCGGGGATTGAAATTGATTTGCCATCACGACGGCCATGGTGACTTGGGCAATCACGAAGAGTGCAACGCAAGAGCGGTCGGCGGCTAGCAAGGATGATGACATCCTTTTTTTGTCGGAGCTTCTAGGGAAGATCATGTGTTTGAACCAAACTTCGGAGAGGTAGTAGAAGCCGATTCCGAAAAATGATCGGTGAAAGCGGTGCAGGAAGCGACCCCGAGGAGAAAGGTTACTGAACTCCTGGGGGCTCAGCGGGGTCCAGACGTAGTCGCGTCCTTTGAGGTTGGTCCAACTGTGATGAATTCGATTGTGGCCCAGATCCCAGGAGATATAGGGGTGCCATGATGGGAGGAAAGCAAGACGGCCAATGAGTTTGTTGAGCCAAGATTTCGGTGTCAGTGAACCATGGCAAGCGTCGTGACCGACGATGAAAAGTGTGGCGATGAAGACGGCGTTTGCTAGGCTTGAGATTAGGCGAAGCCAGATTGGCAGGGGCGAAAGTGTCAGGGCAAAGGTGGCTGTGTAGCAGGTGGCTGACAGGAGGAGAAGAAGCGGACCGATCCAGAAGCTGCGCTTGCGCAGGGATTTTGGCACGTGTGCCTTTACCTGGGCTATGGTTTCGGGAGCTTGATTATACACGGGAAGAAACTACGTTTGATAAAAGCGTTCCGGGATGACGTCTGGGATGAATTTTGGCCTGAATTGAGTATTTGTCCAGACTGGGGGATAACCAGAAGAGCAATTGCTCGTCGAGTTGCGACACTCTGGCAGGTGAATTTGACGCAATAGAGGCATTTTGGCACATTTAGGTCACTTAACAGGTGATGAATCGAGTGGCTTGAGTTGATCTAAAGCGCTCTAAATCAGCAAGTTATGTTTGGTGGTATGGCATTGGCACAGTGCATGCACTGGTCGAGGTAGGCAGATCTCACTTGTTTCAAAACTGAAACGACGTGTCAGAGGCCGATGACATTTTCCAACCTACCTCCAAACTACCATGAGCAAAATCCTCGGAATCGATCTCGGCACTACTAATTCCTGCATGGCAATCCTTGAAGCAGGGAAGCCGATGGTTTTGGAGAATTCAGAAGGAGCGCGCACCACGCCGTCAGTCGTTGCCTTTACCAAGAGTGGAGAGCGGGTGGTCGGGCAAGCTGCAAAACGGCAGGCTGTTACGAATCCGAGGAACACGGTTTTCTCGGTGAAGCGTTTGATGGGGCGGAAGTTCTCTGAACTTTCGGAATCTGAGAAGCGTTTGCCCTACAAAGTGGTTGAGGCGGCGAACGGTGACGCGCATGTCGAGGTGGAGGTGGGTGGTGAGCGCAAGGTTTACAGTCCACAGGAAGTGAGTGCGATGATTCTTGCCAAGCTGAAAGCGGACGCAGAGGCGAAATTGGGTGAGACCATTACGGATGCTGTGATCACGGTTCCAGCCTACTTCAACGATTCTCAGCGGAATGCGACGAAGGCGGCGGGTGAGATTGCGGGGTTGAATGTTCGCCGGATCATCAATGAGCCGACGGCGGCATCGTTGGCCTACGGATTGGAAAGCAAGTCTGACGAGAAGATCGCGGTGTATGACTTGGGTGGTGGTACTTTTGACATCAGTGTGCTGGAGATTGGCGATGGGGTTTTTGAAGTTCTTGCGACTGATGGTGATACTCACCTGGGTGGTGACGACTGGGACAATGCGATCATTCAGTGGGTCATTAACGAATTCAAAACGGACACGGGCATTGACCTGAGCGGTCAGCCTGATGCGTTGCAGCGGATCAAAGAGGAAGCTGAGAAATCGAAGATCGCGCTGTCATCCTCGCAGACTTACGACATCAACCTGCCGTTCGTGACGGCGGATGCGACCGGGCCGAAGCACATCATGAAGACGCTGAGTCGGGCGAAGATGGAGCAACTTTGCGACAGTTTGTTTGAGCGGACGATGAAGCCAGTGCGCGAGTGTTTGGCGGCGGCGAAACTTGAGGCGAGCAAGATTGATGAGTTGGTTTTGGTCGGGGGAATGACCCGGATGCCGAAGGTGGTGGAGACTGCGAAGAAGTTGGCGGGCAAGGATCCTCACCAGGGCGTGAATCCGGATGAAGTGGTGGCGATTGGTGCGGCCATTCAGGGCGGGGTTCTGAAAGGGGATGTTAAGGACGTTCTGCTTTTGGATGTGACTCCTTTGACCTTGGCGATTGAAACGGCTGGCGGGATCGCGACGCCGATGATTCCACGGAACACGACGATTCCGAAGAAGCACAGCCAGATTTTCTCGACCTATGCGGATCAGCAGACTGGGGTTGAGGTGGTGGTTTTGCAGGGAGAGCGTCCGATGTCCCGTGACAACAAGACTCTTGGTACCTTTAAACTGGATGGAATTCCTCCGGCACCGCGTGGTGTGCCCCAGATTGAGGTGACCTTTGATATTGATGCGAACGGGATTCTCCACGTTTCTGCGAAAGAGAAGGTTTCGGGGAAAGAGCAGAAGATTTCGATTCAGGGTTCCAGCGGTTTGTCGCAGGACGAAATTGAGAAGGCAAAGCGGGAGGCCGAGGAGCATGCAGAAGAAGATCGCAAGCGCAAGGAAGGGGTAGAGATCAAGAACAAGGCGGACACACTGGCCTACGAAGTCGAGAAGCAGATCAAGGAGTGGGAGGGCAAAGTGCCAGCTGAAGCCACGGCTGCTATCACCGACAAGGTCGCTTCGCTGCGCAAAGCTGTGGAGGCTGACGATATTGATGCGATGAAGAGTCAGACTGAGTCGCTTGAGAAGCTGTTCGCTGAAGCGTATCAGGCAGCGGCTGCTGCTGGTGCAACGGCGGGCGCGCCTGAAGGTGGGATGCCTGACATGGGTGGCGCAGCGGCGTCTGCTGAATCAGGTTCGTCCGAATCGAAGGATAAAGGCAAAGTGGTCGATGCTGACTTTGAAGTTGTGGACAAGGACAAGTAATCGCTGACCGCAACTGTCTCCAGGTTATGTCCCGAACCTTCCATCCTTCGACGATTCGAGTTGTGCTGTGCGCACTGCTTGGAGTGGCAGGATTGGCGTGCGGGAAAAAGCCTGGAGAAGTTGCGGGCAATGTGTCTGAAGCTCCCGTGGCGGCGGTGAAGCCCAAGGAGGACACGACTAAGCTGGATGACGAACTCAGGGCTGCATTGGCGCCGGTTCCTGGGGATGCTAACGGAGGTGAGGGCAGTGACTTGGAGGCGGAAGCTCAAAGGGTCATGGCGCTTTATCCCGATAAAAATGCTCAGGACATGCTGAATGTTCCTGAAGTGAATCCCAAGTTGGTGGAGGCGTTGAAGGGCTTGGCGGCGGATCCCCAACTGCAGGCGGCGATCAATAAGAGTGTTGATTTGGCAGCCTACTTTAAGGGTCTCTCGGGACCGCCGGGGTCATACAAGCTGAACTTGGATGTGAAAACCTATGATGCTGTGAGGACCCAGAGAATGTTGACGGCGGTGCTGTCGGGGAAGCCGAAACCGGTGGTTCAATTTCTTGTCGATGAGCTTGGGGAAGCGTCTTTCGAATTCAGTTTCACGGAAGCCCAGAAGGCCACGAATGGCATTTCTTTGGAGCCCAATCCAAACCCACCCGCCGCTGCGCCTGCTGATCCTGACTGACCCCTTTCTAAATTTTCGGAAATAGCTGCCCGCCGCCGGTTTTGACGACGGACAGCCATCCGGATGAACCAAACCAAACCAAAACCAAAACAAACAAAAAGCACAAACCGCACCAACTATGGCAACCAAAATCACACCCCTTGGCCGCCGCGTGCTCGTGAAGCGTTCCACCAGCGAAGAAAAAACCGCTGGAGGCCTCTTTCTTCCCGACACTGCGAAAGAAAAACCCCAAGAAGCTGAAGTGCTCGCCCTCGGCACCGGAAAAGACGACGAAGGCAAAGATGTTGCCTCGCTCTTCACCGTTAAAGTCGGCGACAAAGTGCTGATCAGCAAATACGGCGGCACCGAAGTTAAGATCGATGGCGAGGATCACCTCATCATCAACGAAACCGACATCCTCGGCATCGTTGGCTAATTCGCCACCGAGCCTACATCAACCCTAAAACCTCAATCTGACAATACTACTATGGCTAAACAATTGAACTTCGACGAGAGTGCTCGTCATGCCTTGCTCCGCGGTGTTACCAAACTCGCGCGTGCAGTCAAAGCAACCCTTGGGCCTTCCGGCCGCAACGTCATTCTGGAGAAGAAATTCGGCTCCCCGACGATCACCAAAGACGGTGTGACCGTGGCTAAGGAGATCGAACTTCCCGATCCTTATGAAAACATGGGCGCACAGCTCATCAAAGAAGTGTCCAGCAAGACCTCTGACGTGGCCGGTGACGGCACCACGACGGCGACGGTGCTTGCAGAAGCGATCTACAGCGAAGGTCTTCGCAACGTGACCGCTGGAGCAAACCCAACCAGCCTACAACGCGGCATCATGAAGGCGACCGAAGCAATCGTCGGCAAGCTTCGTGAGATCTCGACTCCTGTGACGGTGGCGACTGAAATCGCGCAAGTGGCAACGGTGTCCGCCAACTGGGACACGGAAATCGGCAACATCATTGCTGATGCCATGGACAAAGTGGGCAAGGAAGGCACGATCACGGTGGAAGAAGCCAAGAGCATCGAAACGACTCTCGAAGTCGTTGAAGGGATGCAGTTCGACAAGGGCTACATCTCCCCATACTTCGTGACCAATGCGGAGACGATGGAAGCGACTCTTGAGAACGCTTACATCCTGATCCACGAGAAGAAGGTCAGCAGCATGAAAGACATGCTTCCTTTGCTCGAGAAAGTCGCTCGTTCCAGCAAGCCTTTGCTGATCATTGCTGAAGACGTGGACGGCGAAGCGCTTCAGGCTCTCGTCATCAACAAGCTTCGCGGCACGCTTAATGTGTGCGCTGTCAAAGCTCCTGGCTTTGGTGACCGCCGCAAGGCCATGCTTGAAGACATCGCGATCCTCACCGGTGGCCAGTGCATCACGGAAGATCTCGGAATCAAGCTCGACACTCTTGAGCTGGACAGCCTTGGCCAAGCCAAGCGCATCACAGTTGGCAAGGAAGACACCGTCATTGTCGAAGGCAATGGCACCAGCGACGCCATCGCGGGACGGGTTGGCCAAATCAAGCGTCAGATCGAGGAAACCACCTCCGATTACGACCGTGAGAAGCTTCAAGAGCGCCTGGCCAAGCTGGCTGGTGGTGTTGCGGTGATCAACGTCGGTGCAGCGACTGAAACCGAAATGAAAGAGAAGAAGGCACGCGTGGAAGACGCCTTGCATGCGACCCGTGCGGCCGTTGAAGAAGGCATCGTCCCTGGGGGCGGCGTCGCTTTGATCCGCGCTCACGCTTTGATTGGTGACCTTGGTCTTGTCGGCGATGAGAAGACGGGTGCTGAGATCGTGGCTCGTGCTATCACGGCTCCGCTTCGTCAGTTGGCTGCCAACGCAGGTGTCGAAGGCGCGCTGATTGTTGAAGAAGTTCGCAAGGGCAAAGGCAACACCGGTTACAATGTGGCGACTGGCAAGTATGAAGACCTGGTGAAGTCCGGTGTCGTCGATCCTACCAAGGTGACCCGCAGTGCTTTGCAAAACGCGGCTTCGATCAGCGGCTTGCTGCTGACCACGGAGTGCTTGATTGCTGATATTCCGAAGGAAGAAGCGGGTGACGCAGGTCACGCGCACGACCACGGCGGCATGATGTAGTTTGATTCGCGGGTGGCTGGTAACGGCCGCCTGTGACATTGAATTCAAGCCTACCTATGACACCCCGGGGACGAGAGTCTCCGGGGTGTTTTGTTTTTTACGATCGGTTGCAGGAGGCGGGGAGGTGCTGGAGAATGAGGGCATGAGAAGGGTATTGAGTTTGATCCTGGCGCTTGCCTCGACCTGCGCGGTGCAGGGCCAAGGGCGGTATGAAGGGCTGATGGGGGGGCAGTCGCGTGGGGACAATGGGGCGGGGTTGACACTGAGGTGGTGTCCTCCGGGGGAGTTTGTCATGGGATCGCCTGTGGGTGAACCGGGGCGCGATATCGATGAGGACCCGTATCAGGTGAAGATTTCGCGGGGTTTTTGGCTGGGAGAAACGGAGGTTACTCAAGAGCAGTGGAAGAAGGTGATGGGGCGGGATTTGCGGAGTCAGGCGCGACTGATGCTGGATGACCGGCGGGTGTATCGGATGGGCGGAAAGGATGTGACACTGCGAGAGGTGGCGAATCCGGAGAAGAAGGATGAGGCGGGTTCGGTGTGCGCGGCGGAGGCTTCGAATGTGCCGATCTACTATGTGAGCTGGGAGGATGCGGTGGCGTATTGTCAGCAACTGACGACCCAGGAGAGGAATGCCAAAAGGTTACCGAAAGGAGCGGTGTATGCGTTGCCGACCGAGGCGCAATGGGAGTATGCCTGTCGTGCGGGGACCACGACCACCACTTATGCGGGTGACATGACGGTTTTGAGCAACAATAACGTTCCGGTTTTGCATTCGATTGCCTGGTATGGCGGGAATAGCAGTCGAAATTATGGAGGCAGGGGATGGGTCACGCATTTTCCGGATCAGGCTTTTCCTGGAAATAGAGCTGGGCCGAGAAGAGTGGGTCAATTGGATGCGAATGCGTGGAAGTTGAGGGACATGTTGGGAAATCTTTACGAGTGGGTGCAGGACTACTCCGGGTATTATCCGCAACGGGAGGTGACGGATCCGGTGGGGCCTGAGAAGGGGGAGAAGAGACTTTTTCGCGGTGGATCATGGAATCACTATGGAACGATGTGCCGGGCGGCGAGACGGTTTGAGGAGATGCCAACGATACGGCTGAATTACATTGGGTTTCGCGTGGCTTTGCGGTGGGCGTCGGGTGGAACGTAAATGTAGGGTTGACGATAAGAGTTTCGATTGGCGGTGGCGGTGTTCTCATTAAGGTGAGGCATGTCGATGGAGGATGAGAGCGCGCTTTCTGCCACGGTCTCCGGGAAGGGGACTGGGACGGTACATGATGCAAGGGAGGCGCTGCGGCGGTATTTTGGGTTTCGAGAGTTTTTGGATGGGCAGGAGCTGGTGATGAGCAGCATTTTATCCGGAAGGGATACATTGGTGATCATGCCGACCGGGGGAGGGAAGAGTTTGTGTTATCAGTTGCCGGCGATGGTGATGGAGGGGGTGACGGTGGTGGTGAGTCCGTTGATCGCGTTGATGAAAGATCAGGTGGATGCGCTGGAGCGGAGGGGGATTCCGGCGACTTTAATCAATAGCTCGTTGAGTGGAGGGGAGCAGATGGCGCGGATTGACGGGCTGAAGCGTGGTGAGTTTAAGCTGGTGTATGTGGCGCCGGAAAGGTTTCGGAGTGTGACGTTTTTGAGGGCGCTGAAGCAGGTGGAAATTGCGTTGTTTGCGGTGGATGAGGCACATTGTCTATCGCAATGGGGGCATGACTTTAGGCCGGACTACATTCGATTGGGGGTGGCGTTGGAGGAGTTGGGGAGGCCGCAGGTGGTGGCCTTGACGGCGACGGCGACGCCGGAGGTGAGGGGGGACATCATGAAGGTGTTGGACTTGCGGGATCCGTTTTTGGCGATGCGAGGATTCGAGCGGCCCAATCTCAGTTTGAACATCATTCAGGCGAAGAACCACAGTGAAAAGTATGCGCGGTTGCGGCAGATGATCACGCAGTGGAAGACGGGGATCATTTATTGTGCGACGCGGAAGCGGGTGGATGAGGTGGCGGAGCAGTTGAAGGAGTGGAAGGTGAAGTCGATCAAGTATCACGGAGGGTTGGATGACAAGGAGCGGGAGCGACTTCAGAATCGATTTATTGAGAAAAAGTGTGATGTGGCTGTGGCGACGAATGCTTTTGGAATGGGGATTGATCGGGCAGATGTGAGGTTTGTGGCGCACTTTGATGTGCCTGGGAGTATTGAGGCCTACTACCAGGAGGCGGGGCGCGCGGGGCGGGATGGGGAGCCTGCGTGGTGCGAGCTGTTGTTCAATTATGCGGATGTGGGGACGCAGGAGTTTTTCATTGAGGGAAACAATCCGCCGTTTGAGACGATCCAGGCGGTGTATCAGTCGATGTTGAGTTGGTCCGATACGAACCATGAGGTGCAATGCAGCATTGATGAACTGACGGATCGGGCGGGGGTGAAGAATGGGATGGCGACGAGCACGTCGATCAGTCATTTGGTGAGGGCGGGGTATATTGAGCGGTTTGATATTCCTGGGAAGAGGATTCGAGGGACGCGTTTGTTGCGGCCCGATGTGTTGGCGCGGAATCTGGATTTGGATCGAGTTGCGCTGGCGGAGAAGGCGAGGCGTGATGGGGCGAAACTGAAGTCGATGGTGGACTTGTGTTATGCTCAGGCCTGCCGGCAGGAGGTGATTTTGGAGTATTTTGGCGAGGGGGATCCTGTGCCGTGCGGGAGTTGTGATGTGTGCCGGGCGACAGGAGCGCAGTCGGCGAGGGAG
>JARXAL010000197.1 GCA_029865835.1 Verrucomicrobiaceae bacterium
CATCCAAGTGAAGAAGTACCAGTTTCGGATTTGGTAGTGGAGTTCGGATTCGCCGGGCTCGCGGGGGTAGCCGGGGCGGGAGGTGCCGTTCCAGTAGACGCGGCCCAAGACAAGGTCGCCGATTTCGTTTTGGTGGATGCGATTGATGACGTCGATGTAACCGGGGTCGTAGCGGCGTTGGAAGCCGACGCAGACGTTGAGTTTTTTTTGCTTGGCTTCGGTGGCGGCGGCGAGGACGCGGCGGACGCCTGAGGCATCGACGGCGACGGGTTTTTCCATGAAGACGTGTTTGCCGGCTTTGATGGCTTGTTCGAAGAGGAAGGGGCGAGGGCCGGGAGGGGTGGTGATGAGGACGACGTCGGCGAGGTCGAAGGCTTTTTGCCAGTCTTCGAATTGGGTGAAGACTTGGTCAGGAGGAACGGCGACTTGGCCTTCGTGTTTTTGTTTGAGGATGTCGAGAGCGGCCTGGGCTTTGCCTTCGAGGGGGTCGACGACGGCGACGAGTTTGATGGTGGAGCCTGCGGAGAGGGCTTGGTTGCAGGCGCCTGTGCCGCGTCCGCCGCAGCCGATGAGGGCGATCTTGATGTCGCTGGTGCCGTTGGCTGCGAAGGCGTGGGTGGCGGCGGTCATGGCCGAAGTGGTGAGGAAGGCGCGGCGGGTGGGCATGGCTGGGAAGTAAGGTGTAGTGAACCGTCACCTAAGTGGCGAACTTTCACCATCGCGGTCAACGGCATCTGCAGTTAGGAAAGAGAGACCATGAATCGCTGCCGGGTTTTAGCAGTGAAACAGGTGCGTTTGGCCAGTCCTAGAACTTGAGGAGTTCGCCCACGGGGAGGGGTTTGTTTTGGCGGATGGATTCTTCGGCGACTAGGCAGAGGCCGGCTGACCAGAGGCCGTCTTGGCCGGTGGCGATGGGGGGCTTGCCGGTGCGGACCATGTCGATGCATTGGGCGATTTCGGCGCGGAGTTCGAAGACTTCACCGCTGTGGGTTTGGATGTTGATGTTCTCGAGGGTGTCGCCGTCGAAGACTTTGAGGAAGTAGTCGGGTTCGAGGGTGCGGTCGAGGGCGCCGCTCCAGCCGGCCCAGAGGGCGCCGCGGGTGCCGCTGACTTTGATGGTTTGATGATGTTCGAAGGCGGCGAGGGTTTGGGAGACGACGGCGTAGCTGCCATTGGGGTATTTGAACATGGCGCTGAAGTTGTCGAAGAGAGTGGGGCGCTGCGGGTCGCGGGAGTTGCCGTAGGCGTAGAGTTCGACGGGGTCGCCACTGGACTCAAGGTACCAGCGGGCGAGGTCGAAGAAGTGGATCGGTTCTTCGAGGACCCAGGAGCCGACACGGGACTGGTCGTAGCGCCAGCCGGAGGCGCCTTGGCGGTAGGGTTTGCGGGAGAGTTCGACGAGGACGTATTGGGGATCTCCGATGGTACCGGAGTCGATGATGTTTTTGATTTCGCCCCACTGGGAGGAGAGGCGGAGTTCGTGGCCGACGGCGAGGTGGACGTTGTGCTGGCGGGCGGCGGCGACGATGGCTTTGCAGTCGTCGAGTGTGATGGCCATGGGTTTTTCCAGCAGGACGTGTTTGCCTTTGGCCATGGCGGCGAGGGCGATGTCGCGGTGGGTGTGGCTGGGGGAGGCGATGTCGATGAGGTCGAAGTCGGCCTGGGCGATCATGTCCTGGGCGTCGGCGAAGATTTGGGCTTGGGGGTAGAGCTGGCGGGCTTCGGCGCGGGAGGCTTCGGAGGGGGCGGTGATGGCGACGAGTGAGGCGTCGGGATTATCGTGGATGGACTTGGCGTGGAGTTTGCCCCAGGCGCCGAAACCGGCGAGGGCGAAGCGGACTTGATTCATGGGATTACGGATTGCGGATTGCGGATTGCGGATTGCGGATTGCGGATTGCGGATTGCGGATTGCGGATTGGGGTGCGCTGTCGTGGGAATTAGGAGCGGGGGGCGGTGGTGAGGGGGGTGACGGGGTTGGGAACGCGGCGATTTTGGAGTTCGTTCAGGCGGGTGGTGGGAAGTTTGGGGAGGACGTGATGGGCGAAGAGGTCGCACTCTTCGAGGTGGGGGTAGCCGCTGAGGATGAAGGCGCGGATGCCGAGGTCCATGTAGCGGTTGAGTTTGGCGAGGACTTGGTCGGGGTCGCCAACGATGGCGCTGGCGCAACCGCTGCGGGCGAGGCCGATGCCGGACCAGAGGTGGGGTTCGAGGTAGAGGTCGGTGGATTGGGCGCGAAGTTCGTCCTGGCGTTTGACACCGGCGCTTTGGGAGTCCTGGGAGCGGGCTTTGATTTCGGCGCCTTTGGCGGCGTCGAGTTTGGAGATGAGGCGGTCGGCGGCGGCGCGAGCTTCGGCTTCGGTTTCGCGGACGATGACGTGGGCGCGGAAGCCGAAGTCGATGAGGCGATCCTGGGCGGCGGCTTTTTCGGACATGGAGCGGATGGTTTCGGCGATGCGGTCTTCGGTTTCGGGCCACATGAGGAAGACGTCGCAATGTTTGGCGCAGAGGTCCTGGGCGGCGGGGGAGATGCCGCCGAAGTACACGAGGGGGCCTCCGTTTTGCTGGTAGGGTTTGGCGGGTTCGGTGGAGGGCAGAGAGATTTGGTAGAAGTCGCCCTTCCACTCGAAGGGGCCGTCGGTGCGCCAAAGGGCTTGAAGGATCTGGATGATTTCGCTGGCGCGGGCGTAGCGAGTTTCGTTGGACTCTTTTTGGCCGGGGAGGTCTGAGGAGATGATGTTGATGCAGAGGCGGCCTTGGGAGAGGTGGTCGAGGGTGGCGAGGGCGCGGGCGAGCATGGGGGGCCAGACTTCGCCCATGCGGAGGGCGACGAGTTGGTTGATCTGGGTGGTCTGGGGGGCCATGGAGCAGGCGAAGGCGAGGGCGTCCTGGCCGGCGATCCAGCCGGAGGGGAGGAGGATGTTTTGGTAGCCTAGGGCGTCGGCTTTGCGGACGATGTCGCCGCAGTGTTGGTAGCTGGAGCGGAGGGAGTCGTCGGGGATGCCGAGGTATTCGTAGTCGTCTGAGCAGAGGGCGGAGAACCAGGCGACTTCGCAGAGGCGTTCGGGGGTGCGGATGGGGGGCATGGGGTTGGGGGAGTGATCAGTAATCAGTAATCAGTAATCAGTAATCAGTAATCAGTAATCAGTAATCAGTAATCAGTAATCAGTAATCAGTAATCAGTGGTCAGTGGTCAGTGGTCAGTGGTCAGTGGTCAGTGGCTTTGGTGGGGATTTTACACCGCAGAGATTGGATGGCCGCAGAGGAGTGGGGATGAGGTAGGCAACAGAATGGAAGGTTGTTGATTTGCGTTGCGGGACGGGGGGAGGAAAGTCAAATGTTTCTTTTTCTAGTATTGGAATTATTACGTTCTTGGTGGGGTTGGCACGGTATCAAGCTGCTAGGGGAGGATGGGTTTGACTTTTGGGTTGGGTCCGGCTTGCTGCGTGTGTTTTTGAATTGTTGTTATGTCGTCTGTTTCCCTATCGTTGCCCCAGATTTTGAATTTGCCGTCGAGAACGCAACCGGGGGTGCAATGGACGGCTGAGGGGGCGGTGTTTTCGGTTTATGCGTCGCAGGCAGAGGCGGTGGAGCTGTGTTTGTTTAGGCCGGAGGCGTTTGGGCGGGAGTGGGCGAGGGTGAGGCTTGAGCGTGGGGAGGCGGGCTGTTGGCGGGTGCATTTGGGTGGGGTGGAGCCGGGGTTGCTGTATGGGTATCGGGTGCATGGGCCGTGGGTGCCGGAGCGGGGTTTGCGACACAATGGGCGGAAGTTGCTTTTGGATCCGTATGCGCGGGCGGTGGCGGGGAATTGTGAGGGTCGGCTGGACATGCTGACGACGCCGGGGCCGAGGCGGCCGCCGGGTTCGAGGGACAATGGTCCGACGGCGTTGAAGGGGGTTTTGGTGAAAGGGGAGTTTGATTGGGGGAATGATGCGCCGCCCCTGACGCCGTGGACGGAGACGGTGGTCTATGAATTGCATGTGAAGGGGTTCACGCAGCTGCATCCGGAGGTGCCGGCGGCTTTGCGGGGAACTTATGCGGGGCTGGCGAGTCCTGCGGTGTTGAAGTATTTGAAGGAGCTGGGGGTGACGGCGGTGCAGTTGCTGCCGGTGCAGCAGCACATGGACGACGGTTTTTTAGCGGACAAGGGACTGACGAATTACTGGGGCTACAACACGATTGGTTTCTTTGCGCCCCATGCGGAATATGCGGCGGATCAGGAGGCGGAGGGGATGTTGCGTGAGTTCAAGGGCATGGTGAAGGCGATGCATGAGGCGGGTTTGGAGGTGATCCTGGATGTGGTGTACAATCACACGGCGGAGGGGGATGAGAACGGGCCGAGTGTGATGTTCCGGGGGTTTGACAACACGGCGTATTATCGGTTGCTGGAGAAGAATGAGACGTTGTTTTACCACAACATGACGGGCTGCGGGAACGCGGTGGCGACGTATCAACCGGCGGCGTTGAGGCTGACATTAGATAGCCTGAGGTATTGGGTGACGGAGATGCATGTGGATGGGTTCCGGTTTGATTTGGCGGTGACGGTGGGGCGTGGGCCGGCGGGGTATGACAAGATGGGGGCGTTTTTTACCGCGGTGGCGCAGGATCCGGTGTTGTCGCAGGTGAAGTTGATCGCGGAGCCCTGGGATGTGGGTGAGATGGACAGCTATCAATTGGGAAATTTTCCGGCGCCATGGCGGGAGTTGAACGGGCGATTCCGGGATACGGTGCGGAAGTATTGGAGGGGGGACGAGGGGTCGACGGCGAGTTTTGCGAAGCGGATGAGCGGATCGGACGACATCTTTGGATGGGATCGACGGCCGCCAACGGCGTCGGTGAATTTCATCACCTCGCACGACGGGTTCACGCTGCGGGATGTGGTGAGCTATCATACGAAGGTGAATGATGCGAACGGGGAGGACAATCGGGATGGGGATTCGGACAATCACTCGACGAATGGCGGGGTGGAGGGGGAGACAGAGGATGTCGAGGTATTGGCGAAGCGGGAGAGAATGGCGAGGAGTTTGCTGGCGAGTTCGCTTTGCGCGCAGGGGGTGCCGTTTTTGACGGCTGGGGACGAGCGGTGGCGGACGCAGGGGGGCAACAACAATGCTTACTGCCAGGACAATGAGATCAGTTGGGTGAACTGGAGTGAGGATGCGGTGGGGGTGCGGATGACGGGGTTTGTGAAGGCGTTGCTGGCGTTCAGGAAGCAGCATCGGGTGCTAAGGAGGGGGGCGTTTTTTGATGGGAGGAAGCGGCCTGAGACGAATTTGGCGGATGTGGCGTGGTTGGATGGGGCGGGTGGGTTGCTGGATCATGCGGAGTGGCATGAGCCGACGCGGGAGCGATTTGGGATGCTGCTGGATGGGGATCCGGTGCTGTTGCTGATGTTCAATCGCGGGGTGGAGTCGCAAGGGTTCATTTTGCCGGGTGGGCCTGAGACGGTGTGGCGTTTGGTGTTTGATACCGGGTTGCAAGAGCCGTTTGGAGGTGGCGAGCGTGAGGTTTCGTCAGGGGAGCATGTTTTGGAATGTCACACGGTGGCGTGTTTTGAGTTGGTGAGCGGAGCTTGCCAGGATTGGGTTTTGCAGTGATGGGAAGGGATGGCCGAAGGGGTATGGTATCTTTACGTGTTGGAGTGTGGTGATGGGACGTTGTATTGCGGCATCACGACCGATGTGGCGCGTCGGGTGAAGCAGCATGAGGAAGGGAAGGGGGCGCGGTATACGCGGGGGCGGGGGCCGGTGCG
>JARXAL010000278.1 GCA_029865835.1 Verrucomicrobiaceae bacterium
TCGCCGAAGAATACTTTCGATCCGGCATCCTCAGTGAAGAGCAGTTTCAGCAAGTACTGACCCTAGTTAGCGAAATCTGCGACTGCAATGCCATCGACGAATCAAAATTCGACTTCTCGACCCTCTCTGGGTGATTCCATCACAGGATGAAAGGTCAAGACCCATGCAGTGAGACTTCAAAAAAGTAAGCCCCCAAGTCCGTGGCCTGACCTGCTCTGAAAAGCTATTGAAAGACGCCGCAAAGGCCGCAGTGGCAGGGCGTGTGCGACTTTCGACGACTGACCGCACGGCTAGATCGGTTGTCGAAAAATTTGTCCTTTAAATCCATCGAGATCAGCATCCAACGATGCAAGCTTTCAGCCCTCAGCACATCATCTCCATTTCCCTTCTAAATCGAAATCGCAACCTTTCCCGCTTTCGATTCCAGCTCCGTCAATGCATTCACCACTGGATTCATTCTCAATCCCTCCTATGCTTCCCCCATGGCTCGAATCATCCTAGGCGTCACCGGCTCCATCGCTGCCTACCGCGCAGCGGACTTGGCCAGCCAACTCACCAAGGCTGGTCACCAGGTCACCTGCATTCTCACCCGTGGCGGTAAAGAGTTCATCACCCCACTCACCCTCCAAACCCTCTCCCGCCACCCTGTCATCGAAGACCTCTTCGACGAAAAAGACGGCTGGCAACCCGGTCACATTCAGCTCGCCGATAACGCCGATCTTCTTCTTATTGCCCCCGCCAGCGCCAACCTCCTCGCCACCCTCGCCGGCGGCTTTGCCAGCGACGCGCTCTCCGCCATCGCCCTCGCCACCCGCGCCCCCATCCTCATTGCACCGGCCATGAATGGCAAAATGTGGTCCCATCCTGCCACCCTTCGCAACGTCGAGACCCTTAAATCTTGGGGCACTCGCTTCGTCGAACCCGCCGAAGGCCTCCTCGCTTGCGGCTACGAAGGCGTCGGCCGCCTAGCCGAAACAACGGATATCCTGTCCGCCGTCGATGCCATCCTTCAGGAGTCCCCGCCCGGATGAACATCCTCATCACCGCCGGCCCCACACGGGAACCCATCGACCCCGTTCGCTACCTCTCCAACCGCTCCTCAGGCAAAATGGGCTACGCCCTCGCCGAGGCCGCCCTCAACCGCAACCATTACGTCACCCTCATCTCTGGCCCAGTCTCCCTCCCGGCCCCCTCCGGTGCCCATCTTATACAGGTCGAGACCGCCCGCCAAATGTTCGACGCCGTTAGCACCACCATCACCCACTGCGACATCGCCATCTTCGCCGCCGCCGTCGCCGACTACCGCCCCGTCACCTCCTCCTCCCAAAAACTCAAAAAACACCCCTCCTCCCTCTCCCTCCATCTCGAACCCACCGAAGACATTCTCGGCAGCGCCCGCTCCCAGTTCAAGTTCAGCGGCTACCTCGTCGGCTTTGCCGCCGAAACCGAAAACCTCGTCGCCCTCGCCCAATCCAAACTCACCCGCAAAAAATGCGACCTCATCATCGCCAATGATGTCTCCCAGCCAGGCATCGGATTTGACAGCCCTGAAAACGCCGTCACCCTCTGCTTCCCGAACGGTGAAATACACCCCCTCCCAAAGCAATCCAAACAGACCCTCGCAGCCGTACTCTTCGACACCATCCTCGCCCGCGCCACACCCCTTCCCCCAACCCCCCATGCCTGAAACCCAACCCGTGAACGAACTCCTCGAAACCGCCACCGAAGCCGCCCGACTCGCCGGCAAACTCATCAAAGAAAATTTCGGCTCCGACCTCACCGTCAACGAAATGCAGCGCCATGACATCAAACTCGAAATGGACGTTCGCAGCCAGGAACTCATCATGAAGTTCATCCTCGACCGTCACCCCGACCACCTCATCCTCGGAGAGGAAGGCAACGCCAATGTCGGCGGTGAAGGCGATGTCGAATGGATCGTCGACCCCATCGATGGCACCGTGAACTACTTCTTCAGCATCCCCCACTTCTGCGTCTCCATCGCCGCCCGTCGCAAAAACACCGACCACCTCCTCGTGGGCGTCATCTACGACCCCATGATGGACGAGCTATGGCAGGTCGCCGAGGACGTGCCCGCGATGCTGAATGGCAAACCCATCAAAGTCAGCACCCGCGCAAAGATGGCCGAAGCCGTCGTCACTGTCGGCTTCTCCAAAACCAAAGAATCCCTCGACGCCGGCTTCCTCCGCTACCAAAAAATCGCCTACGAAGTCCGCAAAACCCGCATGCTTGGCAGCGCCGCCCTCGCCATGGCTTACATCGCCTGCGGACGCCTCGACGCCTACGTCGAAGAGCAAATCAGCCTCTGGGACATCGCCGCCGGCCAAATGCTCATCGAATCCGCTGGCGGCAAAGTCCTCCTGCGCCCCGGCAAAGGCAAACAAGGCACCATGTTCATATGCGCCTCCAACGCCCAAATCCCAATCGAAGACTACCTCTAAAATCCGTCAACCTCAGCGCCTTCCGCAGGCAAAAAAAACGGGCACGGCCTCATGAGCGGTGCCCGTTTTCTGTTTCAAATCCATCTCTCAGAATCAGCCCCGCTGCGGCCCGCCCTCAGGCCTCTTGTCCCCTTCTGGACGCGGCCCCCGGTTCATCTCACGTCCCTGATCACCAGGACCCGGACGCCCCGCCTTCGCAAACGGCGGCTTCATCATGCGCGGATGCCTCATCCCCATCTCGGGACGACCGGGCCTCCCTGGATGCCCCGGCACCCTCGCCTTTGCCTCCAGCAAACTCGCCACCTCATGCATCCCGGCAGCGTGCAAATGCTTGATTGCCTCCATCAGATGAAACGCCTGCGGCCCACCCGGATGCCCAGGCCCCTCGTGTGGGCCTTTCATCCCTTCAGGTCCTCCTGGACGACCCTCTGGAACTTCCCCTCGGCCCTTCGGCATCTCAGGCTTACCATGCGGCCCTTTGTGCATTTCCGGCTTGCCTTCTGGCCCACCAGGATGCCTTGATCCCTCATGGCCACGAGGCTTTCCGTCGCCCCTCCCCTCATGCCTCTGCTCCTCGGGCCCCTGTGGCCCTCTGTCCCGATCTTCATGGCCCCTGCCCTCCGGCTTCTTGCCAGTATCCCGCGTTGGCTCCGCCTTTCTCACCTCCGTCTCTGGACCGCGTTCACGCGGCTTGTCACGATCCCCTTCTTCACGACGCTCCGGCGGCCTTCCGCCCTCTGGCGGACGCCCCCCTTCAGGCGGACGTCCAGGTTCTTCAGCCGACACAACACTCGTCAACGCAAGTGCAAACAAACAAGATAGCAGGGTGGTTGGTTTCATAGCAGCGGAATCAACCCAACAGCTCACCAAAGGTTGCAAAAAAACAAAACCACCGCCGCGGTTCGCGCCGCGACGGTGCCCCAATCAATTCTTCTGCCCTCAATCACTCACCGGCCAAACCGAAAGAAAAAACCTCCACTCGATCTCCCAAACCCAACGCCGGGACGGCACGAATCATAGTGTTGATGATGCCCCGAATACGACGGACGGCGCGGATTGCAAACTTGGCATCCGCAGTTCTGACGTTGCGTGATCCATTGCCCGACCGGGTTGCCACATCGGTCATAACCAATGATCTGATAAACCGCAAAAATGGGCTGCCCGCAGGACGTGTAACTGACAACGCGACGTGCGCCATGATTGCAATAATCCGCTTGCGCGGTTGAGGGTATCGACAAGCCCAGCGTGGTAAGGGCAGCGAGGAGAGCGAGTGTTCTTTTCATAGGTGTGCGAATATCGGATTCACTGCATTCGACGCAGCCCCTTCCCCGCTATTCAACACACGTTAAAAAATTTATCGCCGCTCATCCCTTCGACTCGATTCGATACAACGCCTCTTCACTCCGAAGCAACAACACCCCTTCCACCACCACTGGCGAGGCCATCAACTTACCATCCACCTCGTTCTCACCCGCCACCTGAAAAGCCGCACTCGGCTCCAGCAAAGTCACCTTCCCGGACTCGCTCGCAAAGTAGATCTTCCCACCCGCCAAAATCGGCGACGCCGTGAAGTTTCCACCCAAACGCTCCTGCCAGCGCAACGTCCCTTCCGCTGCATCAAAACAACTCACGATTCCCGCGTCATCCGTCACATACAAATCTGTTCCCACCAGCAGAGGCGACGGCTTGGCTGGGATCCGCTTGATCTCCTTCCACACAACATGCGTCTCCGTCACATCCCCATCACCATCCACCTTCACCGCCCAAAGTTGAGGCTTCCCATAACCCGTGCACACATAGACAATCCCATTGCCATAGACCGGCCGCGGCACCACCGAAAACCCCGTGCCATGCCTCACCCGCCAGATCTCCTTCCCCGTCGCAGGCTCCAATGACACCAACCACTGCGAACTCATGCAAATCAACTGCTCCCGTCCCCGATTGTCCTTGATCGCTATCGGCGTCGAATAGGACTTCTTTCGATCTCCAGTCTCCGCATCCATCGGCGGCCGTGGCGTGCGCCAAATTTCAGCGCCCGTCTCCTTGTTCAAAGCCACCACAAATTGCGCATCCATCCCATCACAAATCAAAATCACCTTGTCCCCATAAACCATCGGCGAACTCCCCGGCCCTACCCCATGCTCAATCGGGATCACCTGCTTCCAAAGAATCTTCCCATCCGCCCGGTCCAAACAATACGTGCCGAACGCTCCAAAATGACAGATCACCCGGCCACCATCGATCACCGCCGTCGGAGACGCATAACTGTTGAAGTGATGAATCGGACTCGGCGACGCGAGGCTCGCCAGCTCAATCTCATGCATCAGCTTGCCCGACTTAAAATCCACACACAGCGCCTTCAACGTCACCGCCTTCTTCGTCTGCAGTTCCTTGAACTTCCGCTCCTCCACCCCGGTCGCCTTCAGCATCGCCAGCTTCTCCTCCTCAGTCGCCTCCACCTCAATCGCCGTCGTCATCCAAACCTGCCCCTCCACCACCACCGGCGACGACCAACCCTTCCCTGGCAACGCGGTTTTCCAGGTCACATTCTCCGTCTCACTCCACTTCGCTGGAGCATGCCCCTCCGCTACGATTCCATTGCCCAAAGGCCCTCGGAACTCCGGCCAATACGCCTCGGCATGCAACCCAACCACCAAAACCCAACTCAAAAACACAATCGCTCGCAACATCCACCCACAACGCCGCCATTCGACACCCTCATTCATCAAATTGAAGCCCCAGCCCATGCTCAACCAACTCCTTCACCAACGCATTCGGAAACTTCCGGCTCGGCGTGATCGCATAGAACCCCTCTCGAATCTCCGGAAATCGATGCCGCTCCACCAACACCCCCGAATCCAACTCATCCAATACCACGACCCGCGGCACCAACGCCAGCGTCCCGGACTCCCGCGCCAGCAATCGCAGCATCGCCATGTCATCCACCTCCGCCACAATCACCGGCCTCACCCCATACCGCTCCATCACCAAATCAAACGCCGTCCGAATGTTACTCTCCATGCTCGGCACCAAAACCGGCTGCCTATCCAAAAATTCCGGAAACCGAAACACCTTCTTCCTCTTGTCCTTCGCCGCCACCAAACTCACCGACTGCTCCGCCAGCAAATGACTGAACCAATTCGTCTCCATATCCCGCCTCACCGGCTGGTTCGACAACACCAGGTCCACCGTATGCGCCTGCATCTGAGTCAACAACTCCCTCAAACTCCCGGACCGCAACACCAGCTCCACATCCTCACGTCGCGCCAAGTCCCCCAGCAATCGCATCTGGAAATTCCTCGACAGCGTCGCCACCGCTCCCACCCGCAGCACCTGACGCCGATCCGACCTCCGCTGCTGCAACGTGTCCACCAAATCATCCCCCAACCGAAAAATCGACTCCGCATGGTCCAACACCACTTTCCCAGCCTCCGTTAAAACCAGACTCTTATGCTCCCGATCAAACAACGGATGCCCCAACGACTCCTCCAACTTCCTCAACTGCACACTCAACGCCGACTGCGACAAATTCAAACGCTTCGCCGCCCGCGTCAAACTGCCCTCCCTCGCGATCGCATGAAAATACCTCAAGTGATGAAAATTCAGCTGGATGATTTTTCACATTGATAGAAACGAACAATCTTTGAATCAACATGAAATGGAACGAATTGTTTGGATCGATTATAACCCAATCGCAATGGTTCCTCCGTTTTCTCCTCCGACCCCGAACACCGCAGTGATCTCGACCACCGCGTCTTCGGTCGGCCCATGTTTCGCCATCCCTTTCCGCGTGAACTCCACCAAACGCGACCACCCTGTCGGCTAAAGAGCCGCAAAACAGAGAGACCCAAGGCGGGTGAGCGACGGGAGACGCTCACCCGCCCAACTCTTCCTCCTCGCAACTCGGGTCGCGATTCCCTTTACGAAGCGGTCTTCCCTGTTTACCCATCCCTCATGTCCTTTCCCATTCGCTCCCCTCGCGACACCATCGGCGGCATCATGGTCCTCGGCCGTATCCTCGACAAAATCCGCCTCCAAGCCCAGGGCCAACTCCCCCCAGGCTACCACCTCGGCGTCATCGAGGGCAAACGCACCTTCGACGACCGCATCTGCCGCCTCCTCGGAGTCACCTACGAAGCCCTCACCGCCCGCACCCTCGAAGGCGGCACCGACGAGGATATCCTCCAATGGTGCTTTCAAACCGGTCGACAGCCTGAACCCGAACACATCGAACTCTTCAATGGCTTCATGCAAAAACGCGGCTGGCGCGACCCCGCCACCCCCGGCCTCGAGCAACAACGCGCCGAAGCCGGCCTCGCCCACCGCACCGACCTGGTGACCTTCTTCGATCTCATGGACACCGAAGAAGGCCGCGCCCCCTGAACCATCCGGCACGCCCGGCTGACACTACTCAAGCGGATGCTGCTTCAACAACTCGTCCGTCATGAAGAACATCACCCGCCCGGCGTTCGCATCCCGTACGCTCTTCACCTGCTCAGGCGTCACCGCGGAGGCCTTGTTCCCAAAGCTGTTCCTCACAAACGTCAGCACCGCCGCCATCTCATCGTCCTTGAGCATTCCGCCAAACGGCGTCATCGGCACCTGACCATCGTATTTCTTGCCATTGATCTCCAACGGCCCCATCAGCCCGTACATCGCCAGCTTAATCAGCCGCTCCGGACTTCCCGCTACCCACGAACTCTTCTCCAGCGAGGGAAACGCAGGATCCAAACCCTTGCCATTGACCTGGTGACAGGTCGCGCAGTGACCTTCGCGGAAATACACCTTCTGCCCGGCCATATACTGTGCCTTCTCCACGGAACTCAAATGCCCCGGCGCCGGGATCTCGGCGAACTCCGGTTTCTCCACCTCAACCACGCCATTCAAGCGGTCCATCGCCGTCTTCACCGCCCCCTGACTCCAAACATCCAAAGGCTTGCTGCCCGCTACCTCCACAATCTTCTTCGCCGCCGCCACATTGGGCAACCATGACGCCGCCACAGCCGCCTCCAGCCGCACGCGACCATGTTCATCGGCAGCGGCCTTTTCCAAAAGCGCTGCGTGATCAGCAATGACATGATGATTGTAACGCAACACGCGCACGGCAGCAGCTCGCGCATGGAAATCTGGCGAGGCGAGCATCTCCCGCAGCAGACCATCATCGACCTGATTCATACCCCACGTGACCCAAAGGGCTTCGAGCTTGGCATGGACGTCGGTTTGCTTGGCGGCCCAGGCTTTGACCGCGGGAATCACTTCACTCGCAGGATGGCTGCGCAGTTCGCGACGGGTCCGATAGCGGACACGGAGTTCAGGCTCCTTCAGGTTCTCGAGCAAAGCAGCAACCGGCGCGCCTTCGACCTGCACGGGCTTCACCAGCGGGCGGCTCGGGTAGGTGATGCGGTAGATACGACCATGCACATGGTCGCGCAGCGGGTCACGCGCGTTGTGCTGCATGTGACCAATAAGAACGTTGTGCCAGTCGATCACATAAAGACTGCCATCAGGCGCGAATTCGAGATCAACGGGGCGGAAGTTGCCATCTTTGCTGACAAGAAGGTCCTGGCGAAAGCTGGTCTTCCAGCCGGTGCTATCGTCTTCGATCTTGTGCTGCTTAATGCCGAGAAAACCGATCGCATTGGCGAGGATGATATCGCCCTGCACTTCATCGGGGAAGTGACGTGAGGAGACAATCTCGAGACCGCTCGTCGGACGCACTTTGTGTGCCGAAGGAATGAGGTCCGGCGTGCTCGGCGTCTTGCTGCCGAAGGTGGGCTTCACAGACACGGGCAACCCCCAGTTCATGCTGGTGCCGGAGGTGTGGAGGAAGAAGTCCTGGCCCCACTGGTCGAACACGAAGCCCCACGGATTTGGGATGCTCATCTGAATGGTGCGCTCGAGTTGGCCGCGCTGCGGGCTGTAGCGGAAAAATCCACCATCAACACAACGGACCGGACCGTAAGGCGTCTCGACATTCGAATGCAGGAAGACGCCCTCGCACAGCATGAACGCACCGCTCGGATCGGCGGTGTACGCACTGATGGCGTGATGCGTATCGTGCGTGTCAAAGCCACCGAGCACGATCTCCATGCGATCCGCTTTGTCGTCGCCATCGGTGTCGGTTAGCAGCACAAGGTTTGGCTCTTGCGAAACATAGACGCCTTCTGGGGCAATCTCGAAGCCAATGGGCAGATGCAGTTTGTCGGCAAACACAGTTTCCTTGTCAGCCTTGCCGTCGCCATTCGTGTCTTCGTAGATTAAAATTTTGTCATCAGGCAACGCATCACCAGGGCGATAATGCGGGTAGGTCGGCATCGTGGCGACCCAGAGACGGCCCTTGTCATCAAAAGAGAGCTGCATGGGGTTGGCGAGATTGGCGAACTCCTTCTCACTGGCGAACATCTCAACCTTGTAGCCTTCAGGCACGGTCAGTGACTTCACAGCGGCATCGCCGTAGAGATACTCGGTGCTACCGTTCTTCACGCTCGGCTGGTAGTTGGTCGGCACCGGTGGAAGCGCGTGCGTCTTGCTGTCATCGACGGCAAGGTCCTTCTTTTTCACCGTGGCCACCTCGTGAATCAGAGTGTCACGAAGCGCAGCCATCTCGCGGGTCTTCTTCACCTCGTCCGGATAGTTCTGTGGGCCGAAGGGATTGTACCGTTGACCGTGCGAATGCACGCCGTTGAGGATGTTGTAGTCGTTGTTCCAAAACCAGTCCTTGGCCTTCACGGCCTCATGAACGAGCTTCGGATCGGCCTTTGACTCGCGACTTTGATGCCCATACATCCCGGTGGCAAGCAGGTCGGCAATCTTCTCATAACCTTCTTCGTTCGGCACGAAACCGCCGGTCGTCAAAGACTGCTCGGTCTTGTCGTAAAGCGCCTTCGTGGGTGAGAACAGGTCGATGAATGTCAATCCACGCTTCTTTGCCACAGTCTCCACAGCGGCGGAATAGAGGATAAGGTTAGCGTTCTCCTTGTCGCCATTCGGCAGGTCGCGTTTGGCGCTCAGATTTTCATAGGCAATCGGGCTGACAAGCACCAGACGCGGAGCCGCTTTGCCATTGTAAGCCTTGCTCAGCGTGTGCTGCACCCAGGCGTCGAGTTCGTCCTCAAAGTTCTTCACCTTGCTCGGTCCATCGAAGGATTCATTGTAGCCAAAGAAGGCCACGATGGTGTCCGCCTTCAAATGCGTGAGCCACTGGTCAGGCGTGGAGTAGAAGCCCTTGCCGTGATGCACCTGCTTGTCAGGATGAAACTTCTCCGCTCCAGGGAAGGCCCACTGAGAGACGCGTGCTGGATGCGGACGAAAGCCCGGAGTGTCGCCCACATGACCCATGTTGCGGAAGAAGAGTTCTTCATTCGGGTAGCGCAGGTGAAGCTCGGTTTCGATGCGGCTATACCAGGTGTCGCGCTCAGCAAGTCCGTTGCCGATGAGCACGATCCGCTCACCCTTGGCCGGAGGCGCCACGGCCTGAGCTCGGGCTGAGGCCGCCGCAGGAGGCTCAGCATTTGGCGCGTGAGCAGGCTGCTCGCTGGCGGCAACTTCCTTCTTCTTGTCACCAGGCAGGCCTGTGGAAGGGCTCTTGCCCGTTGCGAAGTCGCCGGGCTTCAAATTGATTTGCTTGTAATAGTCGCCCTTGATGGCGGCATACATCGTCGGCTGGAAAGGATCGATGAAGTCCACCTTGGCCTTCGCCGGCACCTCGATGCCGAGCAGGTTGAACGAGGCATTCACAATCAAGCGGCGCAAGTCTTCATCAGCGAAATCCACCGAGGCACCCATCGTGGTGCAGAAGGACTTGCCTTTGCCCTTGCCATCTGGCGTTGCGTATTCAAACAACCACGCCAGCGCCTGCATCGGGTCGTTTTTCGGACCCTTCACCGGATACGAGCGATCATTCAGGCTCTCCGTCACCGCTCCCCGCAGCAGAACGGTCGCTTTGTTCAAATCCAGATTCTTCACCGTGTAAACGTCCGTTGTGCCAAAAATCTCCTCCACTCCGCGCAGCACCGGATGCTTCAAATTCGCCGTTTCAAACACACTGCGTGTGCCTTCCTTCTTGTGCGCGCCATGATGCGCCACCCACTTCTCACCAAGAATTTTCAACCCAAAGTCCGCCCATTTGAACTCACCCGTCTTGGCACTGCCGGAGAAAGCATGCGTCGCCGTGCGTAGACCAATCACTGGCTTACCCGCATTCAAAAAACGTGCAAACGGTGCCAACTGGCTGTCCGGTAACTGACGAAACCGTGTGCCAATGATCATCAGATCAGCATTGTCCAGCACCTCCGTTCCTCGAATATTCTTCTGGTTGTTCGGATCAATGTATCCCGCCTTTTCATCCGTCGAGAAAAGCACGATGCAATTGAACCCGTGCGTTTTGGCCAAAATCTTCGCCAGCATCGGCATCGTCTCCTCAGTGCGGTATTCTTCGTCTCCGGCGACGAGCACGACCGTCTTGCCTTGACCGGCACCACCCGGGTTGGCTGCGATTTCAAGGTACTCTTGCGCCGAGGTAAAAGACGCCACGAGGGCGAGGGTGAGAATAAGGATCTTCATAGTTGGAATGACTGGGGGAAAACTTATACCGCACGAGACAGCAAAACCGGACAAAAAAATTTCAAACCAGATCAATTCTCTTTCCAACAACGGCACGGCTCCAAGCTGAGGTCACCACATCAGCTACCAACAACCGGCCCCTTTTTACCCTTGTCACCCCAGCACAACACATCAAAACCATCTCGCCAGCCTTGCAATTTCGTCGTCACGAAGCACTCGGTCCCAAAGGGCAAACTCGTCCATAGCTCCGCTCAGATGCCGAATAGCTACCCCGCCCTTCTGTCGCGAATCATTCCAATTTCCCAGTTCCGCAATCCCGATCCTCAACGGCGTCGCATCCTTCATCGGCAGCCGGGCAATCAAGTCCCCCTCTGCATAGTGGCGCACCTCCCTGGCAGTCGGATCAAACACCACTGCGATCTGAATCCACCGTCCAAACCGCTCCGGCGTGAAAAACACAGGGGCGTCATAATCCACATGTCGATCCCCGCCGCTACCCGCCACCCCCAAGCGAATCAACCCATCGCGGGTGATCTGCCAATGAATCTTGCGGTCCCCCCAGCTCTCCGACATGAAAAGCGAGTTGAACACTCGGTCTAGCCCGTTGATTCGCACACAAGCCGCCAGCGTCAATGCCTTCGTTTCGCCAGGAATGCTGAGTCGCACACGATCACTCACGTTCCGAAACTCAAGGGCACCCTTACCGGGCCAGCGCCCTTGTGTCCATTCCGCCCCGACGATACTCCCATCTCCATTTCTACCTTCCGCCCCAGCCTGATTCATCAACGATCGTGAGCCCAACCGATCTTGAAAATCAAATCTCAACTTCAATGCCGAATCCTCATTCAAGATTTGGCTCTTCGCCTTCCACCGTTCCAACTCCATCCGCTGTGAGTCGACTGTCCTCGAATCAATGTCTCCCAACGACGCAAACCCCAAGGGATTCGCCGCAAGCGACGTCGGCGCGCCGGCAAAGGAGAGCGCCTGACCTTCCTTCAACGAGCGCATCGCGTCAGAAACCGGGTGCAACTCCACTTCCCCCTTGAAAACATGCACCTCAGACGTCCCTGAACTCACATCCAATCCAAACTCCGTCCCAAGGTCCACAATCGTGCCTTTCGGCGTGTTGATCCGAAATCCCTTTGCCTGCGGCGGCACCTGTGCGCTGAGCTTTCCTCTCGTGCATGTCGCCTCTCCTGCCGACACCAACTCAAACTCCGCAGGCCCCTCAATAAGCACCCGAGCTCCATGATAAAACTCAATCTGCGCCAGGCCCGATTTCATTTTCAAGACCCCGGGCACTAGCGGCGTACCGACTGTCATCGCGGGCGATTCCCATTCCAGATTCACCGCCCGCGTCAGGACCGCCACCGACGCCGTCGTCGCCTCACTTTCGCTCCGAGTTGACTCAATCAGACCCGATCCAATCCATCCCCCCACCAATGCCACGCATGCGGCAAGCGCAGCTACGCCTGCAACCGTTGTCACCGTGAACCGACGTTTCGGCAGCAGCATCGGAGCCCGCATCCCCCCATTTGTCAGCCCCTTGCTCGCTCGCAGCATGGCATCCATCTCAAGATGTCGCAAAAGCCGCCTTCCATCCTCAGGATTCGCTTCAATCAAGCCGTGCAAAGCCTCCGCTTCATCAGTGGATAGCACCCCTTCCAAATACCTTTGAATCAGCGTATCCACTTCAGGCATGCGCCGCACCTCCCCGTTCCATCGAGCGCTCAATACACTCTCTCAATTTCTCCCGAACCCGTGACAACGCCCTGCAAACCGTGTCCGTCCTCATGTTGATCTGCTCTGCAATCTCAGGTGTCCCCACCTCATTGTAATAGTAAAGCTCCACCAATTCTCGACTCTTCTCCGGCAGCTTCTGCAAACAATTCCGCAACACAGCAATCTCCTCTTCATATCGCGGAGGCGCCTCCTGACTCTCCGCCAATTGACGAATATGCTCGGCTAGCTTTTGCACCACTTCGGGTTGCTGCCGCGTCCGCTCCCTCCACAACCGCATCGCCACATGCCGGGTCATCGTCGCCAAAAGTGGCCTCAAATCCCGGCTCACATCCCACCGATCCTCCTTCGCCAAAAACTCAAGAAACACCTGCTGGCAAATATCTTCCACCAAACCAGGCCAAGGCGCATACTTCAGCGCCACACCTTTGACAAAGTCATGGTGCGTCAAAAAAGCCTGTGCCGCGTGCGTCTCGTCTGTGTTCATCAACTACTTCCCACTCTACCCCGTCGAACAAAAAAAACCGGACAAAAATTTCATGCTTTTCTCTCGCCCTCCGTCGATAACTCATCCCATGGATTTTGAACTTGATCACCGCTTGGCTGGCTCTTCAATCGAATTAGGCCGGCTCGGCCGAAGCCGTGTGCTGCTGAAAAACAATGCACACTTCCTCTGGCTGCTTCTCATCCCCGAAACGGCAGTCACGGAACTGCATGAACTACCCGCTGATCAGTTTGAAGAGGTCTGTGGCCAAACTCGGCAGCTCTCGACCTGGGTCAAAGACGCTTTTCACGTCGACAAAATCAACGTCGCCGCCATCGGCAACATCGTCAATCAACTCCACGTTCACATCGTGGGGCGCAGCCGGGACGATGTGGCTTGGCCAGGAACCGTCTGGGCATGCGATGAGAAAAAACCCTTCTCAGACGTGGAGTTACTCGACCTCCAGACCCGTTTCACCCTCGCATTCAACTCAGCCCGGAGCGGTTGAAAACTCCAAACAAACGTCAGTCCTTCCCGCCAACACTTTACAAAGGCCAATCCATCTCCGTCTCACCGTGCATCACTTCCGCAAGGATCGGCACCTCCAGAAACCGTTCCAGCACCATCCGATTGGAGATCGACGCCGCATCCCGCTCCTCGCCTACATGGTTCAAGATCACTCCCGCACACATCAGCCCCCGCGCCTGGATGTTTCGCACCGTGAGGATCGTATGATTGAGCGCACCCAGGCGATTGTTCACAACCAGCACAACCGGCACTCCAAGGCCCTGCGCAAAATCGGCCAGCGTCTCACTCGCCGTTAGTGGCACTTCCCACCCTCCGGCACCCTCAATCAACACATCTTCAAAACGCGCTGCCAAATGGTGAAAGCCAGCCCTCGCCACCTCGATTGACACAGGCTTATTCTCCAATAACCCAGCCGCATACGGTGCCGCCGACGACTTCAACCACACTGGATTCACCTCCTCCAGCGTCAGCCCGGGCGAGCTGCTGTCCAAGAGCTGATGCGCGTCCGTGCGCGGCCCGCAAACAAACGGCTTGTATCCGGCCACACTTCGTCCCGCCCGCCGCAATGACTCCAACAACAAACAGGTGACATAGGTCTTCCCGGCATCCGTGTCCGTACCTGTAATGAAGTAATGAGCCATTCCGAAAACTTAGCCGATTTGCGCCAACACCGCTGAGGCAATTTTGTCCGCTTGGGCTTCAAGGTACTCCACGTCACGCCCCTCAATCAATAACCGGATGAGCGGCTCAGTCCCGGAGTATCTCAAAAGAACCCTCCCATAGTCGCCTAGCTTCTTCTCAGTCTCCTTGATGATTTTGTTCGCCTCTTTCAGCTCCTCCATCGGCGGCTTCTGACTGACCCGCAAATTGCGCGTCGACTGAGGAAACTTCTTCAAACACTGGCGCAACACACTCAGGGGCTCGCCAGTCTCCCTCATGACCCGAAGCAATTGCAATCCCGCCACCAACCCGTCCCCTGTGCTTGCCCAATCCGCAAAAATGATGTGCCCACTCTGTTCACCACCCAGGTTCAAACCCCTCTCATGCATTGCCTCTAGCACATACCGATCTCCCACCCCCGTCCGCACCACTCGCCCTCCAAGCCCCGAAACAAGATCATCCAGTCCAAAATTGCTCATCACCGTAACCGCCAGCGTGTTGTGCTTCATCGTCCCCTTCCGCAACATCGATGCCGCCGCAATCGCCAGCAACTCATCACCATCCAGGGCGCTCGCATTCTCATCACATAACAAAATCCGGTCCGCATCCCCGTCATGAGCCAGTCCCGCATGAGCACTCGACTGCTTGACGAGTCGCTCGATTTCCTCCCCATGCGTACACCCGCAGTCTTCATTGATGTTGAATCCATCGGGCTCCGAATGAAAAACCTGCAGGTCCGCTCCCAATCGCGTGAGCGCCTCCGAACTAGACAAATAGGCTGCTCCGTGCGCGTTGTCCAAAGCCACCCGGATACCGTCAAGCCTCACATTATCCATGCATCCCAGCGCATGCGCCACATAGCGTTCCAGTCCATCTCCAAAACGAGAGACCCGCCCCAGCCCGCGTCCCTCTGGCCTTGGCTCCGAATAGTCTCCTCGTCCCAAAATGATGTCTTCAATGGCAGACTCGGTCTTGTCGTTGAGCTTGCTCCCATCGCCGCGCACGAACTTCACTCCATTATCGTAGAAAGGGTTGTGCGACGCCGAAACAATGATCCCAAAATCCCCTCCCAATTGACGAGTCAAAAACGCAATCGCGGGTGTTGGCAGCACACCAACCAGAATCACATCCACCCCGGCCGAATTCAATCCCGCGCAAATCGCAGCCTCCAACATCTCCCCTGAAGCTCGGGTATCCCGACCCATCACACACTTCGGCCTCAACCCAGAATCACCCGTGACACCACCCAACACAACCGCCGCAGCCTGGCCGAGTCTCATGACAAACTCGGGACTCATCGGATGACGATTGGCCACCGCACGAATCCCATCGGTACCGAAAAATTGGCGTTTTGCTGACATAAATGGAAGCGCGCTGTTTACCGCAATAAAACCGGGAAGTCAAAGCTGGCCGCGTCCCGGAAAAGTGGGCGGCTCATACAGGTAACCGCTCCGAACCACCGCCTGCGACCTGACCAGATACCAAAACAGGAATGCCAGCGCCAGCGCCAGCAGCTTCTCCCTCCAATTCCGGGTCAGCACCTTCAAAAACGAAGCCCCAATACTAGCGCCCTTTTTCATGTGTCTTACCCTCCTCAAGTTCGAGTGACTTCTTCCTCAATCCTCCCCCTTGAAGAATGCGTGTAACCATCTCCTTAAGCTCTTCCGGCTCCAAATCATGGGCAATTTCTCCTTTAAAACAAACCGAAAGCGCCCCGCTCTCTTCCGAAACCACCAACGCGATCGAATCCGTCTCTTCAGTGATTCCCAATCCTGCCCGATGTCGTAACCCAATAGCACGGTCCCTCACCTCTCTCTGACTCACCGGAAAGACGCACCCACCAGCTCGAAGCCGGCCTTGGTCCACGATTACCCCTCCATCATGCAAAGAAGTCTTGGGGTGGAAAATCGTCGTGATCAGTTCGGGTGTGATCGCCGCATCCAGCTCAACCCCCGATTCCGCATAGGGCTTCAAATCAATGTGCCGCTGCAACGCAAACAACGCCCCGCTCCGCCTCGCAGACAGCAGCTTCATCGCCTCAATCAGTTCATCCAAAGCCTCGTTCTCTTGATTCCCAAAGGAAAACAACCGGTGACTCCCCAATTCAGCCAGCACCCGTCGCAATTCAGGCTGAAAAATAACCACCAAACCCACCACCAGGAACACTGAAAACCGTTCCAGCAACCAGTTAATCACAGCCAGTTCCAATAGCCGCGAAATGAGCGTCAAACTCAGCAACAGCACCAGCAGCCCCGTCAAAATCCGTGCCCCACGTGTCGCTCGAAAAAACAGAAACAGGTAATAGGCCAAAGCGGCGAGGATGTAAATCTCCACGCCGTCACGCCAATGCAT
>JARXAL010000102.1 GCA_029865835.1 Verrucomicrobiaceae bacterium
GACGATACCGACGCCGTAATCAGTGAGTAATTTCAAGTCGGCCCCGGCAGGCGAGGCAGGCTTTAAGGCCAGGCCCATGTTTGTAACGAGGATGTTCTCGCACGGCTTATCCGAATCCGGCGCACAAAACGTCACTGGCACCCTTACCTTTTGCTCTGGCCACCATTCGCAGAGTGTGATCTCGATAAGCTTCTGTTTGACTCCCCGAACCTTGGGCATGGGCTGCCAATCCTGAATGATCCGGGTCTCGAGGGTCGAAATGTCTCGAATCTCAGCAAGATCAAAGGTCGCAGGAATGATGTCGGCGAAAGCACTGAACGTGAAGCCGCAGAAAAACATCAGGAAAAATTTCATGTCTGAACGTGAACGCTAAGAATCCGAACATGTGTCAGACGAATTGAGCGTTGAGACGGCATGCTCCACTCGCGTGTTTTGAATGCTGTGGTTGATGACTTCCTTGGCGTATCCCAGATCGGGATACACGATCATCGTTGAGTTGCCATGCTCGGGCTTTGGGGGTCGATAGATGGTGAGCTGGAGGCGTTAGGATGTTTCAAGGATTTGGTTCAACCCAGATTCCGCCATCTGAGGTGCTTGAAAGTTGCAGAGGCTTGGTTGTTCAAAGCTTTGCTGCCCGCAGCGGCAGCACCTCCCATGATGCCCCCAAGGAAAGGGGAGCATTGAGCGACTCATGCTCAAACCTATCGAGTGCCTTCAATGTCGGGTTAAGTCCGAGCTCGTCGTTTCACTTGATGAGCTTCGCGGGATCGAGCACGATGTGTTTTACCTTCGCCCGCTGCCAAGTGTAGGTAATGTGGACGAGGCCATCCTTGGTCTGGATGATAGCGGGATAGCTGAACTCCCTTTTCGGCGCGTCTTCAAAGACCAACGCGGCTTCCCAGGTCTTGCCGTCCTTGCTCACGGCGAGGTTCAGCGGGCTGCGGCCTTTGGCGGTGTGGTTGTAGATGAGCAGATGACGGCCATCGGCGAGTGTCACGGCGTCGGTGCCGGAGTTGGGATTTGGCAGATCGGTGAGTGAAATCTCGCCCCAGGTCTTGCCCGCGTCTTCGGAGACGATTTGAAAGACCTTGCCCTGACGAGTGCGGCCGACGGCTAGCAGCTTGTCGCCGCCGAGGAAGAGGATGCTCGGCTGGATGGCGCTGATCTTCAAACCATCGTGAAGCAGCTCCGTGCGGCTCCATGTTTTGCCCAGATCTGAGGTGCGCTCGAAGTAGATCGCCCAGACGCTGGGCTTCGTGTCGGTCTCGTTGCTCGTGGGGCAAAGGATGTCGCCATTCGCTAGCTGCACAGGCTTGTTCTTGATCGGCCCAAAGATGCCTTTTGGCAGCTTTTGCGCTGCGGACCAGGTTTTGCCGCCATCGGGGCTCGTTTTGAGTTCACCCCACCACGTGCTCGGTGATGGTCCGACCTTGTAGAAGAGCATCAACGGCGCGTCCTTCGGCTGAAACAGCACCGGATTCCAGGTGGGATGCCGCGAGCCATCTGCTTGCACGCCGTTGGCTGTTTCGACGCCTTCGGTCCACTTGCCATCGGGAAGCTGCCGCGACACCCAGATGCAAACATCGGGATTTTTTTCCGCCGTTCCTCCAAACCACGCCGTGACGAGCCCGGCGGGCGTTTCTACGATGGTTGTGGCGTGAATCTGTGGGTAAGGGCCGGTGTCGTAGATGTATTCCGTTTTCAGGATAGCGGGATCAGCTCCGTGCACAGCAGTGATAAACAGGAGTCCAAAGAAATGGGTTAGCTTCATGACGAGATGGTAGGAACGTCATACGAATGGATTCGGGCCATGATGTCAATGCTATGGAGATGCCATATCCCGAAGTGCCTTGTCTATTCTTGACATGGGGCATCACCTTCAAAGCCCTGTTTGCACTCGACTAACAGGGCCAACTCTCGAAGCAAGGCTGTGGCGAAGGTTCCTCTTGGCAGGTTGAAACTCAATTGCAGGTCTCCCCCTTCCAGAACCACCAGATCCGAGTGCGTTGGGCGCAAACGCATCACCCTCCTTTCCTGTCGGAGTCCGGCATCTTCTAGTCCCTTGGTGAGTTCGGGATATCGAGCCATGACTTCAAGTTCCATTTTTCGAACATCTTCAACCGTATGCAACTCCCCACATCCCCAAAGAGGTGCAGTCAGTTCAACTCGACCGGCCGCGAAGCGTTCGGCTTCATCACCACGCTGGTTTCCGATCAGTAGAAGGGTGCCATTGTCTGGAAAACCATAGACTTCTCCTTTCAGGGCCTGATTCCAAAGGCCTTGCGCCATTCTTTCGGCTACCACGGCATTGAACAAATGGCTGCGCACAGAAGAAAGCAGAATCCCACGCAACAAACGATCACCTGGATTGAACTCTCCGCGAAACATGGCCAATGCCTTCCCTACATTGCGGCCTTCGTTGCCGAACCTTTGCTGCCCAAAGACATTCGGAACCCCCTCCCGGGTAATCAGGTCCCATCGCTCTTTAGCGGCGGTTGCATCGAACTCACATTGACGCAGGCGAATAGTGAATCGATTGCCCAAATGGATGCCGCGACGAAGCTTCCGCGTGTTACGAGTCACTCGCAAAACCCGGAGCCCTTCCGACTCAAGTGCTTCGGGTTCCGGAGAAGGTTGACCTGGAATGTGAATGCTGAACCATTGCCGTGTCACCGCATTGCGATCCTTCAAGCCGCAATGACTGACCAGTCGCCGCCGCAAACCCAACGCATCAGCCAGCCTGGCCCCGGCAGCATTGCTGTCCAAATCCCGTTTTTCGACCCAGACAAGGCAGTGTTCCCCCACACCAGAAGGCTCAAAGCCGAGCAATTCCTCAACGACAAAATCGTCTGGGATCGCCTTGAATTGAGCGCGCCCCAGGGGACTTCCGTGAAGAAACGGCGTTTCGATTGGGTCTTCTTGCATCAGACCCGATCCTAGAGCGTCGTGAGTGATTCGCCAGCGGGGGATTTAGGCCACCCAAGTCACGAAGTTCTTCCCAATACGAAGTTGACCCGAAGCGGAATCCCCTTTCATTGAGGAACCATGAAACTACGTTCTTCCCTTGTCGGCGTTGGCCTTCTCGCTTTTGTCTCAAGCCTGCTCGGTGATGAGGTTGAGGACTCCATCAATGAAGCGCTGAAGCTTTACAAAGAAGGTAAGTACTCGGAAGCCTCCACCAGCCTGCAGGTCGCTGTGAATGGCATCAATGAAAAAAAAGGCGGCACCATTTCGAGCGCTCTTCCCGAAAAAATTGGCGAATGGAAAGGCGGCGAAGTCAACAACAGCAACGCCCTTTCTGTGCTGGGCGGAGGCACGACGGTGGAGCGCAAATACACCAAGGGAGATCGCGACGCCACCATCACCATCATTGCTGACTCTCCGATGATTGGTCAGGTGATTGGGCTCATGTCCAATCCCACGATTGCCGGCCTCGCAGGCATGAAAATGAAGAAAGCCGGTGCCAACACTGTCAGCATTCAAAAAGACCAAGGCATGGGACAGATCGTCGTTGATAATCGGTTCTTGATTCAGATTCAGGGGAGCGAGTTGAAAGAGGCGGATGTCCTGGAGCTGGCCGGGGCGGTGAAAACCGATGTACTGAAGGAAATCAAGTAGCTTCACGAAGCCGCACCACGGCTCGTGATTCGATGGCGCCTCTTTACCTAAGAGGCGCCTTTTTTTGTCTGCGGACTTGAGCTGGCTGGATTCTGCGGCAGATGAGAGAGGTGATCATCCCACGAATGCCACCCATGAACTTTTTGGCGGCGGCGGAATTGCCGCCATTGTTTGTGCTATTGGCGATCATGCTGATGGGGGTGGTGCTCGTTTCCCTGCTGCTGCTGCGACTGCAACAGTCTCTTCTCGCAGGCTACTTCATTTGCGGGATCGTCATCGCCAATAGTGGGGTGCTGGATTGGCTCGGTGGTGGCACATTGCAGGCTGGCGTGGCGCAAATGTCAGATTTCGGAGTCATGCTACTCATGTTCACGCTGGGCTTGTAGTTCTCGTTGAGCGAGTTGAAGTATTTGCGGCGCCTGTCGTTTGGTGGTGGCAGTCTTCAAATGGGGCTTTGCGGTTTTGCGGGAGGAGCGTTGGCCATTGGCTTTTGGGGTGTGGGTTGGCAAGCGGCGATCGTCCTCGCGGTCGTGCTAGCCATGAGTTCCACCGCTGTCAGCTTAAAGACGTATCAGGACCTCCACCTCTCAACCAGTCCTGGTGCCCGCTTTGCCTTGGCAGTGGCCATCTTTCAGGACCTGTTCATCATCGTCTTTTTCCTGATCATGCCGGTCTTGCTACCAACGGCGGCTGATGCCGAACCCGTGGGGACCCGCCTGACAGGGTTACTCATGCGCGGGGGCCTGTTTGTTTTGCTGGCGATCGTGTTCGCCAAGTGGATCATCCCTTGGTTACTCGGAGCAGTGACCCGTACGCGCAATCGCGAACTATTCACTCTGACCGTGGTCGGTTGCTGCGTCGCCTTGGCGTTCGTTGGGGGCATGTTGGAACTCGGGCTGGCGCTGGGTGCCTTTGTGGCAGGCTTGGCTGTGAGCGAGTCGATCTACAAGCATCGAATTCTTGCGGATGTGCTGCCGCTGAAGGACCTTTTTCTCACGCTTTTCTTCGTTTCCGTGGGTTTGATGGTCGATGTGAAAGTGGCGCTTGCCTTGTGGCAGCCTATTCTTGGCATGGCGTTTTTGCTGCTGTTACTGAAGGGCACCCTCATTACGTTGATCGGGCGCTTCATGGGGTTGGCTCCAAGGCAGGCTTTGATTGGGGGCCTTGGCTTGGCCAGTGCAGGCGAATTCTCATTGGTGCTGCTTCAAAAAGCGGGGCCTGCGGGTTTGTGGAGCAACGAAGCTCAACAGGTGCTCTTGGCAGGTGTCGCTCTTTCAATGGGTGTCCTGCCTGCCCTGATGCGCCTCAGTGACCCTATCCACGACATCCTGGAGCGCTTGGGATGGGGGCGACGTGCGGTGCCTGTCAAAGATGACGCGATTCTGAGGAAACGAACCAAAAGCCTCTCCGATCACGCGATCATCTGCGGCTATGGTCCCGTGGGTCAAGCGCTGAACAAGGCCCTTCTCGATGCCGGAGTTCCCACCTTGGTCATTGAGTTGAACGCTGAAACCGTCCAAGAACTGCAACACGAAAAACAGCCCGTTCTGTTTGCCGACGCCAGCCACGAAGAAACCTGGGCGCTGGCTCGTCTTGCCACCGCGAGAATGGTCGCGTTTACGTTTCCCGCTGCACCGGTGACCGTTCACGCCATGGAAATGGTACGGGAAGCTCGCCCTGACGTGCCCATCCTGGCCAGGGCCCGCTTCGCTTCAGACGTAGAGCGTCTCAAGCGTCTCGGTGTAACGGAAGTCATCAACGACGAAATCGAAGCCGGCCGCGCCGTCGTAGAACGCGCTCTTGTCATGCATGGTGGTTGACCCATTCCCGCACAGCATGCTCAGGCTGCCGAAGCAGCATTGGCGGCCACGGACTTCGACGGATTAACTCAGAACTCATTTCAAACAGATCACTCACACTCAAAACAAACCAAACTTCTATGTCATCTCTCTTCTCCCCACTCCAAGTCGGTGCTCTCAAATTGCCAAACCTTATCTTAATGGCCCCTTTGACCCGCTGCCGGGCGGATGCGGATCACAATCCCACGGATCTCATGGCCGAGTACTACAGCCAGCGCGCCAGCGCCGGTCTAATCATTGCTGAAGCCACCATGGTCATGGAGGGCAACTCGTCCTTCTGGATGGAACCCGGTATCTACTCGGAAGCCCAAGTCGCAGGCTGGAAAAAAGTCACCGATGCCGTTCATGCCAAAGGCGGACAAATCGCCCTCCAACTCTGGCACGGGGGCCGCGCTTGTCACCCATTGCTCAATGGAGGTGCCCAACCTGTCGCTCCGAGCGCCCTACCCATCGTCGGCGACGAAGTCCACACCCCTGAAGGCAAAAAGCCCTACGTCACCCCACGCGAACTCAGCGACGACGAGATTCCCGGCATCATCGCCGGCTTCAAGAAGGCGGCTGAAAACGCGAAGGAGGCTGGCTTCGATGCCGTCGAAGTTCATGGTGCCAATGGCTACCTGCTCGACGAATTCCTTCGGGATGGTGCCAACAAGCGCACCGGTCCTTACGGGGGCAGCATCGAAAATCGCGCCCGCTTGATGCTTGAAGTGGTCGAAGCCGTCTCAACCGTTTGGGGTGGAGACCGCGTCGGATTGCGGATCTCCCCCTTGAACAGCTACAACAGCATGATCGACAGTGACCCGATTGCCCTCACCAGCTATCTCGCGACGAAACTCAACGATTACGGCTTGGCCTACCTGCACATGATGCGCGCGGACTTCTTCCAGGCACAACAAGGTGACGTGATGACTCCAGCTCGTGCTGCCTTCAAGGGTGTCCTCATTGGCAACATGGGTTACACCGCAGCCGAAGCTGAGTCCGCCATTGCTGCGGGGCAACTCGATGCCGTCGCTTTTGGAACGAGCTTCCTGGCAAACCCCGATCTTCCTGCCCGAATCGCCGCTGGTGCCGATCTCACCGCCCCGAATCCAGGGACGTTTTATTCACCCGGACCCGAAGGATATACCGACTATCCCTTTCTGGCAGCCTAATCATCCACTCAAATGCAAACCATCACCGCCCCCGAATTGAAGGCCCTGATTGAGGCGAAGGCTCCGATCACCCTGCTGCATGTGCTTCCAGACGAGCACTTCGCTCAACAGCATCTGCCGGGAGCGGTGAATGCCTGTGTCTACGAGATGGCTTTCCTTTCATCGGTCGCTGAACTTGTCCCGGACAAAGCTACCTCCGTCGTGGTTTATGGCGCTGGCGATCCGTCACTCGACTCATCCGTCGCAGCGGAGAAGCTGAGGTCAGCTGGATACACCCAGGTAACTGACTTTCGTGGTGGCTTGACCGAATGGATCGGTCAAGGTTTCGCAACCGATGGCCATGGCCGAACCAGCGAACCGCCTTGCGCTGATGGCGTGTTTCAGGTCGATTGCGACACCAGTATCGTCCGCTGGACGGGTCGCAATCTCTTCAACCACCATAGCGGCACCGTCAAACTCGCCGGGGGCCAGCTCGAAATCGCAAACGGCCAACTTCAGGGCGCACGTTTCAGTTTGGACATGAACAGCATAGCTTGCGAAGACCTCGCAGATTCGACCTACAATGCCATGCTTATCCGCCACCTGCGAGACGAGGACTTCTTCGCCGTGGACCACTTTCCCACAGCCGATTTCGTCTGCGAAAGCGCCGTTGCGATTGCCTCGGCTAGCCCTGGCTTGCCGAATCACACGCTCCTCGGTTCCCTCACCTTGAGGGGTGTGACGCAACCGCTCAGTATCCCCGCAGTCATAGCTGCCGCCGACACCGACCACCTCACCGGCCAGGCCCAATTCGAAATCGACCGCACTCAATTCGGCAGTCATTACGGCTCAGGTCGCCTTTTTGCCTTCCTCGGCAAACACGTGGTCAACGACCACATTCACCTCCACGTCAAACTCCACGCCAAACGTTCCTAAACCCGCCAAACACCCATGAATACCCTCGAAGCCATCCAGTCCCGCCGTGCGATCAAGCACTACGACGCCGATCATCGCATGTCCGATGCGGAAATTCGTCAACTGCTCGAAACCGCCATGCTGGCGCCCACCGCCTTCAACATCCAGCACTGGCGTTTCGTCACAGTGCTCGATCCCGAGGTGAGAAAGCAAATTCGTGCCGCCGCGTGGGACCAAGCCCAAGTCACCGATGCTTCTCTCCTCATTGTCATGTGCGCCGACAAAGATGCCTGGAAAAAAGATGCCGCCCGCTACTGGAAAAACGCTCCACAACCGGTGCAGGACTTCCTCGTTCCTGCTATCGGTCCGTATTATGAAGGCCGTGAGCAGGTTCAGCGCGACGAATGCATGCGCTCCTGTGGCTTGGCTGGCATGACGATCATGCTTGCTGCCAAAGCCATGGGCTATGATTCTTGCCCCATGGATGGATTCGACTTCGATGCTGTGGGCAAAATCATCAAGCTCCCCGAAGACCACGTCATCTCCTTCATGATCGCCGTTGGCAAAGGCACCCAGCCTGCTTGGCCAAAGCCCGGCCAGTTGCCGTATGAGGAAGTGGTGATTCAAGACACTTTTTGATCGTATCGTCACGCGCTGAACCTTGTATTCCCAAGGATTCATGCATTAATGAGACCGGCGTTGCATGCTTCATGCTGCGCCGGTCTTTTTGCACTCTGTTTTCATGAATCCCTCAGTCGCCCGTATCCTTTTCCTCGTCTCTCTCGCTGCCGCGGCCGCCGCCGCCATCCCTGACCCGCTTCCGAAAGCCCCCGAGCCTGTCGACGATATTCTGCGCCTGCAAATCTTTCTCGACACGCAACTCTTTGGCCCAGGGAAAGTGGATGGTCGCCCCGGTGAATTCACGTCCAAAGCGCTCAAACGCTACCAGCTCGCTAATGGCCTCCCCGAGACCGAGCTCGCCAATCACACTTTGGACCTTTCCAGCATACCGGAAATCTACACCACCTACACCATCCGGCCTGAAGACCTCAAATTCATTGGTGACCTGCCCAGTCAACCCTCGGCGCAGAGCAAGAAAAAGTACCTTCCCTACGACTCGGTGATCGAGTTTCTCACAGAACGGTTCCATTGCTCCCCTGAATTTCTCGAGCACATCAACCAACCGCTCAAGATGAGCTCCTTCAAGCCCGGGGATACTCTCAAAGTCCCTGCCGTGCAGCCTTTTCTCATCGAGGAACTCACTCAAATCGGCAGCTTGCCCGAAGTCCCTGAATTGCTCACGCGGGTCATCAAAATCGACACCCGCGAAAAACTACTCGGCGTCTACGAAGGCGAGAAACTCCTCGTTAGCCTGCCCATCACTCCAGGCAGCGGCAGCCTTGCCACACCTCCCGGCACCTGGAAGATCGTTGGCATTGCCCAAATGCCCACGTTCCGTTGGGACAAAAGCGTGCTCGAATACGGCGTGCGAAGCTCCAACTACTACAACCTTCCCATGGGCCCAAACAATCCGGTCGGCGTCATGTGGATCGGACTTAGCAAAGCGGGCATCGGCATCCACGGAACCAATTCCCCACAAACCATTGGCCGCAGTGCCAGCCATGG
>JARXAL010000146.1 GCA_029865835.1 Verrucomicrobiaceae bacterium
CACTACTACTGCGAATACACCGGCCAGCGCATCCGCAAAATCACCCCCGACGGCATCATCTCCACCGTCGCAGGCACCGGCGCTGTCGGCTTCACCGGCGACGGCGGCCCCGCCCTTGCCGCCACCTTCAGCAAACCCCACGAACTCCGCTTCGATGCCCAAGGCGACATGTTCATCGTCGACATGGTCAACCACGCCATCCGCAAGATCGACATGAAAACCGGCATCCTCACCACCTTTGCCGGCACCGGCAAACCCGGCTACAGCGGCGACGGCGGACCCGCCAAAGCAGCCCAATTCAAACAGCCCCACAGCATCCAGTTCGGCCCCGAAGGCGACCTCTACATCTGCGACATCGGCAACCACGTCATCCGTAAGATCGACATGAAAACCGGCCTCATCTCCACCTTCGCCGGCACCGGCACCCCCGGCCCCACCCCCGACGGCAGCCCCATCGCAGGCACCCCTTTGAAAGGCCCCCGCTCCCTCGACTTCGACCCCAGCGGCAACCTCTGGCTCGCCACCCGCGAAGGCAACCAAGTCTTCAAATTCGACCTCAAAGCCGGCCTCATCCACCACATCGCCGGCACCGGCAAAAGCGGCTTCACCGGCCACGGTGGCCCCGCCAAAGAAGCCACCCTCTCCGGCCCCAAAGGCATCACTATCGACGCACAAGGCAACGTCTGGCTCGCCGACTGCGAAAGCCACTCCATCCGCATGATCGACGCCAAAACCAACACCATCGAACTCATCGCCGGCACCGGCAAAAAAGGCAACGGCACCACCACCGACCCCCTCAAGTGCGAAATGGCCCGCCCCCACGGCATCTACGCCGACAAAGACGGCGGCATCTACATCGGCGACAGCGAATCCCACAAAATCCGCGTCCTCCGCCAAAAGTAGTCACCACCGCATAATCAACGGCTCCAAAGCTGAACCCCAACTCAAGTGGCAACGCACTTCAAAGTGCCGCGAAAAGGTTCACCTATCCTGCCCGGTTTCGAACATCAACAGGCAGAGATTGGACTTGTGTCGCAGGAATCCCTTCGCTTAAACCATTTGTCTCTCATGGTTCGAACGCTTCTCATCGTCCTGCTCGTCCAGGCTGGGCTACTCCACGCCTTGGATCGCCCCAAGCTGCAAATCCTCAACGCGGGCGACACCGACGTCAAAGTGTTCTGGTTAAGCGAGGATGGCAAACGCGTGCCGAACGGCAAAATCCAGCCCAGAAAAGAGATCATCATCGGCACCTCCCTCGGCCATCGATTTGTCATCGTCGATGCCAACAAAGAAACGGAAGTCGTCAGCCAGGTGCCCGTGCAGACGTTCCGCTATGACCCGGCCGCAAAAAATGGCGTCCCAGCCTTCTACACCCAGGTGGTTAATGCTCACGGCTATCCGATCTGCGCCTCTTCGAAAGTCAGCCCCTATGCCCTCAAGGAAGCCGCTTACCTTGCTGATCTCATGCTCGCAAAACGGCCCGATGTGCGCGCGGCGATGATCGCCAGCGGTTCCCGGCTTTGCATTCTGGCCCACAATGAGTTCACCACCGATCAGCCCGAGTGGACCTGGCTGGAAGAACTGCCCGTGCCCGGCTTCGAGACCATGCCCATCAAAGACTACCGCGACGCCCGAGCCCGTGGCATGGGCGGCAGCGCCACGGATCCTTTTTGCTCCTGCGCGGAGGAAAATCTACTGGCCTACGAAGGCGACCCTTACTCGACCGAGTGCATCTTCATTCACGAGTTCGCTCACAACATCCACCTGCGCGGCCTATCAAACGTCGATCCAACCTTCGATAAACGAGTCAAATCCGCCTACGATTCCGCAATGAAAGCCGGCTTATGGAAGGGCAAGTATGCCAGCGTGAATCATCACGAATACTTCGCCGAGGGCGTGCAAAGTTGGTTCGACAACAACCGCGAGAACGATCACGATCACAACCATGTCAACACACGCGCAGAACTGCTCGATTATGATCCCGGCCTCGCCGCGCTCTGCCTTGAGGTCTTCGGGGACACGGAACTGAAATACACCAAACCAACAACAAGGCTCACCGGCCACCTCGCAGGCTACGATCCCACCCAAGCACCCAAGTTTGAATGGCCTGAACGCCTCAAACAAGCCAAAGCCACCATCCGCGAGGCAGCGCAAAAGCGCTCAGATGATGCGACGAGCACGAAATCACATGCCGAGCGCCAAATCGCAGGCTGGACGGTGCATGTGAGCAAAAACATTGAGGCCGTAGCTCTGGCAAAGGCACTCCCGCTCCTCCAGGCGCAGTTGGAGGAAATCGTGCGGGTTGTTCCCAAAAAGGCGGTCGCTGAATTGCAAAAGGTGCCTCTCTGGATCAATCCCGAGTATCCCAAAACCCCGCCTCGAGCCGAATATCATCCTGGTGCGGATTGGCTGCGCGAAAACGGTCGTGACCCAGCCATGGAGAAAGCCGTCGAATTCACCAACGTGCGCATCTTTGAGGCGGAATGTCGCCGCATGCCCAATTTTGCCCTTCATGAGCTCGCACACGCTTTTCATCATCGCACACTGCGCATGAGCTATGGCAACCTGGAAATCAAAGCCGCTTACGATAAAGCCAAGTCCAGCGGCAAGTATGACCGCGTCGAACGCAAGGACAGCGAGGGCCGCATCCACATGGACCGAGCTTACGCGATGACCAATCCGCAGGAATACTTCGCCGAATGCACTGAGGCCTACTTTAGCCGCAACGACTTCTTCCCATTCACCCGAGACGATCTAAAGCAGCACGACCCGGAAATGTTCACTTTGTTGCAAAAGCTTTGGGACGCTAAGTCGCCATAGCGAAGACGCTTATCGAGCGCTCACCTTGAGCATTCCGGTGCTCCGAACGCTGGGTTTCTTTGCGCTGGGAGCGCTGAAGTGGCCGATCATACCTGCACCATTCGGAGTGCGAATGCCACGGAAGATGACAGCGCGGGCGCGACTGGTTTTGGTGGCAGGCATGGTCATACTGCCGGTCAGGAGGCCTGTCTTTCGATCAAAGTTCAGTTTCACCCCACTCACCTTTGAGCTGGCAAGCGCCCTCATGCTGTTGCGTTGCACGGTGAGTGAGACTTCAGCGTCGGCAGGGACGTCTTCACCAATAAGGTCGAGCTGGGCATTGAGGATGCTTTCTTCGAGGCCGAGAATGTTCAATCCCGAAGGCTCAGGGACGTGGCGCGAGCCAATGACGCCGGCGTAAGAGACAAGGGGTATACCTTCTGGAAAGCCACCACGATTCGTCGCTGATTGATACCACGTGAGTTCCCCTGCGGAGTCGCCTTCTGCATTGATGAAAATTTGCCCGATGAGTGTGCTGGCGCCACTGGAGTTGGGAATAACGAAATAGACAGGGAACGTGGCACCATACGATGTTTCGGAAAGCGTGGTCGCAAGAGTAACCGGTGCGCTACCATCAGGAGCCCAGACGGTGAGTGTCACGTTCCCCAGGGGAGAGATGCTAGCCGACAGAAAACCGGCACCTGCAGGCTGATTGGGGGCACTAGTGTTGTCGTTGACGAAGACGAGATTGACCCTCTGCTCACTAGCGTAGGGACTGGGGTCAGCAGCGCTGCGCACGGTGACGCGGGCACCGTTGATTGGTGTGGAGTTGTTGTCGTCTGTTAAGTCGCCGGTGAAGCTTATGTACGGCTGCGGGTTCCAGGTAGAAAACTCATCATCGAGGGCGATTTGTCCACGCACAGTCACTCCTGCACGTGGTGGGCTGATGACTATTTCTCCTGTCTCTGAATCAAGCGTGACAGCTGAGCTGGCGAACGGATAGCGAACGAGCTTGTGGATGAGAAAACCACTGGTTTGTCCGCCGCGTGTGATGGTGAACCGGAGGCGGCCTCCGTTGTTGCCATTGAGCTCCTCGGAGCGCTGCACGACGTTGTCATACGTGCCGGCTAGGTTGGCAAAAGGGACCGCAGGCAAGACTACGATGGATACATTTACTTCATTGGTGGTCGTGCCGTCTGGCAGAGTGGCTTTGAATGTGGTGGCAAAGGTACCCTCCTCAGTAGGACGGCCAACGAGGAAACCACTGCCAGGATATTCTGTGTTTACTGTTAGGCCTGGGGGCAATCCGGTAGCGACAACCGTAAGCTGTTCTGATGAGCGATCACCGAACTCATCCTCCACAAAAAGGAAGGGTGCACGGTAGCCGAACGGAGCGTAGGCGACGTTTTTCCGAATGGCTCCGGGTACGACGACTGACAATGTTTGTTGAGCTTTGTAGTCGGCTGGTAGCACTTCTAAGTCAGCAGTGGTCTCAGCAATGGGCGAGCCATCTGGCCACGTGAAGACAAGCCTCACGGTAAATTGACCCGCGACCTCAGGAGTGCCTTGAATCGAGTAGTAACCTTCAGATCCACTTGCTGCAATTGAGATGCCTGCTGGTAATCCTGACGCTTGCACCTGCACAGCGGCTCTCAGTAGCGACTGCTTCTGGCTGACAAGAAAGGCACCTGCATTCCCGACCTGAAGGCCTTGACGGAATCTGGACAGTCCCCAGGTCTGTACCGTGTAGCTTTCATCCCGTGGATCAGACACAAAAAAGATAACGGTCTCCTTCTCTGTGGTTAGTCCATCGGACATCGTCGCCTGAACTTGCACGGTGAACTGCCCCGCCTGTGTCGGTGTACCTACAAAACTTGGGAGCTCAAAGAAATTAGAGCCCTGTTGTGCCAGTCGAATGCCAGGCGGAAGATCACCTGTGACCTGCACGATGTGCGGCAGGCGATACCAAAAGTTATCACCAGGACTCGGGCGCAGGATGCGAATTTGGGCCTCCCACGGCTGGAGTTCTTCGCCCACTGTCAATGTCGGTGGTAGCGCTACTTGAAGGCGATAAACCGGTGCCGCCATAGCGCTAGCGGGGGGCAGTAGAAGGGTAACAAAACTAAGCAGAAGCGCGCCTACGCCCAGAGTGAGTCGAGAACTTGCTGAGTCATTGAAGCAGATTAAACTCATCATCATATTCTCTACCCCAAACGGATTGCGCAGGCAAGTGGACGCAAAGTTTGCGTGACAGTTTTGCCATCGGTGCGCCCGTTGGATTACACGACAAAGACGTCGTTTTCCCCAGAGCCAACTACTGGTTATAACAGGCGAAAAGCCTTGAGTGAATCTTTAGGGAAGGAAGTCAAAGGCCTCTACTTGGTCCGATCAGCGCCCTTCTCGGTCACCTTAATCGGAAAATTTCCCGTAGCAGCGCGTTTGCGACTATCGGTCACGAGTAAATGTACTCGATAGTCACCGGGCTTGGTGGGAGCATGGAAGGTGGCGGACGGGCCTTCGGCTGTGATGACACATTCAGGTAGAGGCTTGGTGGGACGCTCCTTGCCGTTTTTGTCGCGACCAGAAGATTCAGGGCTGACAGTCCAATGGTAAGTGAGTGGATCACCATCAGGATCGGCGGCTTTGGCCTGGGCTGTGAATTCACTGCCTGCCTCGATCTCCTTTTTGGCAACATCGCTGGTGAGGCTCGTCAACTCAGGAGCACGATCCGGCGGCGGCTGGTTCTTCCAAAGCTCGTGCATCACATCGCGAACCGCAGTCGATTCCCCACTCTCAGTGAAGATCCCAAACCAAGTCGAGGTTGCCTCTTGCTTCTGACCCCAAAGGAAAACATAGCCGCCCCAGCAGTCGCCACCAGGCGCAACGGCGGCTTCGTAGCCTTTGCGGACGACCTCTGCCTTCGCACCGCTGAACGGTTCGATCGGCGCCCCCCATTTCGCGCGTGGGCTTTCCCAAAAGCCGCGCGCCCCGTATTCGGTCACCACCCATGGGCGAATCCACTTTTCTCTCGCCAAATAATCCCGTAGCGCAGGCAGCGCGCCATAAGTGTTGATGCCCACAAAGTCGAGACTGGGCGTGAGTCCATTGAGCCCTGCAATCTTCAAAGGTTGCAGCCCTGCCAGAGCGGTGAAAGTGGGGTGCGATGGGTCCAATGCCTTCACGGCCTTTGCCAACCTCTCCATTTGAATCCAGTAGGCCATGTTGTTGCCATCGCCTTCAGCTTCATTGCCAATGCCCCAAAAAAGCAGAGCTGGGTGATCACGATAGGCAGTCACCTCCTTCGTCACACGCTCCATCTGGCGTTCACAATGCTCGGCATTCCGATACGAGAACCAACTGCACTCCGGTTCCAACCAGATGCCCGCACAAACAGTCAGCCCTCGCTCCTGTGCGTCATCAAGGATCTCCAGCAGTCCATTTGTAGTCCACGTGCGAATGCTATTCCCACCCGAGGCAACAAGTTCATCCAGATGCTCGTCACCCCCCGCCCCTTTGACAAAAAATGGCTCCCCTCCCCGCGTTATGCCAACACCAGGCACGATCTTCACCGACACGGCTTCCGCAGCAGCATGTGCGGCAATAATCAGTGTGAGTGAAGTGACGAACAAGCGGATCATGCAGGCATTCTTGGCTCTTGGTTTTGTCTCGCTGACTCTTTCGGGCGATGGCGAAGCTCGGTAACGATACTCTCACATCTGTCTTGCAGATAAACATCGTTTTGTGCAGCCTTCACAAGATACAAAGAGTTTAACCGTCAAGACACCGGCACCCAGGCAAACGGCTCACTCTCTCAACCAGTCTGCATGATCGACCGCCCCAGAATCTTAACCCAAAATACATGAAACGCCTCTCTGTCAGCCTGCTTGCGCTCCTTGCCCCGTTCTCCTTGCTCGGCGCCATGCAGAAGCCCAACATCGTCTTCATCCTGGCCGATGATCTGGGTTACGGCGACCTCGGATGCTACAACGAGCACTCGAGAATTCCCACCCCAAACCTTGACCGCCTCGCCAACGAGGGCATGAGGTTCAAGGATGCGCATTCCCCGTCATCGGTGTGCACCCCCACTCGATATGCGCTTCTAACAGGTCGTTACTCGTGGCGCACACGACTTCAGCGCAATGTACTCGGACCGTGGGACAAACCACTCATCGCGCCTGATCGGCTCACGGTGGGAAAACTGCTCCAACAGCACGGCTACACGACCGCTTGCATCGGGAAATGGCACCTCGGTCAGAACTACGCCACCACCGATGGCAAACCCGCTCTTGGCGGCGTGAATAACGCTCTGAGCAATGTGGACTTCACCCAACCCGTCGCCGACGGACCGATCACACGCGGCTTTGATCACTACTTCGGAACCATCGTGCCGAACTACCCGCCATATGGCTTCATCGAAAACAATCGCACTCTCGGCATCCCATCTCAATGGGCCGAAGGTGGCCTTTTCAATATCCCCGGACCCATGGTGCCAAACTGGAAACTGGTGAACATTCTACCCGAACTCACCCGCCACGCCGTGACTTGGGTCGAGGATACAGCCAAGACCAAGAAGCCTTTTTTCCTCTACTTCCCCCTCACCTCGCCGCACTACCCCGTCGTACCAGCTCCAGAGTTCGTCGGCAAATCAGGGGCAGGCAAATACGGCGACTTCGTCCATCAAACCGACTGGAGTGTCGGACAAGTGCTCGATGCCCTGCAGCGCTCCGGCACGGCTGACAATACGCTCATCATCTTCACCAGCGACAACGGCGCCGAGGTCACTGGCGAGGTCAAACCCGGCGTGTATGATCGCGCCCAGCAGTTCGACCATCGCAGCTCAGGCGACCTCCGTGGTGCCAAGCGCGACGCCTGGGAAGGCGGCCACCGCGTTCCATTCATCGCCCGCTGGCCCGGCAAAATTCCCGCAGGAACCGAAAACGATTACACCATGTGCCATGTGGACTTCATCGCCACCGTCGCCGCCATTCTCGAAGCAAAACTGCCCGAAAACGCCGCCGAAGACAGCGTGAACGTCCTGCCCGTTTTCCTCGGCGAAAAACTCACCTCCCCCATTCGCGATGCCACCATCCATCACAGCGCTCAGGGCAAATTCGCGATCCGCCAAGGCGACTGGGTGCTCATTGACGCCCCCACCGGCGATGACAACAACGCCCATGGCGAACCCCACTGGCTCAAAGCCGAACGCAGCTACATTCCGCACGATCAACCCGGTGAACTCTTCAATCTGAGCGAAGACCCCGCACAACGTGTCAATCACTTCGCCGACCAACCGCAGCTTGTGAGCCAAATGAAGGAACTCCTCGAAAAATACAAAACTGAGGGCCGCAGCACACCCGGCGCTCCTCAACCGAACGACGTCGAAATTCAACCTTTCGCTCCTCGCAAACCCCGTTTCGCACGTTGATGAAATCGGCACTCACTCTCATCTGGCTGCTCGCGCCATGCTCTTTGCTCCAAGCAGCGG